>JAFGFZ010000499.1 GCA_016930815.1 Pirellulales bacterium | reverse complement strand
ACTGCCCATTGCAGTCTGCCATTGACTCGAACTTCAGCAAGGCCGAAGCCATAAGACGGGCGGACCGTTGTCATGTGTTTTATAGAGAAATTGAGAAGATAAGTAGAACTGGACTGACCTGAGGCTTCAGGGTTGGATGGTTGGTGGCCAGGGTGAAACATTCATCGGCTGCTATCCCATCCTATCTGCATGTTTGACATTCATTCCCCATCGTACCATAGCCAGCCGGGTAGGCTTCGTCGTAATAGCCCCCATCATAATCCACCCCATCCTGATAGCCCGCGCCACGACGTGCTCCGAACAACCGGAATGGTTCACGCTGAACCTCATTGACCCGAACCTTCTGGACCGGTCGTGGATAACTCATGCCAGGACGTTGTTTGACAGAAATCTTGAGTGTATCGACGGGTTGTGGCATGTGGACGCGAGTACGATTCTTGATGACATGCCGCGTCAATCCAGCCGGTGCCCCCAAGGGAATATGAGGTGGCCCCGGCAAACCAATCGGAGTTCCGACATAAGGCATTCCCCACTGGGGCCCGCTGATACCGGAAACAACACCAGGTGGAGCGACCGATGGCTGAAAACCGGCCGTTGGCATCCCATGAGGCATCCCTGGCATCCCACCATTCATCTCAATCGCCCCGTTGGGATATCCCATGCCTTCAAGGCCTTCTTCGTATACCTCCTCGGTATATTGGACCGGCATCACCTGGCCTCCCATCATCGTGGTATCGGAAGGCAACTCAAAGTCCTTATTACCGATCCGCACGATGGCCAGGATCGAACCGCGACGGTCGGCTTCATCGATTGGATCCACACCCGGATCCAGCCGCATGCTCACGAGCGTTTCGACACCAGAAAGCGCAAGCTCCTGGAATTCCGGATCGGGCAGATAGATCACTTTCGTCACATAGTTGCCACTCAGGACCTGATCTATATCCTCCTCGGTAAATTGAACAGGGATGGGTGCGTGGGCCAGGTACGCATCGGTCCGTGGTGTTACTGGACCAACTTCAAGCGTTGGGTAGAGTTCAATACCAGCTCGATTGGGTCCCGGAAGATTGGTCAATTTGAGGCGGTAGATAGCTCCTTGCGGGAAATTCTGCCGGCCCGGCATGACCAGTGGTTCCGAATCGAAGATTCCATCCCCGCATGTATCCCAGGAAACCTCCGCCCCACTGGGACCAAGGAAAGAAATTTGCGATGTCGCTCCAACCCCCAAACCCGGCACCATGGCAGATGCAGGTGTGATCACACCGGGCCCAGGGCCGCCCACACCAGGCCCAGGATGCATCATTTGTGAAGCTGGCGGTAAGTTACGTGCAACGTGTGCATGACAGCCGATCGCTGCAACGATCGATACCAGAGCAAAATTCAATAAGCCTTTTTGGAATCGCATCGTTTCCCCCCTGAATGTTGTACCGCAATGCGTTCTTGGGCCAACAAGCCAGTACATCGCGGCTGAGCAGTAAGTGATGAGCATAATAGCTAGTGGATTCGAAGGAAGTCTGGTTAGCCGTCCGATTGCCATGGACGGATACGCCAACGGAACCCTACAATCGCAGTCAACCGATTGCTTGTGGCGCGGTCGCTCTGCAAGGAGACAATGGTCTCTGCCGTTATTTGGTCGGCGCGGCACAACTCGAATCTTTGGTAAAACCGGCAAAACCGGAAAATGAACGGCAGATTACCTCATTTGACAGCATGTTTTGTGGCCGCCGGCGCGATGGGTCTGCTAGCAGTGGCCTTCGGTCGAGGGGATGGACTGGTCGGGCAGCCGTCGATCCCTGAGAGTCTTCCGCTGTCCGAATTGGCGTCCGATCGTCGTCCTTCGGGAAACCGGCTCGTTGCCGCGGCCGAGGCCACCCTGTTGGTTCGGAAGAGTATCGCGGCCCGTGTTCGGTTCCGAGTCCGGATGTTCGAAAGCGATCTTGCCGGATCGGGTTTCTATTTGCAGTCCGGAGTTGGCGAGGAACAGCGCTTTCGCTGGGAATTAAGAATGCGGGTTGCCGAAACGACCAGCACGTTGGTACAAGTCTGCGATGGACGGTTTATTTGGACCGACCGAATTCTGCCGACGGGTCCTCGCATCACGCGATTGGACCTCCGCCGAAATCCACCAAGACCTGGGCAAGCGACCGCGAAAACCACGCCCCCAGCGGCCGATTCGGTCCTGCCCATGCTAGCAACCCAGCCCCGCCATAGCGGTCTGGCCCGGCTTCTTGCATCTTTGGTGCAGCATTACCAATTCAGCCTTCCGCGACGCAGTATTCTCTTGGATGTACCCGTCTATGTGGTGTATGGGCGGTTAATAACCTCGGAAAGTGGCCCGATTTTCCCGGCCCGTCGCGAAAGTGAACATCAAGCTCCCGAAGCCGGTCATTCCTCTTTGGGTACGGGGCCAGCGGCAACCAGCGACACCCGTAACATTCCTCAACAAATCCGTCTAGTCCTGGGACAGGAGGACCTCTTTCCCTATCGGCTCGAGTATTTCAACACACCTGGTTCTCTGGAAAAACAGGCAACACCCGATGCGTTGGCCCTGCGTATTGAGTGGTATGAAGTGCAGTTAGACGGGCAGGTTGACGAACGGCGGTTTTATTATTCGCCGCCCACTCCCAATTGGACGAATGTCACTGACAACCAAGCATTATTCCACGGATCAACCAGGTAATTCTCTTCCGGTTTTGCTCGCCTCCGCCGAAACGCGAACCTTCTTGGCAACATCCGAGGCTCGATCACGGAGCTCCGAGCAGATTGCCATCAATTCTGGTGATAGTTCTGGCGCATCGTCCGGTGGAATCCCATCTCTGGCAGACTGCACTTCAACGGATGGCTGCTTGATATCGAAGATGCGCCCGCATTTGTCTCCGTCATGAAGATAGCCGCAATTGCGACCATCACTCTTGGACGCATAGAGGGCCATGTCCGCCCGCTTGATAAGATCCGTTGCGTTCTCTCCTTCCATGACCGCCGCCAATCCGACACTGACAGTCACAGCCAGCGCATGCGATTCGAATCGCGTGACCGTTGCAGCGATGGCCGAGAGAACCTTCCGTGCCGCGTTGGATGCATCATCAAGCGATGTATAGGGTAGAAGGATCGCGAATTCCTCTCCACCAAACCGAGTTACCAGGTCTGGCTTCCGTAGCGTTTTTTTTATTGTATCTGCAACGTTGCATAGGACATGGTCACCCGCCATATGGCCATATTGATCGTTTACTTGCTTGAAGTGATCGATGTCCATCATCATCAAGGCGAAGGGAACTTTTTGATACTGCCAGCTTTTAATCCGCGCATCGAGCGTATTCTCAAAGGCTCTCCGGTTTGGTAGTTTTGTTAACTCGTCCGTCATTGACTTCGAAAGGTGAGATTCTATCTCGGACGTCTGGCGCCGCAATTCAGATTCAGCGGATGCAAGTTGTGATTGGAGTTCTTGGTTTGCTCGCATCAGTTCGCTGACAACACCGACCACTAGATCGGTCAGTGAACTATTACCGGCCCGTTTCACATATCCAAGCTGATTTTGGATCAAGTTGATTCGAGAATGATGCTGATTGACATCTCGGGTAACGTTGCATGTCAACGCAGCAAGTTCCTTAATGTATTCCCGGGCGAGAATGGCATCCGCACTCATCGAGGGTGTTCGACGCCGATCGTGCCGATGGATCCACAAGCCAATAAAGATCCCGAGAATCAGCTGCAATCCGCTGATTATTGTCACCGCGCCAATATACCACCAAATTGAATTCATGTAAAAGGATAGATCACACGCAGCACTCTGATAGGGTTGTCACTTGCGGGAAATGGAACTTTTTTAAACTTCTCTGTATTCCATAGAGTAGATTACTTTTTATGCCAATCAAGATTCGAAATTCAGTTTTCCTGCAGATGTTGATTTTTCAATCGGTCATGCTTATCGTATCAAGTACGCATTGATTGAAGCCGTTTTTCCGAATATATCGATTGGGCCGGCCGCTCTGAATCGTTTCGTGGTTGGCATTAGGCTACGTGAGCCCTGGGATTGTTCATGATCCGTTGATCGCCACCTTGATCATAATAGTTCCGATCACCCAACATAGTCATCCAGTCAAAATAGAATCGATGAAATTTTCCACTCTATACCGCTCCGGAAAGTTTGGCCTTTCGTTTGAACTATTCCCGCCCAAGACAGCCGTAGGTGATATGGCCTTGATCCGCCATGTTAAGGAATTAATGAAATTTGGTCCGGACATCATCACCTGTACGTACGCTGCTGGTGGATCGACGCGGGGAAAAACACTCGATGTGGCAACACGTGTTCATGCAACACACCATGTATCGGTTGCCTCGCATCTAACATGCCTTGCAAGCTCAGTTGACCAGCTCCGCGAATACCTGGACGAAGCAGCCCAACGCGGCATCGAAAACATCGTGGCTCTGCGTGGTGATCCACCGCAGAATGAATCTCGGTTCGTTCCAACCAAGGGTGGATTATGCCATGCCAATGAACTCGTGACTCTGATACGAACCGAATTTCCCCATTTTGGCATCGCTGTTGCCGGCTATCCAGAGAAGCACAGGGAAGCGCCCAGTATGGAAGTGGATCTGGCCAACTTGAAACGCAAAGTGGATGCGGGCGCCGATGCCATTTTGTCGCAGCTCTTCTACGACAACGAGGACTTCTTCCGGTTCCGGGATCGCTGCGGAACGCTCGGTATCGAAGTGCCCATTGTACCGGGTCTGCTGCCGGTAACCAAGTTCCAGCAAGTACAGCGGATCACATCGTTGTGCGGTGCGAAAATGCCAGGCGATTTTCTTCAAGCACTCCAGGCGCAGCAAGACCATCCACAAGCGCAGGCCGAGATCGGAATCGAGTATGCCATCCAACAGACTCAGAACCTCATCCATGCCGGTGTTCCCGGCATCCATTTCTATGTCCTCAATATGTCACAGGCAGCCACGCAAGTCCTGCAATCCGTATCACGGCCAGGATAGATTTATCCGGTTAAGAATCTATCCTAAAAGCCACCTCCCCTCGCCTCGCTTGCGGGTCGAGGGATTGGGGGCGAGGGGTTTTCAGATAAGCTCTAATTGCTCTGTTCGATCGCCGGGAAATCGACATTATCAAGGAAACCCGCGAGGATTCGGCAGCGGTTCGGTTGCTGAAGTTTCCGGACGGCTTTCGATTCAATTTGCCGGACCCGCTCCCGCGTCACGGAAAATATTTTACCGACTTCTTCGAGCGTGTAGGAATAGCCATCGGCCAGGCCGTAACGAAGCCGGATGATTTCCCGTTCACGGTAAGTCAATTCCGTCATGACATCGTCCAGACGCCGTTTCAGCATATCATGTTGCGTGTCATAAAGTGGGTCATCATCATTTTTTTCTTCGAGGAATTCGCCAAAGAAATTATCCTCATGATCCCCCACTGGTTGATCAAGTGATAGTGGATGCCGTGTCATTTTGACAATGCACCGTGCATCATCGATTGACATGCCAGAAATTTCAGCAACTTCCTCGGGGCAAGGTTCACGGCCATGTTGTTGCACGAAATCGGCCGTAACGTTGCGAACTCTACTCATCGTATCAATCATATGAACCGGCAAACGAATTGTCCGGCTTTGATCCGCAATGGCCCGAGTGATTGCCTGACGAATCCACCATGTTGCATAAGTCGAGAACTTATAACCACGCGCGTGTTCAAACTTGTCAACAGCCCGCATGAGGCCTGTATTTCCTTCTTGGATGAGGTCCAGGAAGCTTAAGCCCCGGTTTCGATACCGTTTGGCAATCGAGACAACAAGTCGCAAGTTGGCCGCAGAAAGGTCTCGTTTGGCGGTATCATAGGCGGCACGGCGCTGCCGGCTCCGCTCATCCCATCGAGCAAGCGTGGCCGGACTCTCCAATGTGATCCGCATTAGGTAACGAAGCTCATTAACGAGTTCATCATAGTGCGACAGGCTCGCGATCTGGGCCGGCTGGGATAACTGCTCCTTGATGGTTGCCATGCGATTCCGGATTTTCTGAAGTTCCTGCATGATCGGGAGCAACCGTTGAATTCGCAGGTTCATTTCCTCGACCAGTCGCACTGCCTTGTTCCGACGGCAAACCAACCGCCGCCACGCAATACGCCGCTGGCGCCTTGTATGGGACCGGTGGATCGCCACACGATAATCTTCTTGATTCTGTCTCAGGAGTTTGTGGAGCGTGTTCAGGTTGGGAACTATTCTTTTGAGCACTCTTTTCTTTTCAGATGTGTTCGTCACCGAAATTTCAATCGTTCGATCGAGTCGAAGTGTGCCGCTGTGTACTTTTTCGAGAAGCGCAACCGCTCCCCGAAGCATGAAATCATTTCCCAGCATCGACCGGCGAAATCGGGTCCTCGTTGCCTCAATTTTCTTTGCGGCAACAATTTCTTCCGTGCGAGTGAGCATTTCAATCTCGCCCATCTGCATCAGATACATCCGGACTGGATCATCGACACTCGATGGTGAACCTTCTTCAATCGAATCATCCTCGAAGAAGTCGCTCTGAGTATTCGTATCATCCAGATACTCCTCCGAAGGATGGTCCTCGTCGGTTGATCTCGACGCCGTCTTGACATGCGCATTCACCGGTGTCCCATTGAACTTCCGCTGCCTGTTGTGGTTCTGCTTGGATGTCTTTTTTTTGGCCACGGCTGGATTCCTTGCAATCGAGACGGACAGCTTGAACTTGCCGCAAACGTTTCTTAGTGCGAGTAGCCAAGGCTGCATATTGGATGCCATCCAACAGCTCCCAACCATCGAAACTGATGCGCATCCTCTTTCATATCAATGAGTTGCGCATGCCCATCATGCCACGAATCCCCCCCTCTCCAGACCGTCCATGTTGCCAAAGATCCACTCGATGGATCGGAGCACGTTGCCATTGGGAAACAGCCGAGGCTTTAATGAAGCTTAAAATCCAGCATTGTCACGAGGCCATCGATGTTCGGAAATCCATTGATATCGGAAATCCATTCCCAGTCGCAGGCAGGATCCACGCCATGTTCCGTATCGCCCATGCCGCCGGATTCCCGGCCGATCGACCTGAAACGGCCCGGCAGATACTCGATCAAGTTGAAATCGACTACCTGATATTCCAGTTCTTATCCGAAGCAACCATGGCCGACCTCGCCATCCAGCGCGCGGCGGATCCAGCTCGTGGCCATGTCAGCGAATTCCAGGCAATGATTCAGAGCCTCTGCCCATTGATTTTCCTTCAGCCACAATGGAAGATCATCACCAATGCCGGCGGAATGAATCCTCGAACATGCGTGGAATCGGTCTCCGCCATCCTGTCTGAGAATGGTTCACCCAACCTCGCCATTGGAGTCATTTTCGGTGACGATCTGTTCGGACGTTTGGAAGAGCTAATAGCAGCTGGATGTTCGTTTGATAATATCAATACAGGCGAACCACTGGACCAGTTAAAGCGACCGATTGTGGCAGCGAATGCGATTTTCGGCGGGGAACCAATCGCCAAGGCGCTAGACGACGGAGCCCGACTTGTCTTATCCGGTCTCGTGGGCGGAGAGTCTCTTGCTGTTGGCCCTAGCCTGCATTCAATCCACGGAACATCCAACAACCTGAACTTGATTGCTTCCGCCGCGGTTGTCGGCCATCTGATCCAGGGTGGCGCTTGTGTAACTTGCGGGAAAGGAACTTCATGGTCCGATTTCAACTTGACAAATATTGGCTATCCGATTGCCGAATTTGATGAAGATGGCACTGCCGTGATTACAAAACCACCTGGGATGGACGGGGTGGTAACTCGCCAGACGGTCGTCGAACAGCTTTTAAACGGGATCGGAGATCCGGCTCATTTCCAAACACCTGACGTGGAAGTCGATTTGACCACCGTACAAGTCACCGAATGCCGCCCGAACCAAGTACGAGTCCAGAATGCAACCGGCAGAATGGCACCTGCCACGTATCCCGTATCGATGATTTACCATACCGGATTTGCGGCAACGGGCGAGTTCCTTGTCTGGGGGAATGATTGTATCCAAAAGGCACAAGCGGTCGCAGAGATCCTTTTCGCACGTCTCAAGGCGGCAGGATGGGTATTTGAAACAAAACTCGTGGAAATGCTTGGTCCCGGCACTTCCATATCGAAAAACAACGGACCCCGGGGCAAACCATGCGAAATGGTGCTTCGCGTAACGGTTCAAAGTCCAATTCGGGAGGCGGTCGAACGATTCGCACGCGAGATTCCACCTCTGCCCTTGACTGGCCCGACCGGTATTGCTCCTTGGAATGGCAAGATTGCCCGCCCTCCAATCCACCCAGTCGTCGCGGTCTGGCCCACGCAGGTACCCAAAGATGCCGTTGAACCGATTGTCGAAGTCCGAACCGCACAAGAATGGGAATAGAGCGCCAGTACCATGATCCAGAAGACCATCCTTTTAGGCGATCTTGCCACCGCGCTCAGTAGTCGGTGGAATAATCATTTGAATCTCGGCGTGGTTGCATTCACGGAAACCAACTATCAGTTTCTTGTTCGGGAACTGACCGTTGCACATATTCGAGAATATTTTGCCAGCCTGAATGCAACACGCGTCGATCGATTTGAGCTGCCAAACGTTTGGGCACTTAACTTCTTGTTCTACGACATTTTTTCCGATCCAGCGCGAGCATTGTGGATCGAAAATAAATCGATGCTTCTTGGCACGGCAGCCGTCCAGATCCAATTACCTTGTTTGAACCACTCCTAGTCACGCAACTACCCACTCCCTCTTGACTCGATCTTCTGCCATGTTCCTTCCCACCGCACCCGTCCAAGTGAAAGTTCACGATCAATCAGGCACGATTATCCTGAATCGGCCCGACCGGCGTAATGCAACAACACGCGCCATGCTGATTGAGATTCAACAGGCACTCGATGATCTGTATTATGAGAAACGGGTTCGAGCCATTGTATTGACCGGTGCGGGATCAGCCTTTTGTGCCGGCATGGATTTGGCGGAGATGCAAGCCACGGCGGAACTTCCCAATCCAGAGGCCGAGTGGGGCGCGGATGCGGAGGCCTATCGCAGCCTCATCGAGAAGATGCTCGAAACGACCAAGCCGATTATCGCGGCGGTCAATGGCCCCGCCGTGGCGGGTGGGGCTGGATTGGTCCTCGCCAGCGACATCGTGGTTGCCAGTTACGAAGCGCAATTCGGATTCCCGGAACCGCGCCGCGGTGTTGTATCCGGTATTGTCGCGCCACTTCTGGCATTTCGCCTCGGTACCGGACCGGCATCAAGGCTCTTACTGACATCCATGCTCATTGATGCCACTGAAGCGCACCGTATCGGAATTTACCATGAATTAACCGACAACGATCACGTTTGGGCACGAGCCAACGATTTAGCCGGCGAATGCGCGGCCGGCGCGCCGGAAGCATTGCAACTCACAAAACGGCTCATCACCGAAACGCTCGGCGAACATCTGGCTACGCACCTTGCCGTTGGCGCGATCACAAGCGCCACTGCCCGCACCACCGAAGCTGCCGCCGAAGGTGTCACCGCGTTTCTAGAGAAACGGAAACCGAAATGGAAATAAAAATGTATCTGACCATTATTTAAATAGATTAATCTAAATCGATCAAAGAATGAACATAAGGGAACAGAGATTGTGCCTCTCAGTTATCTTCGTTTCCTTCTGTTCAAATAATAGACAGATACTCCCGTTTTCACGGCGAATCGAGCGTTTCCATGCCGTTGGCGCCTGGTCGCCGCGAAAATCGGGACAGTCCCCGTGAATGGTTACGAATCATCTATTTCCATCATGGACTGACACCTCGTATTCTCTGTCAGGTTTTCCATTCGTTCCATAGCCAGACGCTCTTCCAACTCGGCAATCTCGCGCTCCGTCGCTCGAATCGCGTATTGCTGGTCCGCCAAGCGTTCTCTCAAAATCGCAAGCCGCTTTTCAGGATTGAGCTGGGCCAGATGGCGCACGATGTTGAGCATCAAAATCGCCCGGTACGCCCGCATGGCCATGCCCCGCACACGATAGACCCGCAAGGCCCGCCCAACATACTCGACACGGCCAAGTTGGAGGAGCCGAAAAGCTCGCATGAAGGCAATGAATGGAAGGATTACAATCGCAATATCGATCCAGTGCCTGATGCAATAGACAATCTTTTGGCGAGTAATCGAGATCATGATGATCAATTCGAACGCGAATGCAAGCCAGATCACACTCATGGCCGTGTCGAGCATGAACCTGAGCCATGGAGTTTCATCGATGATCCGGCTCCAAAACCATTCAGCGGCCAAGAGCGGCAGGATCATCAGCGCGATGCAAATCATCGGCCCCCCAAACACTTTTTCAATCCTTGAAATGAGTTCCCGATCGACGGACTGCCACCCGAACCACGGCAACCAGATCCAGCGCCATTTTGTATGATCCTTCCCGCCCAGGCGGAGTGGCGGTGCGATGCAATAGATGAGATGATACCAGCGATAAAGGCTACCAGCCAAAATGTGCAAACCCCATTCGATTGGAAAGAGGAACCATAGGGTCAGGATGCCGGACCAGCAGATGGCATGCCCGATTGATCCAATCGTCCCGGTTCGAAGATCTTGCAACGCGCCAGCCGTGCAGATCAGACTCGCCAGTCCGGCAAACCACATCAGTGGTGCCAGAAACCGGTCGAGCCAACCAAGGGCTGGGCGATCAAGCGATTCCCGATCGCCATCATTTTGCTGGTCGGATTGCCTTTTTCGAGGATCCATCGAATGAAAAAACATCTATTTTCCAGGTAGGCTCTCGTTGTGTAAGATCCGTGGTCAGGGATTCCTGAACGATCATGATCTTTGTCGCTCCGGACCGCCAGCGGTTCCAGGAGGAATATCTGGCGTCCATGCCAGGCTTCATTTATTTTACTATCAAGGATGCATCGTATGAGCCCAAAGGCAACTATTCGCCAAGCAACTGTCGAATATTCAAGTTGGACCGGAGTCACTCCGGAAGCTCTTTATGAAAAATGCCTCACTTTGGCCAAGAATCTCTGGTGGAGTTGGCAACCAGAGATCGTCAGCCTATTCCGTGATCTGGATCCGGTCCGATTCCGACAGCTTGGCCATAATCCCATCGCATTGCTGGCCGAAATGACCCCGAAGCAGCTCCAGGAACGGGCGGCCCAGATGGTCCTCTACACGCGGATCAATCAAGCGCACCGCCGCTTGAATCGGTATCTGGCCAACCGCCAAGATACTTGGGGTGCCCGCAAGGCGGGCGTCCTCGGTTCTGCCCCCGTGGCCTACTTTTCGACCGAATTCGGCCTGCATGAGTCGATTCCCATCTACTCGGGCGGCTTGGGAATCCTGGCTGGTGATCATATCAAGGCAGCTAGCGGACTGGGCGTGCCCCTCGTGGGAATCGGTCTGTTCTATGATCAAGGTTATTTTAAACAGCAACTGGATATCGACGGGTATCAGCGTGAGGAATACATCAACACGAAGGTCGAAGACTTGCCCATGCTGCCAGCCCTGGATGCCAAGGGGGCTCCGATCACAGTCAGCATTGATACGCGTGATGGCAAGCTCCTTGCCAAAGTCTGGCTGATCCATGTCGGAAGGACTCCGCTTTACTTGCTTGACTGTGATGTCGAAGGGAACTATCCCCACGATCGTGAACTAACCAGCCGACTCTACGGCGGCGATCATCGAACACGGATCCGCCAGGAATTGGTGCTGGGGGTTGGAGGCGTCAAGGCCCTCCGGACGTTAGGAATCACTCCGGGTGTCTACCACTTGAATGAGGGGCACAGCGCTTTTGCCCCCCTTCAGGTGATCTGGGAACGGATGCACGATGATGGGTTAGGTTTTGACGATGCCCTACGCTCTGTCGCTCAGCAGACGGTTTTCACAACACACACGCCGGTGCCAGCGGGACACGATCGTTTTGACTCCAGGCTGATTGAGGAACACCTGGGGCCGTTGCGGGACCAACTCGGTATCACGCATGAGCAACTCATGGGCTTGGGACGGGTTGAGCCGCAAAACGATGGCGAACGCTTCTGCATGACAGTCATCGGATTGAAGCTCTCCCGCCGCGCAAACGCCGTCAGTTCGCTCCATGGCCACGTCTCGCGCCGGATGTGGGCCAACCTATGGCCTTGGCGAGTGGAAGAGGAGATCCCGATCGGCCATATCACCAACGGTGTGCATACTCCGTCCTGGTTAGCCCACCAGATGCAACAACTTTATGACCGGTATTTCGTCTCGGATTGGGCTGAAAGAATGGGCGATCCGAGTATTTGGCAAAAGATCTACGAAGTCGATCCGGGCGAATTATGGGAGACGCATATCGTTCTTAAAAGCACGCTCTTGGACTTTGTCCGACGTCGCCTGAGCCGCCAGTGCCGCCGCCGCGGCGAGGATGACGAAACCGTGGACGCGGCCCAGAAAGTCCTCGATCCAGGTGCCCTGACCATCGGTTTTGCCCGGCGATTTGCGACCTACAAGAGAGCAGACCTGATTTTGCGCAACTTGGATCGGTTTGGCGAAATTGTCACCAATGAAAAACACCCCGTTCAGTTCATTTTCTCCGGAAAAGCACACCCTGCCGATGAACCGGGCAAGAATCTGATCAAACGGATTGCCAATCTACGGTTTGATCCGCGATTCGCCGGCAGGGTTGTCTTCGTGGAAGACTACGATATCAACGTCGGCCGGCATCTCGTGCAGGGAGTGGATGTCTGGCTCAACAATCCGCGGCGACCCCTCGAAGCTTCCGGCACAAGCGGCCAGAAAGTCGTCCTGAATGGTGGCTTGAACTGTTCGGTGCTCGATGGCTGGTGGGCGGAAGCATACAATGGAATGAATGGATTCGCGATCGGCAAGGGCCGCCATCATGTCGACCAAGAACGGAATGACGCCCGCGATGCCGAGGATCTTCTCCGTGTGCTCCAAGAGGAAGTGATCCCCATCTTCTATGACCTCGATGACCATGGCCTGCCAAGGCCGTGGATCGAACGGATGATGAACTCCATTGCCACCCTGGCTGCAAGATTTAGCGCCCATCGCATGGTGATGGACTATGTTGAAAAGGCCTATTTGATCGCGGCAGGAGGTGAGAGTTCCGATATGAGTGTGCGGTAATGGCAATGTACATCACCTCTCCTGACGATCCCGAACTTGTCCGCTTGTGCCGCCTGCTAGCAGTACGCGCATCGGAACTGGACCGCACGGGCGTCTGGCCCGAAGAGCAGCTTCGACTATGCGGGCAGAATGGCGTTTACGAATGGTCCATCGATCCGGCCTGGGGGGGACAGGGTTGGAATGCCGAAGAAATCATCCGCGGGTACCTTGCCCTGAGTGCCGCCTGCCTGACGACGACATTTGTCCTCACGCAACTGGCCGGGGCATGCCGCCGCATTGCCAGCAGCGATAAGGGCCACCTCAAGGAACGGCTCCTTCCCTCGCTCGCGAAAGGGGAACAGTTTGCCACGGTCGGCATCTCCCACCTCACCACCAGCCGCCAGCATCTGACCATCCCAGTGCTTCGTGCCGATCGTGTTGACGGTGGTTTTCGCCTGGATGGCTACAGCCCCTGGGTCACTGGCGGAGCGCATGCGGACACCATTGTCCTTGGTGCGACGCTCATGGATGGCGAGCAGTCCACCGACCAGCAGCTTCTGGCCGCCATCCCGGCCAACCTGCCTGGTATCAGCATGCCCGAGGCCTATCCAATGATCGGTTTATCCGCCAGCCACACTGGACCGGTTCGTTTCGATCGAGTCATCATCATGGACGAATGGCTCCTGGCCGGACCGGTACCGAATGTGATGCAGCAGGGGACAGGTGCTGGAACAGGCGGCTACGAAACCTCGATCCTTGCGATCGGGCTGGCAAATGCAGCCTTGTCGTATCTCGAGGATGAAGCCAGGAAACGGCCCGATCTCCAGGCCCCGTATGACACTTTACGCAAGGAACATACGGCCCTCCGCAACGAACTGCTGGCGTTCGCTCGAAATGAATCGCCATGCACTCCAAACGTGCTGCGTTATCAAGCCAACAGCCTCGTGCTCCGCGCCTCCCAAGCCGCACTCACCGCCGCGAAAGGGGCAGGCTTCCTGGTTGGGCACCCCACCGGCCGCTGGTGCCGCGAAGCCCTCTTCTTCCTCGTCTGGAACTGCCCGCAGTCCGTTCTGGCTCAAAATCTCTGCGAGATATCCGGTATGGGCTAGCGAAGTTTATCTCTCGATTCCGTATTGTTCCAACTTGCGATAGAGGGTTGCCCGGCCGATCCCGAGGAGTTTCGCGGCGT
>JAFGFZ010000498.1 GCA_016930815.1 Pirellulales bacterium | reverse complement strand
TGGGCTCTACCAGAAAGCGGACCTGGAGAGATCTCTTGGGGTAAGGATGAACAACTTCCCGCCGCCTCCGTCCCCAATACCGTCCTGCCACGGTTGGATATCGGGTGCCGCGTTGCCGGGCACGCTTGCCCAGACAGGCCGGCCTTACGGGGCTTCACTTGCGTTCGGTGCTGCAGTAAATCTCGGGCTTCCATCCCACACGCCCTCAGGGGAAAGGCCTCCGCTGTACAAAACCAGCTTCGTCCTCGTGCAGTTGCCTCCGGCTCATGGTTGCCTCCAACAGGCTCCCTAGTAAACTTTCACTTCCAGTCATTCATCCATGCCCAACGCACCCAGTCGGGCTACGCCCTCCTTCCGTTCCGCCCACCACCACTTGTTCTATCCCCAACATCCTTGCTTTCTACATCGTTCTACCTCTTTACCCTCTACTGTAATCTTTCAATAGGCAGTTATCTCATACATTTTTGGCACGGAGGGATGAGCGATTTGGGCACCAACGCGTGCATTCGTCCACTGGGGACTAACGGCTGAAACTTGACTCTCCGCCTGCTCGGGTACACAATGACAGCCATATACTCGGGTTCAGCCTCCCGCACGGTCTGGAAACAGTCATTGGCTTCACTTGTTTTCTTTTCGCAGAGGTGACTGACCTCAGGGCAGTTCTGGGGACAGAGATAACGACCGTAGACCTAATGTTTCCTATTCAAAATCCTTGGAGATTTTCGATGCGCCGTTTCTCCTCCCATCTTCGCCGCTTTGGGCGTTGCCCCAGTTTGATTGCATCCCAAAAACAACCAAGTCCATACTACCGCGTGTTGCGGTATGAAATGCTCGAAGATCGGCGGCTACTCGATGCAGCATCGCTGATTGGTTTAGACGCCTCTGATATTGAATATGTTCAAGACGAAATTCTGATTAAGCTCCGCGAATCGGCCATTGGAGTTGGCCGGGCATCAGCCACGCCGAGCAACTCAGCAATAGATGATACCTTGGGTACGCTTCTTGCCACATATGGTGGTGGCGAGTTGCAGCCTGTGTTCTCGCGCTTTAGCAATGGATCTGTTACAGACCGCGAGCTTGCGGAGGGAGGGATGATTTCCTCTCTTAAAACATCATCCATTGATCCAGAAAAGATACAAAATCTATCGCTTTGGTATCGCTTGGAACTCACGCCCGGCGTTCTCGTCAGCGACGCGGTTGCCGCATTCCAGGCGGATATGAGAGTCGACTATGTCGGGCCAAATTACGTGTGGCGGCCAGCCATCCTTCCCGGAGATGATCCCGATCCAAATTTCAATACCATCGATCAATGGTACCACTTTAGTACGCATATCACTCAAGCATGGCAGCACCTCGAGGAAAATACATTCGATCCTGGCGGATTCGGGGTAGTTGTTGCAGTCATCGACACGGGTGTCGACTACAACCATCAAGATCTTGTTGGCAACATGTGGATCAACTCCGGTGAGACTCCGGGCAACGGCATCGACGACGATGGAAATGGATACGTTGACGATCTCCATGGCGCGAACGTGGTTGCCAATACCCCGGCTGGAGAACAGGGAGATCCGAGTGATCCGTTTGGCCACGGGACGCACGTGGCAGGGATTATCGCGGCAACCTCGTTCAATGATGTTGGCGGTGTGGGCGTCGCGTATAACTCGCAGATCATGGCGATCCGGGCGTCCGCACCAGAACTCGAAGGTGGATTTAGCGAAACCGACGTTGTCAACGCAATTTATTACGCAGTCGACAATGGTGCTGATGTGATCAATATGAGTTTTGGCGGGACGGCCCGGTCCCTTATCGTCGAGGAGGCGCTGAAGATTGCCGCCAACCATGCCACACTCATCGCGGCAGCAGGCAACAAGAGTACGGCGGCCGATGAACGTCCGTTCTATCCAGCAGCTTTGCCTTGGGTGCTCGGTGTGATGGCATCGGATCAAGATGGCAACATTGCCGATTTCTCGAACTACGATGATAGGCCGAACTCGTCATACGAATATGAACTCGCGGCTCCCGGTAATTCGATCTTCAGTACGCTCCCTGGCGATCAATACGCAGCCTGGAGCGGTACCTCCATGGCCGCACCCATTGTCTCCGGTATCGCGGCCCTGCTTCGCACACGCTATTACGATCCGAATCTGTACCGCGATGGATTCATCATGGCCCAGATTGCCAACACGCTAACCGGCATGCAAGGTGGTACGCCAGGTGAACCAGCGGGAGTGGTCGACGCGCTGGCCGCCATGACCACGGCACCCATACCATCGGTTTCGACAATCGGAAGTTGGATCTTCGATAGTACTAGCATCGATGCAAACAACGACGAGGATGGCCGGATTGATTCCGGGGAAACGATCCATCTGGGAATCGAGTTATTCAACCGTGCGGGACCGGCAGAGCTGGTCTCTGCTACCTTGCGAGCTGTAGTCAATGGAAGCGGTGATGATCCGAACGTCACCATCAACACTGGCACGATCGTCTTTGGTTCGATTGAGCCATTTTCGTCGGCTGACAATAGTCTGATCCGAGACGCAGCAGGTGTTCCTACTGCTGCGAGTGATCCATTTGTTGTGACTGTCGACTCGAACACACTTAATGGCCATGTTATTAAGTTCGAACTCTCGACAACATTCGAAAACGGTTGGGATCCTGAAGATACAACCGTCTACATCCGAACTGACTCGTTTGAGTACATCGTCCAGCGGGGAACGGAATTGCCGCCGGAAATTATCGTCGATACCACTCTCACGGCGGAAGATTATTGGATTATATCCAGAGATGTTTCAATTGCCTCAGGTGCCACGCTCACCATTGAACCGGGCACACATGTTCAGTGGGGTGCCATTAGCGAAGATCCATATGATCCTGGACAGCAGCACGGCGCGCTTTATGTTCGTGGATCGTTAGTGGTCCAAGGGACCGCAGAAGCACCTGTGTCTCTCTTCCCGTTGGCAGAGATTGCAGATCAAACGACGTTGATTTACGTGGATGGAGGTGTAGCAAATCTATCATACGCCAAAGTTCGAAATCCCAACTTAATTGACATTACTGGCGGCGATGGATTCCACAGTATCGATCATGCATATTTCGATTGGGAAGCTAATCCATTTATCGTCCAAGCAATATCAATCTCAAATACGATTTTTCACCAAGCTCCCAATGGCGGATCTGAGATCAGAAGTCGAATTATGGACACCATTTTGTTTGATGCTGGTCAGTTAGGACCAAATGGACCGAATGTGCACGATTTTTGTGCAAGTTATCTCTTCAACTCGACTTTTCTTCAAGAGAGCCATCGTAATGTGCAATATTCACTGAACACTATTCTTACTCATTCGAGGCTTGCTGAAATGCATCACGCCCAAACTTACGGCGATACAACGTATGCGTTATTAAGGGTTCCGTGTATTATCACTAATCATTTCTATCATTTATCGGGTAAATGCATGGATCTCAACTTCATCGCTCCCTATGCCGAGTATTTTGGCGGTCATATCGTTACGATTTCGGATGAGGCAGAGCAGCAACTTGTGCAGACTTATTACGATGGAAGACCACCCGTCAGCAATCCCTGTCTAGATTCTGGGAGTGCATCCCTCTATATCATCGGGCTCGAAGATTCACTGGATAATCCGGGTGTATTCACATGGCATAATGGCGAAGCCATCAATTACACAAATTGGCCAAACGGCACACCGCCCGAACCAACCGCAATCCGACATTTAGTATATTTCGCAAATCCATGGGAAGTAATCCCCGCGAACGTATTGGGTGATTGGCGTCCGATCACATTACTAGCAATTCTCGAGCTGCCAGGTACTGTCACGGAAGGCGACCTTCTTTCAGCGAATGCTTCGCCCGAGTTCTGGCAATACCTTAGCGAAAACATTCATGGCCCATACCAATATAATGCATTTCTAAATCCTTATTGGGATTTCAATATTGATCATTGGATGAGAATCACACCACAGGTAACCGATCCGAATTCGCACTCGGCAATGATCAACAATTACTGGGGCACCGATGATTTGACGTTGATCGATCATATGATCTACGATTTCTATGACAACGCCACGATGTCTCGAATCGATTATGGAGTGCCACCCTCTGAAGGATACCCGTCCACTTATCCATTCATTCAAAGCGTTCTTATCGACGGTGAATCAGCCGAGTCTCAGCCGACGATTGGTGCCGGCACGAAGACGTTTACACTCTCGTTCAATCGCGAGATGGACACATCGGTCGATCCGTATGTCACATTCGGACCGGCGGTGGCCAGCGCAACTTACTCCGACTATCGAGTCGAACCAAGTGCCGGCGGTTGGATTGATCCCCGCACTTGGAAAGGCGAGTTTACCATCACACCAGTTACCGGTGACGGATTTCAGTATTTGCAAATGTCGGGGGCCGTGGCGGCCGACGATCCTTGGCTGGTGACTGGGATGGACGTGGCCCGGTTCCGGTTCAATGTCGAAACATTAGGTGTTGGGGCGCTCACGCTTACAGCTTCCGGTGCCGAGGGGCGAATTGATTTAGAATGGACCGAGGACGAATTCGACCTACTCGCCGGGTATAACGTCTATCGAGCGGATGCGATTGACGGTACCTATACGAAAATTAATGATGCACCAATACTCGCGGATTCGGGCGGGCAAGTACTGTATAAGGATTATGATGTTTTACCGGCAGTGCCGATGTTCTATAAATTCACGGTCCTGCAATCAGACCTTCAAGAATCGGTTTTCTCGAATATTGCATCCTCTGCGGCAATGGATACCATTCCGCCAGTGCTTTTGCATGAGCCGGTCACGAGTTGGCCGGCCGGCATGGGACTGCGGTTAACAGCTATAGCGACCGATAATGTTCAAGTTGATAGTGTGACACTGTACTACCGGTTGATTGAAGGTCCCATCTATCCTGACTACACGCCCTTATCAATGGCCAACGTTCCCGGGAACGATGAGTGGTCAGCAACCATCCCCGCTTCCACTGTCCAATCACCCGGTATTGAATATTACATCGTGGCCATGGATAACGCCATGTTACAAGACTCGATCGGCAATTCCTCGGCGCCGTTCACCGTTGTTGTCGATGCCATACCAGCACTTTTTACCGTGACACCGAACGAGGGTACGCATTGGGGCGGCCAATCGGTTACGTTGTCCGGCACGCTGTTCCAAGAAGGTGCAATCGTCTCTTTTGGCGGAATTCAGGCGTCTGACGTTATCGTGGTCAGCGCGAAACAAATCACAGCCAAGACCCCTCCGCATTTTCCAGCGTTGGTCGATGTGGCGGTCACCAATCCGGATAGTTCCCAGGCAACTCTGCTCAACGGCTATAAGTATATCGATCAAAGTGTAATGGTATCGATTGCTACGACATTGACTGCAGAATTCGGTAATGTCATCGCCGTTCCGATCTATGTTGAAAACGCTTCCGGATTGCTTTCGGGGCAGATCGAAATAAGTTATAATCCGGTAGTGCTTTCTGCCCAGAGTGTGGTACAGGGAAATCTTATTTCAGAATTCGGATGGTCTTTTGTTCCCAATCTTACTAATCCTGGAACAATCATTATATCAATGGCTGGTATCAATGCAGTATCTGGCGATGGCACTCTAATAATTATCAATTTCTTAGTGGAGGGAGACCCATCTTGCACAACTGACTTAACATTCACCACAGCTTCGTTCAACGATATCGAATTGTCACAAATGCAGTTAAGCCATGGTTTATTCACTGTTATGGCATCGGTCGACGTCTCCGGTAACGTGACGTATTACCACGGTGGTGGACCGGTACCGAATACCGATTTAGTACTGGTCGGGGTTGGTATCCATACCAGCCAAACTGATGATAATGGGGTGTTCTCAATTACAGACGTACTCACCGGAACCTATACACTAACGCCCTCAAAAACCAACGATGCCGGAACGGATGCAATTACCGAGGCGGATGCATCGAAGGTACTGCGCGTGGCTGCTGGGCTTGATTCCCCTTTGATAGGTGACGAAATCCGGGCAGCCGATGTCAACCGCGATGGTACCGTTGGGCCGATGGATGCATCATATATATTGCAGTACTCGGTTGCTCTGATTGGTCCCCAATTCCCAGGCGCCGGTAAAATATGGGATTTCAATCCGGCCAACCGCGGATACCCTCTTTTGGATCGTGATCAAACGGATCAAAATTTCACTGCGATCTTGATCGGAGACGTGACCGGCAATTGGACGGCACCGGGTACCAGCGGTTCGGGTACCGGAAACGGTGTGCGCCTCTGGCTACCGACCGTCGAAGGGAACGTGGGCAGCCAAATAACCCTACCTCTCTGGATCGAGCGCAATGCTGCCGACGTACTATCCGTTGGTCTCGTCTTCGCCTATGACCCAAGTCTTTTATCCATCGCTAATACTGGTGTGACGCTGGGTGCGGCTGCGACTGGGATGGCCTATGCTGCCAACACGAGTGAGGATGGTATCGTCCGCGTTGGACTAGCTGGTACACAGCCATTGGTAGCCGATGGTATTTTACTAGAATTAAATTTTACTATTGACGCAGTTTTAGCGGCGCCGACCATAATCGATCTGCAAAGTGGCAGGATCAATGAAGGGGCTATCCAAACAGAACTGCTCGATGGTCTCGTGGTCGCGGTCGGTCGACTTGCTGATTTTGACACCGACGGCGACGTGGACAGCGATGATTTAAACCATTGGCAGACTGGATTCGGCAATCCAAGCGGTGCCATCTTAGAAGATGGCGACGCCAATGGGGATGGGGACGTTGATGGAAATGACTTCCTGATATGGCAGCAAAATTACGGTAATAGTACCACCTCCGGCTCAGGTAGTTGCCTGGCAATGGTTTCCGAGCGCATCCCGTTCGCCAATGGGGAAACAGTCATGGCTTTTTCTACGACCGATCAGGATATTCAGCTGCTTAATACCACGCCTCTCACCAGAAACGAGGAAATTCGGGCACAGCAACAAATGCAACCTATGTCTCGGAAGGTGGTCGATCGGATATGGGAAGGTTCTGGTCGCCATGGGTTGATATTACCAATAAGAACCACACCGTTCTGGATAGCCAATGAACCGATAGACCTTCAGCATGATCATAGGTGGTTAAACCAGCAGCCTGGTAGTCTTATATGGGATAGTTACGATGCCTTTACCAAAGACCGCTTGCGATCCCGAAGCCGGCAACCAGAAGCAAACATAAACAAATACGACAAGGTTTATAAGGAATTATTCGACATCGACGACCTTCCGGGAACATTCCTGTTATAGTCTGTTTCCCGTTGCTGAAGATCGTAATGATTTTATTTTTCCGCTCGTGCCGTGTCTTTCTTTCAGCGGCTGTCAGTTTGTGTTTTCGTTTTGAAACGCAACATCTTCTCAGCAAGGATGCAATCGCCATGTCATATTGATCACAGGTGGATTCCGCAACCTCTCAGACATATGCGGCGTTTTCCTGCAATTCGTCGTGTGGCGCTCCGATCCACAAGGATTTCTTAGCCGCTGGGAACGGTTTCACGAGCTTGCGAATCAGCACTGTCTAACTGTCATGCCGGTCTGCTTCGACGATTGCGCGTTCGATGCCCGCAAGGAACCGCAGCCCAGCCACCAGCCTCCATCCAGGCCGGACGTGCACAATAGCCACTGGGTCCCTTTTACTGGCATCACTATCGCCGTCTATTATTTGAACAGAAGGAAACGAAGATAAATGAGAGCCACAATCTCTATTTCCTCGGCCTCCTCCGTTGACTCACTGTCTATTAGCCCCTGGGAGGATCAAGCGAGATATTCCATCGGCCAATTTGGGTTCGTTGAAGTTGATGATTAATTTTATCTGTTATCCCGGTTGCCACTGAATCAAGCAATCCCCTATCCCGACTTTCTTCCGCGATGGGCCGTTGAAGTGCATTCGGGAAATACTGGTCTTTTGTAGGATTTCGGAATATCGTAGGTTTCCGGCATGACGCGCAGCGCAAGACTGCAAGCAGTCATTCGCATGATTGGTCGCCGGTACGGCGAAGAGCCGGATGATGCCGCACCAGCCGACGACGTGACGTTCGTCCATCTCTCAGAGAAGAACTCACCTCGCTTCCTGTTCAGCCTGTCGCATCTGGTCAAGGTAACCGAGACCGGGCAAGTCGTCTACCAAGCCGAAAAGGACGCCTGTCGGGCGTTTCCCGACGTTTCCCGATCCACGCGGCGATGGGCTGAAGCGGGGGACCAAGCAGAACTTCCAGGTCCTCGATCCGTTGGATTTGCTGGCGGAGTTTACGCAGCACATCCCGCCTAAAGGCTCGCACTTGATCCGCTACTACGGCTGACAAGGCCCGGCGGATGCGCCGCAAGGCGGCCGAAGCGGAGGCAGCGGAGCAGCCGGGCGCGGTGCCCAGCGGCGAGGTATCAGAGGCTGCGGGGCGAAGCCGCTGCAGCCAGACGTGGGCGATGCTCATCAATCGGGTGCACGAGGCCGACCCGCTCTGCTGCCCGAAGTGCCAGGACGAGATGAAGGTGAACGGAAGGCGGGCGGGGGGGAGGGTGCGCCCGATTGGCGAGATTTGCCAGCCATGCGAGCCGCGCAATCCCCGTCAGCACGCGGCCCAGCCGGCAAGTCTTGCCCCGACTCACCCATTCCCGGCGACCATGATCAGGGGGTATGGGAAATTATATTTCCTATCAAAAGAAACGCGAAGCCCTTGGGCAAGCCGGACAAATCTTCTCGGGCCCAGGCTTGGTCTTAGTGACTTGTGAACCGAGTGGACGAAGAGGACGTCAAGTGGTCGTACTGTGGACCATGCAAGCCCACCCAGTTCACGTCTTCAGCCCACAACAGAACCAGAATCAAGACATCCCGTCGCCGTTAGGATACGTAGCCCGTTCGCGCATGGGAAGCGGCCTGTCTTGAGTCGGCGCCGCCCAACACAGACCAATGTTGCCGAAGTGGGAAGAACGAGAGATAACAAGGTCTTGTGGCCTTGACCACTTTCTTTGCTAGAATAGCGCGAGAGTTTAGCCACTCACGACGAACGAAAGGAACAATGGATGCCAACGATGACACCCGAAAGATGGCAGCAAGTGCGTGACGTAGTGGACCGGGCGCTCGAATTGCCCGCCCATGAACGGCAGGCGTTCATCAAGTCGGCTTCCGGCTCGGACGCAGAACTGCGTGCAGAAGCATGCCGGATGCTGCGGAATCACCAGCGCGTCCAAGACGAGAAATTCATGGAAATGTCCGATCTGGATCCCGAGCGTTTGGAGTGCGAGACCCCTAACCGCTCGACCACGTCAACTGGGACGTTTTATGGCGCACACGCTACCGTGCGAGACGATACGACGAATCAAGGCAATCGTCCGAGCCAATCGTTATCTGACCGGTTCGAAATTGTCAGACCGCATGCCCGAGGCGGACTGGGCGAAGTTTTTGTCGCCAAGGACTGCGAGTTGGGCCGCGATGTGGCCCTGAAGAAAATCCAGGAACGCTACGCTGAGGACCCACATAGCCGAGACCGTTTCGCGCGAGAGGCCGAGATCACAGGCCGGCTTGAACACCCGGGTATCGTCCCAGTCTATGGCTTCGGGCGCTACGCCGACGGTCGGCCATACTACGCCATGCGGTTCGTCGAAGGCCAGAGTTTTAGGGAGGCGATCAAAGAATATCATGCGGAGCAGTCCGGTGAACGCGCTCCGAGCCAACGGGCGTTTGAACTTCGCAAGCTCTTGGGCCGGTTTGTTGACGTTTGCCAGACCATTCACTACGCCCATAGCCGCGGCGTCGTCCATCGGGATCTGAAGCCGGAGAACATCCTGCTCGGCAAGTACGGAGAGACGCTGGTCATCGATTGGGGTCTGGCCAAGGCGGCGGGCCGCCCAGAGCACGTACGGCAGGTTCACCCCGACGAGACGACACTCCTGCCGCACATGACACAAGACGACCATGCAACTATCCAGGGCTATGCACTCGGAACACCCGAATTCATGAGCCCCGAACAAGCGTCCGGTTGGCTCGACAAGATTGGGCCGCCAAGTGACATCTACAACCTCGGGGCCACGCTCTATTGCCTTTTGACTGGCCGACCACCGTTAACCGGGAAAAACACCGACGAAATCATCAACAAAGCCCGCCGCGCTGAATACCGAGCGATACAGGAAGTCAACCCAAGCGTGCCGCGGCCGCTCGAGGCCATTTGCATCAAGGCGATGGCCCGCGATTCCGAGGACCGCTACGCGTCCGCGCAAGCCTTGGCCGATGATATTGAGCATTACCTGGCCGACGAGCCGGTAACGGCATACCAAGAACGTTGGACGGAACGACTCGGTCGTTGGGGCCGCCAGCATCGCACGTTCGTCCGCGCGGCGGCGGTCGCGCTGGCAGTCGTCGCCGGGGCATCCGTGGTGGCATCGGTCTTGATCAACCAACACCGACAAATGGCTGCGACGGCGGCGATAAAGGAAGCCGAACAGCGCATCCATGCAGAGCGAGTTGAGGAACTGCTCGTCAAGACCTTCGAGAGTCCGGATCCGGCCTTGGACGGCCGAGAAATCAAAGTCGTCGACATCTTGGAGAAGGAGCGGGAACGACTCAAAACAGAGCTCGATGGCGAACCCGTCGTGAAGGCCCGACTGCTGAGAGCAATTGGAAACACATATCTAGGACTTGGGTTGCCCATCGATGCGGTGGACGCGTTGGAGGAATCGCGAAAACTCTATGAGGAGAACCTGGAACCAGACGATCCGGGGACACTTATGTCGATGAACGACTTGGCCAGCGCCTACATGGGCGCCGGCCGGTCTGACGACGCCCTTTCTCTTGCCGAAGAAACGCACAAACGGCGTCAAGGCACACTCGGAGCGGACCACCCCGATACGCTAGTGTCAATGAATCTGATAGCAAATGCTCACGCGATCGCTGGTCGACTCGATGAAGCCCTGCCGATTTACGAGAAGGTTCTCATGCAACAACGGTTTGTGCTCGGTGACGTTCATCGCGAGACGCTCACGTCGGCGAACAACTTGGCTGCTGCCTACTCGATGGCCGGCCGACATGACGATGGACTGCAGATTCTCAAAGGCACGCTTAAGCGAGCAGAAGCAGAATTAGGTAGAAGGCACCCAGGCACACTATCATCTATGCAGAATCTGGCCAGCGCCTACGCTGAAGCCGGTCAACTTGACGAGGCCCTGCCACTCTGGGAAGAAACGCTTCGACTAAGACAAGCGGTCCTCGGCAACGACCATCCGGATAGTCATAAGACGGCAAGCAGTCTGGCCCAGGCGTATTTAGCGACACAGAGAACTGGAGATGCAATCACCCTCTTCGAGAGGACTCTTGCCGAACGAGAAGCGAAGTACGGCCGAGGGCACGCCCTAACGTTTGCCTCCATGAAGGACTTAGCCACTGCTTACGTGCGTATCGGCCAACCCGCCAAGGCGTTGCCACTGTTCGAAGAAATGCTCGGACATACCCGCTCCAAACATGGCGAAAACCACCCTGATACGCTGAAGTTGATGGTGTATCTCGCCACCGTCCACTCAAAGGCCGGCGGGCACAGTGATGCCCTGCCTCTCTTGGAGCGTGCGACTCGGACCGCGCGTGCAGAACTTGGTCCCGACGATCCGGCCACCCGATCGTACCTGCGCGTCTACGCAGTGACTCTCGCCTCCGCCGGCGAATTGGAAAAGGCGATCGTTCTTGGCGAGGAAATCGGGCTGGACGAGGCAGTGGCCACGTGGCGGCAACAGCTTGTAGCGGGAGCAACGAAAGAAGGCCCACCCGCCGCAATCGGAGCTGCTGGCTCAAGTGCTGTGAATGGAAAATCCAGCCACGACTGAAAACTTGACTCTGGTATCGTCTTCAGTCACAATGGCCGCAGTACGTCAGCCTGGAAACACGGACGTACTGCGCGCTGTCTGACGCAACTACCATTCTTATCGAGTCACTCTCTTGCCGTTGGAGGTTTCTGATGCGTCGCCTCTTATCACATCGCCGGCACCGTTTGCCTCGTCGTGGATCGCTTTTCTCTCAGCATCGAGCTCGATCTCACTACTGTCCGCTTCAGTGCGAAGTACTCGAAGATCGGCGGTTACTCGACGCCGCACAACTCGTCGATGTCGGCAATGCAGAATACGTCCCAGGCGAGATTCTAATCAAGCTCCGCGAACTACCCGCCGCAGTGGGCGAAGTACCCACCCTGCCAGACGCCACCGAAGACGGCAGGTCTCTCGCCTCACTACTCTCAAACTACAGTACCGGTGATCTACAGTCCGTTTTCACGATCAGCCGAACCGAGCCGCTCACGGCCGGCGATGGGGCCGAGGGAGACGCTGAGGTTTCTTCCTCAGCGCTGTCAGGCGATTCGGCAACTCCCGAACGGTCGCTCTGGTATCGGTTGGAGCTCGTGCCCGGCTTCAGCGTCGAAGACGCGGTTGCCGCATTCGCGGGCAATCCCAACGTAGAATACGCCGGGCCGAACCACGTTTGGCGGCCGGCCATCCTCCCAACCGATGATCCCGACCCGAAATTCAACCAAAACGATCAGTGGCATCTCTTCGATGCGAATGTAACGGCAGCATGGGAGCATCTACAAAGCAATGGGTCCGACCCAGGCGGACTCGGTGTCGTCGTTGCGGTCATCGATACGGGAGTGGATTATTACCACGAGGAAGTCATTGGCAACATGTGGATCAACGCGGGTGAGATCCCAGGCAACGGTGTTGATGACGATGGGAACGGATACATCGACGACATCCACGGAGTAAACGTAGTCGAGGGCACACCGGCCGGTGGACAGGGAGATCCAAGCGATTCGCATGGCCATGGAACCCACGTGGCGGGTATTGTCGCGGCAACTTCGTTCAATGACGTCGGCGGAGTGGGAGTCGCCTACAATGCGCGGATTATGGCGATCAATGCGTCCGCGCCGGAACTCGACGGCGGATTCAGTGAAACGGACGTCGTGCGTGCGATCTACTACGCTGTCGACAACGGCGCCGATGTAATCAACATGAGTTTTGGCGGAACCGCTCGATCTCTCGTCGTGGAAGACGCCCTCGAGATGGCCGCGAATTATGCCGTCCTCGTCGCAGCGGCCGGAAACAGCGGCTTGGCTGCCGACGAACGGCCATTCTACCCGGCCGCGTTGCCGTGGGTGCTCGGCGTCGTGGCCTCAGACGCCGACGGAGACATCGCCAGTTTCTCGAACTACGACGATGTACCGCACAGCCCGTATGAGTACGAAGTGGCGGCACCAGGAACGTCGATCTACAGCGGCGTGCCCGGAGGCCAATATGCTGCGTGGAGTGGGACGTCAATGGCCGCCCCCGTCGTGTCGGGCGTCGCGGCTCTAGTGCGCTCGCTCTACCCTGACACCAAAACGCACTCGGCAGGTTTCATCCAATCGCAAATCGCCGGCACACTGAGCGGCTCGCTCGGCGGCGAACCAGGCGAACCAGCCGCTGTGATTAATGCCGTGGTGTCGATGACACCGCTTCCTTCACCAGATGTTTCGTTACTCAATACCTGGCTCTTCGACGACGCCAGCATCGCCGAAGGAAACGACGGGGATGGGCGTTTTGATTCCCATGAGACTATCCATCTTGGCGTCGAGCTAATTAACCGCGGCGCGCCGGCGGGATCGGTTTCGGCTTCGTTGCGGGCGGTGATCGACGGTGGGATGGACAATCCCAACGTCTTGATCAGCGTCGGCACGGTCGACTACGGACTGGTACCCTCTTTTGCCGTCGCAGATAACGGGCTCTACTGGAATAACAGCGTGCCCGTGGGCGTCAGCAATCCGTTTGTCGTTAGCATCGTTGATCCAACCGCGGTGGCGAATGGCGACGTGGTCGAGTTCGAGCTAACGACAACATCCGGTAGCGGTACGCATGTAGATACGTTCCAGTACGTCGTGCAACGGGGAACAGAGCTACCACCGGAAATCGTTTCGGATACAAGCCTCACGGCAGACACTCTTTGGATCTTGTCAGGGGACGTGTCGATTGCACCTGGCGCCACACTCACGATTGAACCGGGAACACAAGTTCAGTGGGGATTCATCAGTGACGATCCGTTCGATCCTGGACAGCACTTCGGGACGCTCTACATTCGCGGTATCCTTGAGGCTCACGGCACAGCCGACGCGCCGGTGTCATTGTTTCCACTGGCACAATGCGATGGCCAGACAACTCGAATGATCGTCGATGGCGGGTCGGCCGACATTTCGTATGCGACAGTTCGTAATCCAGAACTGTACGGCGGCGTCCCCAGACCAGAGTCGTACCTGGGATCATTGACCATCGATCACTCGATTATCGACTGGACGGCTCACAAGTTTGTCGTTGAGGCAAGATCAATTTCACACACGATCATTCGCAATTCGCAGAGTGACGTGGAGTCCTATCTAAATGCGATGGTTTTGAATACTGTTCTGTTTGATGGCAGCTACATTGGCCCCAACCGTCCTTATCCCAATGAGTTTGCCACAAGTTACATTTACAATTCTACCTTCTTGCAGAACTCTCCGACAGCCCCCTATATGCTTAAGGCATTTACAACCTATTCAAGGGAAGCAGAACTCTATCATGCCCAGACGGTTGGCGACTCCACGTATGTACTATTGCGGCTGCCCTGCTCTGTGTCACAGGCGTCAGAGCAGCCCGACACTATTGGCGGTTATATCGATCTCGGGTATATCGCACCGTATGCCGAGTATTTTGGCGGGCATGTCGTGACAATCTCTGATGACGCGGAGCAGCAACTTGTTCAGACATACTTCGACGGACGGCCACCCATCGACGACGCCTGCAACTATTCCGGACTTGTGCTCTATTATATCGGGCTTGAAGACTCACTTGAAAGCCCAGGTGAGTTCACATGGCATAACGACGAGCCGCTAGATTTCACAAACTGGGCGGAAGGTGCTCCTCCAGATCCATTTACGCTCCGGCACTTGGTCAACTTCGGTGATCCGTGGGAAGTGGTCGCCGCAAGTGCATTTGTCGATTCGTATTCCGGGTGGCTTGAACGTACATTACTAGCAATCCTCGAGCTACCTGCAAACATCTCGGAAAGCGATCTGCAGGTGGCGAACACTTCGCCGGAGCTATGGCAATATCTTGGTGACAACGTCCAGGGCCCATATCAATACAACGCCTTTCTAAATCCATACTGGGATGTCAACATCGATCATTGGATGCGTGTTACACCGCGACGAAGAGATCCGTATTCCCATGCCTCGATGACCAACAACTATTGGGGAACCGACGATACAACGATCATCGACCACATGATCGATGATTTCCGTGACGACGTCACGAATTCGCGAGTTGACTATGGCGTGCCGCCGTCAATCGGGTTTTCAACGACCTATCCATTTGTCCAGAATATTCTGATCGACGGCCAATCGGCCGACTCGCAACCGACGGTCGGCGCGGGTTCGAAGACGTTCACATTGTCTTTCAACCGTGATATGGATACATCGATTCACCCCTACGTCACATTCGGCC
Organism: Pirellulales bacterium; assembly: GCA_016930815.1. Taxonomy (GTDB): domain Bacteria; phylum Planctomycetota; class Planctomycetia; order Pirellulales; family Lacipirellulaceae; genus JAFGFZ01. Next base: position 8,947 of record JAFGFZ010000498.1, on the reverse strand, counting down.
CCGCGGATACGGAGGTGTCGTACACGGACTTCGCGGTCCGGCCGCTGGGCAACGGGTGGATCGATCCGCGCACGTGGGAGGGTGAATTCACATTCACGCCGACAACGGGTGACGGATATCAGTATTTGCAGATGTCCGGAGCCGTGGCGGCGGATGATCCGTGGCTCGTCACCGGTTTGGATGTCGCGCGGTTCCGATTCAACGTCGAGACGATGGGTGTTGGGGCGCTCACCCTCCATGCATCGGGGGCGGAAGGCCAGATTGAATTGACTTGGAAAAAGGACGACTTCGACCTGCTGGCCGGGTACAACGTCTATCGCTCGCCCACGGTCGATGGCACATACGAGAAGATCAATGACGCGCCCGTTGTCGCGGATCCCGAGAGAGAGGAAGTGCGTTTTCTGGATACCGACGTAGAGCCCGCTGTCACGATGTTCTACAGGTTCACGGTCCTCCAGTCGGATCTCACCGAATCGACGTTTTCCAACGTGGCCTCAGCAGCGGCAGAAGATACGATTCCGCCGATCCTCACGCACGAACCGATCACCAATTGGCCCGCGGGGCTTGGCTTGCGTCTGACGGCAGTTGCGACCGACAATCTGGGTATCGAAAGCGTGAAGCTGTACTATCGGGCGGAAGGGACTGTCGATTACACGCCACTGTCGATGGTCGACGTCAATGGGAACCATGAATACGCAACCACAATTCCCAGTTTGGCCGTCCAGCCACCGGGGATCGAGTACTACGTCGTCGCCAGGGACGAGGCAATGCTGCAGGACTCGGCGGGTAACGCCTCGTCACCGTTTACCGTCCTAGTCCACTCGACGCCGTCACTCTTCGCCGTGACGCCACACGAGGGATCGCACGAGGGCGGCGAAACGGTCACTCTGACCGGGACGCTGTTCCAGGAAGGGGCAACGGTCGAGTTCGGAGGCGTTGAAGCAACGGACATCAATGTTGTTAGCACCAACCAAATCACGGTCACGACGCCGATGCATTATCCGGCCCTCATCGACGTGATGGTCATCAACCCGGATTATTCTCGGGCGACGCTGCTGAATGGCTACCGGTTCGTTGATCGAAGCATACGCTTATCGATTGCAACGACGTTGACCGCGGAATATGGTGAAACAGTTGCCGTGCCGATCTATGTTGAAAACGCATCTGGGTTGCATTCCGTGGATATCGTGATCAGCTACGATTCGGCGGTTCTGTTCCCGCCCGTACCCGCAATGGGAAGTATGATTTCAACATCGGGTTGGTTTTTCGACTCGAACACAGATGTGAGTGGGGTAGTTTCCCTTTCCATGGCGGGCGTCAACGACGTATCTGGCGATGGCGAATTGGCGATCATCCAGTTCTACGTTGTCGGGAGTCCCTCCAGTGCAACGGACTTGACCATTGATTCGGCCAATTTGAACAACGACTGCGTGGATCCAGGGCAGCTAAGCCACGGCCTCTTCACGGTCACGGCATCGGTCGACGTCTCCGGTTCGGTGACGTATTTCAACGGAGTCAGCCCGGTACCAGAGGTCCTTTTGTCACTCATCGGCAATGGTGTACATACGGATCAGACCGACGCGACTGGAGTCTTTTCGATCACGGACGTGCTCACAGGAACGTACACGCTAACTCCGACAAAAGACGACGCAGATGACCACAGGGCCGAGATCGAGTCCTACGATGCGGTTCAAGTGTTGCAAGAAGCGGTCGGGATCGGGCCGGCCCTGACGTCCAGCGAACGTCTAGCGGCGGACGTCAATCGCGACGGCGTAGTCAATGCCTGGGACGCCTTCCGCATTCTGGAATACTGGGTATCGTCAGACGGTCTCGGCCTGCCGTTTGCCGGCGCCGGCAGAGTGTGGGATTTCGCCCCATCCAGGCGAGGGTACGCCCTTTTGAATACTGATCAGATAAACCAGGATTTTATCGCGATCCTGATCGGCGACGTGACCGGCAATTGGATGGCTCCGGCTGCTGGCGGATCGGGTTCAGGCGACGGCGTACGCCTCTGGCTACCGACCGTCGAAGGCGACGCGGCCGGCCAGGTAACCCTGCCACTAAGGATCGAACGCAACGATGCCGACGTGCTGTCTGCGGGTCTGGTCTTTGCCTACGATGCGAGTCTGCTGTCCATCGCCAATACCGATGTCACGCTGGGAAATGCCGCGAACGGAATGGCCTATGCTGTTAACACGGGCGAGGAAGGCATCATTCGCGTTGGCCTGGCTAGTGCCCAACCACTGGCAGCCGATGGCGTTTTACTTGAGATGACGTTCACTGTTGATGCGGCCTTGGCGGTACCAACCGTCGTCGATTTATTGAGTGCCCGAATCAACGAAGGGGCTATCGGGGCAGAGTTGCTCGACGGGCTCGTTGTTGGAATCGGCCTGAACGCCGATTTCGACACGGACGGGGACGTCGACGGTGACGATCTCGGCAATTGGCAAACCGGTTTCGGCAGTTCTGGCGATGCCACGCTAGCCGATGGCGACGCGGATGGTGACACTGACGTCGATGGCTGGGATTTCCTGGCCTGGCAGTTGGGATTTGGCACGAACACATCTTCCGGCTCTGCCGGCAGCGCAGCCATCCTCTCCGGGGGTAAGCCATCTGGGGAAGGCGAGAACACAAGTTCCGACAGACTCTACGGCATCGGCCCACTTGGCCTGGATAGAGCCATTCAGAGCCAAAAGCGAACTTCCCCTGCAGTCCGGAAGGGAGTGTTTGACTGTGTGTTGGAGGATTTCGGCAACCGCAATGCGAGTCCTTCAATAGAAGCAACCGGGGCACGCTCGCCATCCGAAGAAGATCGAAATGACAGCTTCGATGGCACAGTGTCGAACCAGACGACCGTCGCTTCAGCAGCTCACCGTTTCGATGTTCTCGCCGAGGACCGCTTGCGATCCCGGACTCGGCACGCCGAGCGGGATGCTGGGGAGTGGGATAAGGGACTTGCGAACTTACTTGCGACCGACATCCGTTTGGCCCGGACCATTTGGTAACACAAACCGATCGTGCGCTGTCTCAGCACACCCATGACGGTGGTTTCCAGCTGCAGCAGTGTGTCTACTGTCGGAATCGCCACCGACGAACCTGCGCTAGGTGCAAGCCTTCTGGAAACACAGGGCTGGGGTTTACAGCCGCCGCGGCCACGACCTTTCACTCGTCCGTCGAGTCGTACCGTGCCGCGGCCAAGGCGTACTCCTTTGGACGAAATCCATCTCTCCGGGTTTGACCAAATGTACTCCTGCAGCCGGACCAACAGTTCACTGTCACGAACGATGTGATCGTACGACTCCGCCATCCACAACGTGTCCCCCTGATGCAAGAAACGGTTGATCTTTTTGGTCGTGAAGCTCTTGATCGAAAGGAGAATTATTTTTCGGGTTCCCACTTTCGGCCAGTATGAACGCTTATGTAGGCGGGGCCAAAATAACGACGAACTCCTTCCGTTCGAGATACTATGGAGGACTATTGACGATGAGTCCCGACCATGACAGATGGCCTGACCAGAACGCGACCCACGGGCATCCGGTACGCCAACGCAATTCGAGTTCCTCGGCTGACCTGAAATCTCTGAGTCTTCCCGACTTTAGGAATGCTGCTATCGAGCTTGGCAAGATGGCGCTGAGCCGGTCGCAACGTGTCCTGACCTGTCTCCGTGTCGGCGTGCTCAGATTAACACCCACCGTTTCGGCCAACATCAACAGAACGTGTCAGCGAATGCACAACTTCTGGAGACGGTTAAGTCCCGCCACGTTCAGGACCATCTTTGGGTATACGGCAAAAGCACTCAGGCTAGCCTGCTTATTGGTCCTTTTCGGTGGATTCACGTGCCTGGCGACGGCGTCCTGGCTCTACTATTCAATCAGTAATCCCTCCGTGGCTCCGCAATGGCGCGACAACACGGATGCTGGTCGTCTTGGCATTCGGTTCACGCCACAAGAACACGAACAACTCCAGTCCCTTGAGAGTCAAGGACGACTCGCGCGCAGTTTGACGTCAATCGGATTGACAGCCCTGGGGTCGGTGTCCATCCTCACCGTCTGCATCTGGCTGCTCCGAAAGTGGCTGCGGGCCCGGCCGTTCCCGGACGGTCCCCCAACTGGACTTCCTTGGAAAATGCCCCACCACTGTCATCGGCAAGGAGATAAGATATGAAAACCAAACCCTCGTCAGATCTCCAGTTTGGACTCTTGTGTCTTCCAGAACATGGGCCCATTTCGGTTCTTGTGCTTGCCTTGTCATGGTTGCTAGTTGTTGGCTGTAGCGGCGGTCGTGTCCAGTCGCCGAAAGTCCCCTCCGAAAGACAGCTTGCCACGTTTCTAGACAAGTCGGTCCGAGCCGCATCCCATACGGCCCATGCCAACAGTGTGATTGTGACGACAAAGATCACGTCGTACACCCAACTGCGAGGCAAGGTACTTGTCGAGTTTGAAGTGGAGGAACAAATACTCAATGCTCTCTACCGACAAATTAGTCTGGACGAAGCGCTCAGGGACAAAGGCTGGGATCCTGCGGCGTACGAGCGGGCAAGAGAACGTGTGGATGAGCTACCGGCGCACGAGCGAACGAAATTGGTGGAGATTCAGCCAACTGTGAAAGTACCACCAAGACTATACAAGACTTTATTCTCGAAAGACGAACATTACACGTGGACCGGCACGTGCTTAGCCACACAGACTGACGACGGCGGCTGGAGTTTCTCATCACCAAACCCTCCGCACGAACTCTACGGCAGTGTCATGACGCGACAGAAGCTGCCAGAGTCTGCCTTGTTAGTCGACTCAGAACAAGGTCAACGGCTTATTGTCAGTATTGTGGATCATCAGCGAGAGTACGCTGATTCCGTCGAAAGCACCTATCGGCGGATCGAAAACGTACTTGTATCAGAAAAGGAATCACTTATGTCCGCGACGTCACCGGGCCGGGTCTGGCTCGGAGACTTACATTCATCAGCCGGCCTTGTCAAGGTGCGTGTCACGTTCGTCGAACAGGATCCGGAGAATCGTACTGTTCTAGCCTTGGTCGAAGACAAAGAGGATCCCTTTCAGCGATTCGTTTACGAAGGAGCTTTGAAGACAGTGAGAAATGAAAGGTCGGCCTCACAAAACCGGGCCAACGGAAACCGGGAACGCTGGGTAATTGCGTTGGCCACATCCTCCTCACAGTCGTACTACTCACATCACTTACGTCGCCTCATTGGCCTTCACCAACCTATAGAACTCTATGCCGCGGAAGACGGCAGACTTCAGGCCGTGGCGAATTCGGATTCGGCTATGTGGTCGCCCGAGTCGACAAGTGCATCGGTCGCCTTGTTTGGCGACCGACTCGCGGCGAGTCTTCTGAAGGCCGTGGTACCGGGCTCACAATGGAGCGGCACCCGCACGGTCCAGTCTAGTCGGTCGGAACCGTCAGGTCCGTCGACAAGGGTCACGTACGTGTTCCTTGAACACAATGCGAGCGACAATTCGTTGCAAGCGTTATCTCGCACCACCCCTGGCGACGAGTGGAGCGTTTCTGGCCACGAGGGACATCTTATTCAAAACGGAAAGGAACGCTACGCGTGGCCGATCGCGTTCACTTCTGAAGCGAAATTTGCACTCCTTCCGGACGGTACGCTTATCGGTGTGGACGACAAAGCGAGAATTCGCTTGGAACGGGAAGAGCCTCTATCACCGGTGCCAAATCTGGTGCAACTTGCCCGATCCGCCGTTGCATCCGCGACCGCGTGGGAAGGCATGCTTATCCGAGAAAACAGCGGCGATGAGAAGGTGGTCCTCACATTTGCGGAAGTGCGAGATGAGGGCGTGTACGTCCGCGCCATGCTCGAACGTGTCAGTGACCCGTTCTCAGTTGAAACACTGATAGGCGGGCTTCGGTTGGACAACCAGAATAGAAACGCCTATTCCATCTCTCTCCGTTCGGCACCAGCATCTCGGCCAAGGAGCACCCGTTCGCCATCACAGCTCGCACAGTCGGTTCAGTTCCGGGTGGCATTGGACGGGCGTACGCTCTACGGGCGAACGAGTTCCCAGGCTAGATTGATGCTAACGAAGCGAGAGTCACCTACGACGTACGCTGATTTGACTGCGAGTGGATTTGCGGAGGTTATTCGCGCGAGGCTCGCGACGGGCGCGGCCTACAAGGGTGTGATGCTACCGTCCTCGTCAAGAGCCAGAGTCCCCGTTACGTTGACGGTCGTACAACAAAACAAGGACGCACTCACGTTGGCAGTGCAAATCTCATCGCCGAAATACCCGGATGAGGCGCCCTTACGGCTCGATGGCACTCTGCGACAGGATGACCATATCAACGCGTTCGCCGTGCAGTTGAGGCGCTCTTCAACAAACCCAGTCCGACCATTCGGATCAACGAAAGGTAATGTCATCGATGATCTTCAGCTTCGAATATCACCATGCGGGACGTTGATCTACGGCACGACACAGCGGGCAGATCGTTTTGTGTTCGTGGGAAATAGAACTCCCTTTCCGGAGACAATCATCGGCGAACGTCTGACAGACGCGGAGCGGGACGCGCATGCGTTGTTGAAGCAAGCCGTTCCGGAAATGGAGAAGATAGCAGCCGCAACCAGGGCGCTCGAGCAGACAATTGGAAGGTCGCGAAGTCACAATACGGGGAGGCTTTGCCAAGACGTCAGAGACATCGAGATATCCATTCGGAAGCTCCGGTCGCTCTCCAAAAAGTCCGATGGAGAACTCAGCGCCAAGATCCAAAAGTTCTGCGTTAGTGTGAACAAGATGCTCAACCTCATTGACGACATAAGCCGCAAGATGAAGGCCGGTCAAAGTGTATCGGAGAACATCGCTGAAATCAGGAAGATCGCTGGAGAGCATATCCTGCCAGTCTACGCCCGACACAAGGAACAATTCGAACTGCTGGATAACCGAATCCTCACCGTGGGAGGGTAGGGGCAACTGTTTCTGGGATGTGGTCTGGATATGATGGACGGTAGAATCCGGGCAGGAACGGTTCACGTTGTGGGATCTGTCCGCCATAAGTAGCTTGTCGGGGCAACTTCCTGCAACGGCCTTCATTGGCCGCTGACAAAATGAGGTTTCCACACGATGAGTATCTGAGTGCAATGTTCGCGCTGCAGCAAACGGCTGGAGGCTCCAAATCGGGCAGCCGGCAAGAAAGGGAAATGTCCGCATTGCGGCTCGCAAGTTGCGGTGCCCAATGGTGCGGCTGTCGCTCCGCCGGTCGCTACCCTGGTGTCTCTCAGGGCTACTCGTTCGAGACCGTGGCAAAAGGCCACGGTCGTTACAGCAGATCGCTCGACGTCCAAATCCTCGCGTCGATCCTCCCAGCGACAGCCGCAAAGGGCCGTAGCCGCTGTAACTCCCAATCCCGACCAGGTAGTGGTAGCGGCTGAGCACTTCGCCTCGGTCAACGGGATTTCTCTCTCCGAAAAATGCCAAACGAAGTTCGACACCGAGAAGGAGTGCCCTCGGGACGTCGATCGGCTGAAGTCGGAATTCCCGGAGAAGCCGTCGGCCTATATGCCTGGTGGGAAAATGCCACTGCTCACCACAGTCTTGATGTTTGTCGCCTTCTTCCTGGGAGGGCCGGCGGGATTCCTGGCCGCCTACAATAGTGCGATCATCCAAAACCACTCCGCCTATTACGACAGCACGGGCCTTTCGATCTACTTTCCAGCTGTGACCGTGGCGCCCGCTACAAAAAGCAGAAGACACAGACCTTGACGCGCCAATATAGAAGACCTGGAGTATTCTGGACATTAATCCAAAGAAATATGATGCTTTCCACTCGACACACAACCTACCTAAGCTGCCACATATCCTGGTCAAGGTTTGTGTCTCTCCTTGTATTCCTTGTATTCTGGTCGAAGTGCCGGCCACCGATCGCAGATTGGGCGGTTCGTTCCGTCAAATGGGTCTTTGCCCGCTCTTTCCAAAATTCCGCAACACTATCTGGCCCGGTCGGGCGCGGTTTCACATCGACATGCTTTGCGTTATAAGAGATGGGAGTACTATACAGCCGTTAAAAGCGACTTCCGAAAAGAAGCAATACAAGAGACTGAAAATGACGTGTTCGAACTGGCTGGATTGAGCCTTGGATCGGAGGAGTTGGCTTTTTTCCCCGATGAATTTGAGGCAATTGGTGCCAGATTGTTGTCAACCTCAACGCTTGTGTGAACTATGTGGACAACAATCTTTGACGTGTTTCTGCGGGGCGTTACCATCAGATGCCCTAGGAGTTACAAGTTGCAGTATAAGAATCCAGGGCAAATCCGGGGTAATACTTGCAGCACAAGCCCCATATTACCACAATGTAACACCAGTGTAGAAATGACCGTTATCCAATCCAAGAAAGGACTTGCAACATAAAGGCTATGCCGTCCCAACCCTAGCCCAACGTGCTCAACATAGGTTGAGGGCCTAGTGGGAGTAATTTCCCGTGGAGGTTCGAGTCCTCTCTTGGGCATCTTTCTTGGTAAGCACTCCGACACGGACCATCCCATGACTGGGGCTGGCAGTGAGTATACAAACACAAACGCTGAAAAGAGCGATCGAAAAGCGATGCGATGATTTCATCTTGTCCTCCTCGGTTCCTATTTCGATGATTCGCCGATCATCTGCGGGCCGATCTCTTGGAAAAGGTCTACCCAGGAGAGCCAGATCGCATTGTGGATTGTGGCCTTACCGGTCTTCTTCAATCCGGCTAGCTCCGCAGGGGATTCATCAGGCCAGTGTCCGATCCAGCCATGCGCGAACTTGCGGCTCTTGAGAAGGAAATCTCGCTCGTCCTCGGCGCCGCAGCTCAAAGGAAAAGTTTCGCCGATGACGATTGGCTTACCCCAGTCAAACTTTTGAAGGAGCTTGATCTCGTCATGAACCTTGCCTGACTTGGGATACAAATGCGGCGAGACAAAATCGAGCTGTTCGGCAGCTGCCGTGTA
>JAFGFZ010000085.1 GCA_016930815.1 Pirellulales bacterium | reverse complement strand
CGCATCCGAAGACTCGCGCTGGAACACAATATCCCCATCGTAGAGCGCAAGCCACTCGCCCAGCTCCTCTATAAAGAAGTGGATATCAATCAGCCGGTTCCGGACAAGTCCTACGCAGCCGTTGCCGAAGTGCTGGCATACGTTTACCAGCTCCAGGGCAAGCCAATCCCAGATCATCGCGCGGCGTAGAATCCGCTTGTAGGGGATCGGCACAGGCACTTGGCGATCAACCTTCAGTCCACGGTCCGCGAGTTCACGGGCAAGAACGACCTCGTACACCGTTTCCAGCAATCCCGGCCCAAGTTCCCGGTGGATGGTTATCGCTGCTTCAATCACCAGCGTCCCGATTCCGTTCTGCTTCAATTCAAATCGTCTTCATACTTCATGGCAATCATCCGGCGATAGAACTCGCGATCGCGGCGTGCGCACCGCCACATAACAAACCAGATGACACCGATTGCCAGAATGAATAGTCCTCCAGCCACAACGCCGGCTACGGGGGAATGTTTCGCCTCAGGGACAATCCATAGGACCGAGCGACCGATGAGCAACGGCGCAAATTGGATCGCTGCATGCAGGCCGTCTCGATTCGCATCCCGATCCATTCTGCGCGATTGATAGCGCCACTTTTTCAGAAAGAAGCCCGCAACCCGGATTTCCTCATGGATTGTTTCCCCGATCGGGAAGCCATCCGGTAGTTCACGCACGCAGAACACCAACGGCAAATTCTGCGAATCCCGTGTGAACAGTTCAACTTCGAAATAGCGCTCGATTCCGAATCGTTCAAGTACATCACTTTTCTTGCCACGTGAATCCCGGCCGACGGGAATTTCGATGGCGCGGCGTGCAATCCCGTTGAAAGCGAACAGCTCTCCAACCTGGTGCCGGGCATCGCGAAAGATCGGCGCCACCGAGTAGAGTCCCTCGTTGGCCTGCTTGATCACCTCCGCGGCAATTTGTTTGGGCAGGATTCTTTCCGCTTCGGATCCGGAGTTCGCGAGCATTTCAAGCTCCCGGACTTTCGCGGCCCAATGATCGGCATAATGGGATAGGTTGCGCTCGGCCGCCCGAATGGTTTGTTCCACCCCAAGTCGCCCGCATGCCCAGAGGATCTGGTAGAACGGTTCCCGGTCCGCGCTCTCAGATGGATCGAGTGAATCGTCGACTCCGAGCGGCGTTTCCTGATGGATCCGATCGAATAGCCCAATATCCACACCTAAGGCACCGAGGATCGCCTGGCCGCCATTGACCCGAATTTGGCTCTTGCCATCTGGATGCCAATGCATCCGGTTTGCCAGAAAGACAAGCTGCTTTCGGCCGTAAACTTCGCCATTGGATTTCAGGAACAGGGCGGCCGCACTGCATGGCTCGACCAGGTTGGTCTGTTCTTGCCAGGCGTCTGGAATTCTAGGGGTGACAACCACTGCCTGAAAATCGCTCGCTTCCAGATCCATCAAGACTTCGTAGTACACATCCGTCTGGTAGCGGTCCATCACTTCTTGTGGTGGCACGATGGCGGAAAGGTCTCGTGCCGTACCGCGGATTAAAAAAAAATGGGACCGAGCATCATCCGGAGCAGCTGCCAGAGCAAACGGATCGAATGATTGGATCGTCCAACGAGCAACATACGATGGTGAAAAACTGCGGATCCGATAGAGCAGCTTCCTCACCAATTCCAGTTCGTCTTCCACCAGTGGCCGGCCATCGCGCACCATGGCAAAGTAGCTCGCACCAATACCAGCCAGTTCGAATAGCCTTCGAGGATTGTCCGGGGCGGAAGACGCCCGCGAGGCACGATCGGCTTCACCCCCACGAGCATCCCGAGCGGAATATTCGGGGAGAAGAACATGGGAAGCAAAGAGAAAGAAGATGGCGACGGATCGAATGGATCGCCCGGATGTTCGCCGGATGATCAACCAGATCAATCCGGATGCGATCACTGCCGCCACCGCGGCGGTCTTCCAGAAACCATCCAGTGGCCGGACATCCGCCTTCTCGGATGATGCCTCCGGTTGGATCCATTCCAACTGCCGTGCCAGCAAAGCGGGTGCGAGTCCTAATCCCGTTTGCCTGGGGTAGGACCAGTTCTTGAAGAAGAGGCCATCCAATCGGATTGTTTCGTTCACATCACCGCCGCGCGGAAACCGGTCCGGCAGTTCCAGGCAATAGACGGTCAACGGACGGTTTCCGCCCCCCGCTGGCTTGATCCACAACTGGTGATATGTCTCGATCCCAAGTTCATTTTTCGGGGCCTCTTTCTCGACAACACGCCGCACTTCACCGCGCACGGTGATCACTCGACCCCGATAGAGATAGGGCTGGCGGATCAGTTGCGCGTAGGTGATCGGGCCGGCGGAAGCTGCCGTGATTGCCTCCGGATCGGTGGCCTTCAAGACCGCGATCATATTGAACCACGCCCTGTTTTCCCGATCTCGAAATGGGGCATTATCGGTAATCATGTCCATGGCCACCGTATCGATTCCGGGAAAAGGACCTCCTGGCTCGGGATCACCGCCCGGCATGGAATCCGAGTCCGCCGGGACAAGGAAGGTATCGGGGGGTAGGTTCTCAGTCTGGGCGGCCGTCAGGAGCGAGGCAATTTCTTCATCGTCGATTGAGGATTCCGCATCGATTGCGGTTTCCGACCGATCATCGGATTCGGCGGTTCCATCTTCCGCTGCGAGCCCGAAGAGGCGAGAGAGCATCTGCCTGGCTTCAGGGCTTCGGATCTGCCCCATCACGAAGAGTACGAATCCCAATAAGAAGACGAGGGCTAAAAGACGCCACTGTTCGCTTCGCGCGAGGAAATTCCGTGGCGGCCGGCGGTCTCTTTTATCTGGCAGCATGCCCTAATTCTAGTCCCATCAACATGTTGGAACAACAGGTTTCCTGACAATCCATCACCACCGATCGCTATGCCGGGGAATAATCGGGCCAATCGAATACGAATGGCATAACGGATCGGTGCGATGGTACTATACAAGGTAGCTGCCGCGCCGTTCCGCGCGGAGCAGAGACCAATCGGGAAATAACTAGAGAGGCAACCTTGGCCCTTACCGAGTCAGACTTTGACACACTGGTCGACGAGCATGCTCCGGCCTTATATCGCACGGCCTATCGGATGCTAGGCGATCAGCACGAAGCGGAAGATGTGGTTCAAGACACATTCCGATCGGCATGGAAGAGTCGGCAGCGGTTTGAGGTTGGCCGGGGTCCCCGGGCCTGGTTGGCGGCCATCCTGCGACGCCGCGTGATTGATCGATGGCGTCGCCGGGATCGCATCCATGTTTTGGATAGCGAACATCCCGTTGACATGGCCGTCGATCCGGACGACCCGCAGGCGAACGAATACTGTGACGAAGTCCAGCGTGCCCTCAATCGGCTCCCACGCGAACTTCGTGAATCGTTGTTATTGGTCGTGGTTGGCGAATTGACTCATCAAGAGGCGGCCGACCTGCTCCAGGTCCCGCTTGGCACCGTCCTCTCCCGCGTCAGCCGAGCTCGATCACGGCTACGTGAATACCTGCTCACCATGGTGCAGGAATGAGAAACTTGATCTTTCCCACCTCATGAATCATCCGGACGACACCGATCGGCAGTGGACCGATGCACAATTGCAGAAGGTCCGCATCCCAAGCGATCTGATCCATCGGCTCAAGACGATTGGTGAGGACCATACTGATTTACTTGACACGGCCCTTGCTGCGGTTCCCATACCATCGGGATTGTTGGAACGGACCAAAACAATCGCCAACGCGATCCGACTGGAGACGCGTCTGCAGGCCGTCTCGATTCCAGACGGACTGATCCATCAACTGAAACAAATCCCCTCCACTTTGGCCCTGGATGCCCAACTGGCTGATACGCCCGTCCCGGACGCATTGACAGGCCGGGTGAAAGAGATCGTGGCCAACGGGGCGATCGACGCGCTCCTGGCGGATATCCGGGTACCCGATGGATTCTTGGGACAGGTCAAAGAGAGTCTCGTTCGAGAACGCAAAGTCAGTGGCCCTATCCCGATCAGCGTCCTTCCAGCCGATCGGATCCCCGAACGATCATGCACTGGTCCACCGCCGGTCCAGGCTCGGAAGCAGGTGTGCGAGTCCCCGGGGATCGCTTCGGATGCACGTGGAACCAGATATTCGCGGCGATGGTCCTTTGCTCAATGGATCACGGCTGCCAGTCTATTTCTGATGCTCGGGTCGGCCCATTTTATGGCCTTTTCTGTCATTCTCATTTCCAGCCTTCCCCCATCCCCGGAACGCACAACAGATCATTTTCAATTAGCGGCCGATATACTGATCCCACCTGAGTCGCAAACTACGGCAGAATTCGGCGGGGAGATTCAACTGCTCCCTTCCCCGCCTCTCTTCGAATCCTTGTTGGCGGAGATGGATTCCAGTCCGATGCCGGAGATCGCTTTGCATCCGCCAGGCGACGTGCCCCGATCCCTTGGAATGAACGGAACGTCGGCTGAAATGGCACGCGACGAATCCATCCTTTTGGCAATGCCGTTTCCAAACCGTCCCAATCGGTCCATTGAGCGGATCTCACCGCCGAAATTGCGTGGTATCGCGCCGCCCCCAATCCGCGAGTACGACATACTTGCTTTTGCCCGTAGCGGAATGCATCCATTCATCGCTCCCAATTCCCATCATCTCCTGCGGTCGATCACAATCCCAATGGTCACTGACTCGGACGGATTCGAAGCGGTGAAGCGTGAACTGCATTCTGGCAAGCTGCCCAAACCGTCATCAGTTCGCACCGAGGATTTCCTGGCCGCGATGGACTATGAATTCACTCCACCCACGGCAACACCGATTCAGCTTCGAGTTGCGGGAGGGCCATCCCCATGGGACATGGATCGGCGTCAATTACTTCAAATCGCCCTGCAGGCGACCGAGTCTTCTCGATCCCCCTGCGTGGCCGAACGAGTCCGTCTGACCGTCTCGTTCCACCCAGATGCCGTGATTCGATACCGCCTGTTGGGACACGCATCGGATACGGCCGGAGGATTGTTGGACGGCCCCCTCGAAGTGGATCTTTATGCTGGCCAGACGGCAACCGCCCTCATTGAGCTCGAGCTCCAGCCAAGCCGCACCACGGAGATCGCGGACATTCAAGTCGCGTGGCGGGATCCTGAAACGGGCATGTTCCAGCAGGCGGTTCAATTTGCTCGCCGAGCCCATTTTGCACCAACGTTTGTCGAAGCGGCCCCATCCGTCCAGCTGGCAATCCTTGCCGCGACAACGGCTGAAATGCTCCGAAACTCCCCCTACATGCCCGATGGCTTTGAAACAGACGATATCGTCCGCCTCGCCGACTCCGTTCATCCGGTTCTCTATGACAACCCATCCCTCCATGAACTCGTGGATCTTCTGGATGCCATTCAGCGACTCCACAACTGATGGGCCCTGACAAAAGGTCCGGGAAATCGTTGATTCTAGCCTGCGGATCGGTCAGGAGACCGGCCACAACATTTGGATCTACCTGCTAGCCAAACGTCCCGTCGTAAGTCATAATATTTTTCTCGGAACAGAATCATCTCGGGTCTCGGAATGGGGACGGAAACCTTCATGGGAATCCGTTTCTTCCGCCGTCTCG
>JAFGFZ010000497.1 GCA_016930815.1 Pirellulales bacterium | reverse complement strand
TCGCTGGGCACCGGTCCGTTTCGCCATGTGGTAATCGCTGCGGGCTCGGTCCACCTCGAGGAGGCCATAGAGCAGTCGGTCGCGTTTTAATAAGATGGCGGGCATATCTAGCGGAGGTCATCGCATGGCACGATGACCGTCGGTGATTGATTGGCAAGCAAAAAGATGGAACGGGCCTTCCGGGCCTCGGCCATCATCGTGTTGAGATCTCGGGTCCGGATCCGCTCGCCGGCATTGTCGGCCTCTTCGGGAATGCGGCGGCGTAACATTCCGGCCGCGCGTAAAAACAGATCGCATTGGGCGAGCGTGTTAAAAGGTTCGCCGTTTTCGTCGGCGATCCGGGCCAGTTCGTCGTACGCAAGGTCGGCGGTCAAATCGGTGGCGAGCATGCTGGGATATTAGCAGAGAAATCCCCAGCAATGGCGTTTGGGTCGGGCACAAGGGGCCCAAGGCTACAAAAGAGACCGCATCAGATTGATGATGGAGTAGAAAGACTTCCCTTTAATTCCATTTTCTTCGTGCGGAAATGTCGCCAGATTTGCAGATTTCAGTTAGGCTGGAATCGTTGGAATCATATTCTTTTATCGAGGGATAATACCTGACTTTAGCGGCAGGAGGGACTCATGTATGGAAAATACTTGGTGCGATCACTGATCGCCTCTGTGCTTTGGGGCATTCTGGGAATGCCGACAACAGTATTGGGGCAGTACACGTTTGGCGAATGGGCAAGAGATCATGGCTATTCGCCTGGCGATGTTATGCCAAAGTCTGTGGGAGCACACTCTTCTTCTCCACCAATCAATAGTCTTGATGGCATCGGTGAATTTAATTGGAATACCACACCTACTGAAACATTGTCTCTTGGTTATAACCAGATATCGAGTATCGAATCGGGCTCATTTATTGAACTGACTAATCTAAGATCACTGCTTTTATATTCCAATAATATAGCAAGCATCGAATCGGGTGCCTTCAACGGGCTCACAAATCTGACTCAACTGCATATGTACGATAACCAGATCACGAGCATCGAATCGGGTGCCTTCAGCGAACTCTCGAAACTGACGAAGCTGGATCTATCTCACAATCAAATATTGAGGATCGAGCCGTACAACTTCAGCGAACTCTCGAATCTTAAGTTTCTGGATCTTAGCCAGAATACAACACTGACAAAATTGATCCTTGCCGAAGTAAACCTTTCTAGCCTGACTGACTTCAGCGTAATGCATACAAACCTTAGTAGCGTTTCGCTGAGATGCACGATTTTTAACCAGTCGTCTCTTAACGCATTGCTATATGGAGGGAGCTGGTTGTATATCGGCATCGGTGAGCTTCCCGGAATCACCGAGCTGGACCTCAGCGGTGTCGACTTCGTCAACAGCACCGACCTGTCACCACTCTACGTGATGGATGATTTAACAGACCTGTGGCTGGTTGACACTCAAAACCTGGATGCTCTTCAGCTCGACCTCTTGCTCGACAACCTGGCAACCATAGATAGCCCTGACACCGAGGGCATCCTCTACATGACACAAGCCAACTTCGACGCTTTCAACACCGCCGGCGGCGGACTGTTAGCAGCATGGGATGCGGAGCCAGGACATCATGTGGAAAATGTTCCCGAGCCCGCATCCATTGTGCTGTTCCTTCTCATCACTATCGTCGCTATTACACGCTTCCGAATGAAGCTGAATTGACAACCGCGCATAAAAAAAGCTCCCCCGACACGATTGTTTGTCGGGAAGATTTGGAAGATTTGGGGTCAGAGCGCACTTAGTCATTAGGATTGACTGGCCTAGGCGGATAGGGTAAGAGTCTGTCATGGCTAGACCATTGCGAATCGAGTTTGCCGGGGCGTTGTATCACATCACATCATGTCGCGGGAGGAAACAAGCGTAAGGCGATCGTCCGAGACGACGCTGACCGCGAAAAACGCCTCGACTGGCTACGACGGACTGTCCAGGCATGTGGTTTCCACTAGGGACTAATTGCGCTCTGACCCATAATTTTTTTCTCAGGTCATGATCCCGGTCTATTGGAACCATGAGATATGGAAAGAATAAATTGAATGTTCCCTTGATCTTCCCCGAAGCCTCAGCCCCAAATGGGGCGACCTTAGACGAGCCCAGGGTGAAGCCAATGCGAGCTTTGCGAGCTTTGGCGCAACCCTGGGTGGTTGTGCCAACCCCAATGAAAACCCTGAAAGGGGAAGATTTGCTAAAAGAATGTCCGATGAGGGCCACCCCTGTGGGGTTGTATGGAATATTGCGATATGTACCCAGGGTTGCGAGACGGTCGGTTCCCTCCCGTCTCTTCACCCTGGGCTGGAATAGGGCCGCCCCGTTGGGGCTTTTTGGGGGAGCACGAGTATGTGGAGTTGTACAGGAGATGCGTTTTGCCTCCTGATTCGTTCAAACAGATAAGACCTTCCAATAATTGATGGCGAAGAACACCATCGATTGCAATTCAACGGCGCGTTTTCTCCTTGTTTGAAGAGCGAGTATCTGATCGAATGGTACGCCGTTTTCTATATGGGTCTTTTACCCACTTTTTCGATCGGCCGGGCATAGCATTCCAGAGCCATGGAAGAGGCCAATGGCGGATCTGGAATCGAAGAATCATCTTCTTTCGAGGTCCAGGCCGTGTTTTGAAGGCATATCGAGTCCAATGGGAGCCTCGAAATCGAGCGTAGTGCGGGCAGAGATTGTTATCTGCCATGGTGGACAGAAATATTAAGATGAAGATGATTGATACGCTTCTGTTGGACGATTGTCACGTGAACACCCTTTTACGCTAGGATGGCTGGGTGACGCGGCGGTTTCCAAAACGGGCCCGCATCGCGCGTGGAATTAGGGTTCGTTTCACGTGCCAGCCGGACGTAGCCAGGATTTCGTATTACCATACCATGTTCGGCGTGCCGAACTCGGGGAAATGAGGTGCCTGTCTATACGAGTTCGGTCATCGCGTGCTATAATGGAACATATGGAAACCGGACATAACTGAGGCTCCACGATGATTACGGAAACGACCTATACCGTGAGTGATGGCAAACTCGTTCTCAACCTAGAGCCAGCCGAGGAAGGTGGATATATCGTCACTTGCCCTCTCGATCCCGAATTGATTACGGAGGCTGAATCATTAGCCGAAGCATTTGAAAATGCCAAGGATGCGATGGAAGCCCTCAATGCGTCGAGAAAGACGCTGGCAAAACAATTGACCGATGCTCAGCGGCTATGATGGGAGTGGATGGTGAATCGGATCGAATTGGAACGCCATCTCAGAGAACATGGCTGCTTCTTGCACCATCATGGCGGACACCATGATATCTGGATCAACCCGGAAAATATGCGCAAAGTCTCCGTTCCGAGGCATCAGGAGATTAAGAAAGGTACCGTTCGCGGCATTTGTCATCGACTTGATGTTCCGACTCCTAACGGTTAGCGTGGATTTTTCACTTTTTCCTGCAGTTTGAAAGGATGGACCGAATTCATTTTTGGCGGAACATTTATATGTGAACCAAGAATTTTTCAAACGCCACGTATCCGGCCAGATTCCACCGCGATGGTTAATCGAAGGTTGCTTCAGCGGGCAACCGGATGGATTCCTATTTATGATCCTTTCCGCGTCCGTCCTGCATCGTCAAGAACAGAAGAAGTGCCTAGCCCGCATATTTCATGAATTTCGTCGCGAGCGGCCGCAAGTGGTTCTCTGGCAAGGAATACAAACAATTCGACCGGAAACGTAT
>JAFGFZ010000496.1 GCA_016930815.1 Pirellulales bacterium | reverse complement strand
GGCCAGAACAGGCGGGAACAGAATCTCTTACTGACGATTACCGGTGATTCGGATCGGCATTTCCGTGAAGATGATTCCGGTGTTCTCCTGGTCATCAAAGATCTCGCCGGACGTTATACCATCCAGCGGCTCGATTTCGAGAATGGCCGTGGCCAACTACGCATCGTTTTGAATCGGCTCGACGAGCCTGCAACAATCAACCTGATGAATCAGCTTCGCGAACGGCTCCCCGAATGCGAATTTTCCTATGTCAATCTTAACACAACATTCTGAGGGATCCGCAGCGGAGCCAGCCATCGAAGAAAATAACAACGGCTCACCATTTCGGATACTCGGATCCAAAAGCACTCGCAGCGATCTGGCATCGCGCCGCGAAATCAAGTTCACGCTTCCAGGTGCTGATCTCTGTACGCTCCGTCATATACTTAGTAGCAATTGCCACCGGGTCATTCACAATGAACCGGTTTCAACCGTCCGGAGCATCTACTTCGACAACGTGAATTTTGCCGCATGTTACGCCAATTTGGCTGGAATCGGCCGACGGCAGAAAGTCCGGCTCCGTTGGTACGATTCGCTCCAGCCGGGCAAGGATTTCTTCTTCGAGATCAAGTGGCGAAATAACCTGATCACTGGCAAGCACCGCCTTCAAATGCGGGCCTTGCAACCGCTGGCCGATATGGCATTCAAGCATATTGTAAATGGGTTGATCAAAGTCTTGCCACCACAATACATTGGTCATTTATTGGTTGCCAATGAGCCGGTTGCCCTGGTTGAATACCATCGTGAGCATTTCGTATCGGCCGATGGCCAATTACGCATGACACTTGATTATAATCTGGCTTTTTACGATCAGTCCGGTAAACAATCCATTTCAACATCATTTCCACAGCGACTCCATCACTTGGCCGTGATCGAAGGTAAAACACCAGTCGGTCGCGAAGCAGAACTTAAAGCACTTCTGTACCCGCTTGCATTGCGTAGTGGCCGCTGTTCCAAATATGTGCATGGATGCAGGCACCTTGGATTCATCCCATACAGAATTTGAGCAAGCATGGCGCCAACACAATCGCATGTTTCACGGAGAAAAACCTAATGCAACGTATCGTTATCGGTTTGATTGGTGTTTTAGGGCTGGGTGCCGCCCTGTTTGCGGCGCCCATGCTATGGTCCCAGGCGCCAAAGGATGCGACGAATTCAACAGTGGCTCATCCCCAAACGACGGAACCACAAGATCCCCAATCCAATCAGGAACCACCGGCCAGCCCGCGTTTCGGAGGCCCGGGAGATTCCAAAGGACCGGGTGGTTCCGGCAGACCGGGTGGTTCCGGCAGACCCGGTGGCCAAGGCGGCCCGGGTAGCTTTGGTGGCTTCGGAGGGCTTGGTGGACCAGGTGGTCCTGGTGGCCCTGGGCAACGGGATCGACTATTGGTTCAAGAATTCGATTCAGATGGGGATGGGAGACTCAACACGGCTGAACGGAAAGCGGCCCGGGCCAGCCTCGGCCAGAGAGGGCGTCCCGGCGGACCGGGGGGGCGTGGTTTTGGACCGATGGGAGGTCCTGGCAGGAGGGGCGGTCAAGAAACTGCCAAGCCGGGCCCGCGGGTGTCGCCCGAAGATGTTCCTACCTATCCCAATGCGACACTTTACGATCCCACCGTTTTAAGAACGTTGTTCCTCGAATTCGAAAACGAGGATTGGGAAGCGGAATTGGCCGACTTCAAGGGCACCGATGTCGATGTTCCCGCCACATTGATGGTCGATGGAAAGACCTTCTCCAATGTCGGAGTTCATTTCCGGGGCATGTCATCGTATATGATGGTCCCAGAGGGTTATAAACGGTCACTGAACGTGTCGCTCGATCATGGGAATCCGGATCAGCGGTTGTACGGGTACAAGACATTGAACCTGCTCAATTGCAGCGGTGATCCATCGATGATGAGTTCGGTCCTCTACTCCCACATCGCCCGCCAATATATCCCGGCCCTCAAGGCCAACTTCGTTCGAGTGGTTATCAATGGCGAGAGTTGGGGGGTCTACTCGAATGTCCAACAATTCAACAAGGAGTTCCTGGCTGAATACTATCCATCGACGAAGGGTGCCCGTTGGAAAGTCTCTGGAAATCCCGGGGCGGACGGGGGCCTGCGCTACCTCGGCGAGGATATCGAGGCCTACCGGCAGCGCTACGAGATCAAGTCAAAGGACCGGGAGGATTCCTGGAAGAATTTGATCGAACTCTGCCGGATCCTGGATGAAACGCCCACGGACCCCTTGGAACAGACTATCGCCCCGATTCTCGATATCGACAACGTCCTTTGGTTCCTCGCACTCGATGTCGTCCTCGCCAACAGCGATGGCTACTGGACCCGCGCAAGTGACTACAACATATTCCAAGACCAGTCCGGTCAATTTCATATCTTCCCCTATGATATGAACGAAGCCTTCCACGGTGGCATGGGACCAGGCGGTGGTCCAGGCGGCCCCGGTGGTCCACGCCCCGGAAATCGCCGCGGTCCATTTGGACCGCCCGATGGATTCGGACTTCCCGATGGATTCGGACCTCCTCCCGGTGGATTCGGATTTCCTCCTGATGGATTCGGATTTCCTCCTGATGGATTCGGATTTCCTCCTGATGGATTC
>JAFGFZ010000084.1 GCA_016930815.1 Pirellulales bacterium | reverse complement strand
GCACGAACTTCGATTCGGGGCGCAGTTTGAGGCGAATCCCGGACCACGGTTGGCTTGCTTTGAGCAAGCCCCCCGCCAGCGATGTATTTTTCGCCCTCCATTGGGCACCAAGATCGTCGATCGCTGCCTGTTCGATCTGAGTCGCTCCCCCGTCCTCAGCGGGTAGATACAAGTTGAGAAAGCTATTCTTCAAGAGGTCCAGTGAACCCGGTCCGCTAACAATCAATTGGCCACCCCAATGCAACCAGTCGACCATGGCTTGACGCTGGTCAAGAGATAAACGGTCCGGTGAGATGTCATCCCATAGCACATAGGCAATGGTTGACCAAAGTAGGCAATGGTCGGGGAGTGGAACATGTTTCTCCAAATTCGGAAGAACAACTCGATAGTGCACATCATTGTCACCTAGATAGGATCCATCGGTTGCAGCAACACTTTCTTCAAGCCCGCCATTCGGCATGGAGATTACATCGAGTGTTTTGACATACGTGTAGCGGGCCGGATTCTTGGCAAGAACGACGAAATGGTATTGGTAGGGCGGCATCAGATTCGCTTTGACGCGCGATTGGGTGTCCAGCCCCATGCTGCCATGTTGGTTCAGAAGAGTTGCCACGCTGGGAGTATCACCGCGAGTCGGCGCGAAAAATGTTGTCTTGATATTTTTTGCCCGCCCCTTGCTCAATGAGACCGGCCGTGTGGAGGGCATCCGGAATGGTGTCCGATCGAGGGCAATGGGAGCCCCCTCTTTATCGACGATCTTCAGCTCCAAATCACCAACAAAGCTCTCGAAATTGGCGATCATGGATTGGTCCGCGACGCACCAATGACCCCGTTTCATCATTGGGAGGAGTATTTCGTCGTGTGGTTCGACCGCAAGTTGACTGATTTCGAGGGGTTTTTTTTCCTTTTTCTTTTTAAGGGCCTCGGCCGTTTTCTTCCGGGCCTCTTCCCGTTGCTTCTTTCCTTGGGGGCTGGACCAATTCGTGCACCCGCCACACCCGCCACAGCCCGTGATCGTGGATCCCATGATCCAGAGCAACAGAATCCATCGCAGCGTGGCTCCCCAATTTGGCCGAAACGAACATTGACGACCGTCTTTGGCGGATTGAGATGATGGGATACCCATCGTTTGGCTTCCAAGTCATTTCGGATACGAAATAATAGGTAAACGGATCAGACTTCTATTGTAGCTGAAAGGGACCATTCTCAACCAGCAAAAAAAGGATTTCATTTCAAGGTTGCCGATCTGTTCGAGGCTAATATACAATCCAGCGATCGGCGCGATAATCTCTCGGTAGCATCATCATCTGGAACGCATGGCTCGTCGAACAGTGGCAACCAGACATGGCAATCAACGCCAATCGGTCGCGATTTCTGCTCTCCTAAAAATCTGGCCAGGGGCATTCGCCCTGTTGGGGATCGCATTCTTTTTCTTCCTGCAGCTTGCATCGCCTCTTCGAGAACTGGAACATTTTCCCGGAAACCGAAACTCTTTTGCCCGCGGGCGACTGGTTGTGGAAATGGTGACGGCCGCCGTCGTCGCACCGGACCTCGTCGCCGAAAGTTGGATTGGCGGGCAGGGATCCACCTGGCTCATCGACCGGCTCCCTGTCGCCGGCACAGCGGCAGGAATCCTCGCCGTCGCTGGGATTCTTGGTTGGCAGTTCCTCGCGCTGGCTGGTGCCGATCGTCATCTAGATCACCTGGAACGAACCATCTTTTCGTGCGGCGTCGGTTTGCACATCATTTCACTCGTCACCCTAGGGATCGGGCTTACCGGCTGGTTGCGGGGGGCCCGGTGGCCTTGTTTTATTATTGGCGGGCTCCTGATTGGGTGGGCGATTGTGTGGATGGTCCGGTCGCATGAATCATCTCCTCGCCCGCGGCAACTCCCAACCACATCGGAGGCATCCCCGTTCGGCCTGTCATGGCTCTGGCTGATCGCGCCGTTGGTTGCAGTCGTCCTCTTGGGTGGGATGCTGCCGCCGATTGACTTTGATGTGCGAGAATACCATCTCCAGGTACCCAAGGAATTTTTTACCCAGGGGCGGATCGCCTTCCTAGCGCACAATGTCTATGGCAACATGCCGCTAGGCGGTTCAATGTTCGCGCTACTCGGTATGGTCCTCTTGGACGATTGGTGGCTCGGCGCCCTGGTCGGAAAGACGATCCTGGCCACCAACGCGCCTCTTACCGCCGTGGCATTACTGGCGGCCGGACGCCGCTTTGCCGGAACATCCGCTGGCATGGTTGCCGCACTCGTCTATCTATCGATACCATGGGTGCTGCGAGTTGCCAACTTGGGACTGAACGAGGGCGCCTTGGGTTTTTATTCATGGCTTGCAATCTACAGTTTCGCGGTATGGAGACAGACCTCGGCCAACCGCTACCTCGCCCTCTCTGGTTTCCTCGCCGGCGCGGCAATCGGCGTCAAATATACCGCCATCCTCTTTGTCGCGTTTCCACTCATGGCCGCCGTCCTGTGGATTGGCGCATCCTCCATTTGGAGAGACCACTCGCACGGCCACAAGAGTCCCATGGATAATGGAGCAGGTTGCAGACGAGATACCCGCTTGCATAAGGTTTCTGATGCTCGCCCAGAATACACCCGTAGCCAAGGTATTCACCCATCGACCTGGAAGCTAGTCCTCCTATTGGCACTGGTTACTTCCGCAAGTGGCGGATCCTGGCTGGTCAAGAATGCCATCTCCACTGGCAATCCGATTTATCCACTGCTGAACTCATTTTTTCACGGTAACGCGCGGACCGACGCGATGGATTCGCAATGGAGCGCCGCCCATCGCCCAGCTGGATTTTCCCTGGATAGGTCGGCATCGGATCTTGCCAATATCACCTGGAGGAGTCTTTGGCAAAGTCCCCTGGTCGTTCCGCTCGCCCTTCTTGCATTGGCCATGCGCCGTTTCCGTTCCTTGGCGGGACCTTGGTGGATTTATACTCTTGTTTATCTGGCATGCTGGTGGCTATCGACCCATCGAATCGAACGATTCTGGGTCCCCCTGTTGCCAGTCCTGGCCATGTTAGCCGGTCTTGGTTCGAGTTGGTCGATCGGCCGTTGCTGGATCCGCGGACTGCAAACGATCCTCGTGGGATGGGTTCTCATCGCAGTTGTCCTGGCCGTCTCTCCCCAGATGCTGTGCGGCTATACCCGATTTCTCGCCAGCTATTCATGGCTCCGCGACGCCGAGGAACGTGTGCCCCATTGGCGCCGGCAGGTGCAACAATCCGCCCCGGAGGGCACCGCGGTCCTTTCGGTGGGTGATGCCGAAGTGTTCGACCTCGAAGTTCCGGTCTATTACAATACGGTTTTCGACGAATGGCTACTGAACGCGTGGATGGGTCCGTCACCATGGGAATCCCAGGTGGATCGTTTGCGGACCGAGTTTGCCCGCCGCAAGATCAGCCGAGTCTATGTCCATTGGGGCGAATTGGACCGTTATCGAAAGACGTACGATAAACCCTGGGGCCGGAGCCAGTTCATTACCCCGGAATGGTTCGAGCGTCTGGTACGAGCCGGTCTGCTCCAAAACATGGCGATCTCCGGGGAGCACGTTCCCGTCTCGTTATTTGCCGTGATCCATCCCAAGGAATGAGTGTTAAAAAATGAAGGTTGCGTAACGAAAGAACTCCCATTTCTAGATTGAACTCGGGATTTGCCGGGCTCCCGCTGTTCGGCACGGTTCATTCGTGGCGCAAAGATCCATCGTGGAGTGATCTGGTCCATCCGGCTCCCGCACACGTCAAGGAAAGTTCCGATGCCCCTCCGATGGTTGTTTCGCCGTTCGATACAATCCGTTGTTCGGGCCAAGGCATCCGAGACAATACGCCGAGCGACGAAATCGGCTTTGGAAGGGAAAGCGGCTTTGCCGAGTCCGAGCCCTGAATTCGATGACGCGCCGTGCCGTGCCGCCATCCTGTTCGACATGCCGATCCAATTGGAAGCATTCATCGCGCGATTGCGGGGCGTGGTCACCAACCGAGCGGCCGGACTGGATGTTCACATCGGCGGATATGCTGGCAAACGTGTTGCCCTGGCCGTTTGCGGGGTTCCCATGGATCGCCCGATCAGAATCCTCGAAACGATTCTCGCCGGCCACGCGCCACGTCTGGTCATTGCGGCGGGCAGTGCCTTCGGCTTGGTCGAACCACTGCGTGCTGGAGATATCATCGTCCCCAAGGAACTCCTCACTCGGACTGGCCAGCGATTGACGATCGATTTTCAGGCACCACCCAGCCCACGAGTGCATCTGGGCCCGGTCGTGACAGTGGATTCCTGGCTCCACGAACCGGCCCTGCGACATGCACTGGCCCAACAGACTGGGGCCATGGCCGCGGATTTGGTCTCTTTCCCGATCGGTGCTATCTGCCAAAAGAGAAACGTCCCTTTTCTGAGCGTCCGAGTGATATCCGAGGCCGTGGACGATGCCATTGGAAATGATCTACTCCATCTCCAGGCCCAGAAGAGTCTGATAGGTAAGGCGGGAGCATTCGCGGGTGCCCTATGGCGCCGGCCGGGGAATATCAAGGACCTCTGGAAACTCAAGGAACGGTCCTTCGAAGCAAGCGATCATCTGGCAGCATTCCTGGCATTCGTGCTGGCATGAGGTTCCAACGTGCTCAATTAATCAAAACCGCCAGCCCGAAATCACCCCGTTCGCATTCCCACTGGCGCCGGACCTCCGCAAGACCCTGAACACACATGTCAAACTGCTCGCTAAGGCGGTGCAGGAGCTCACTTGGAGCATACTCCTTCTCGACGGAGATTGTGCTGGCAATATAATAGGCCCGCTTCCCCTGGGCTTGATAGTCGATCAGGGCGTCCTTTTTCCCCTGGCAGCGCATCCGTTCAGCAATTTCAGGGTAGATTCCTGACCAAAAAAGCGTGAAATCCCCAATATGGCGGTGGATGTGCCGCCGCGCAGCGCCGTGTCGGAATTGGGCTTCCTGGAGCATGTCGGCCACTTGAACCAGCCGCTGGCCAGTTGGATTCCGCACGGAGAAGATGTTCTCGATGCGAATGAATCGCGCTAGCATTTCGGCGACATAATCGACCAAGGGTGGATCGACGATGCCTAGCCGGCATTCAAATGCATATTCCGTCAAACCAGCAAAATACTTTCGTATTGAGTCGCGACGCTCATCTTTCATCCGCGATCTCCACAGTTCGTATAGATTGTTCGTGCATTCGCATGCTAGCGTGGATGCGCACACCCGGAGCAATCAATGATCGGCCGCGAGAAAAGAAACGATCCGCCATTGATCGATATGTCGAACAGGGATTGGTTTGGCGTGCCGAATGGCATCACCCGAGAACCCTTTTAATCCTAACTTGAAAATCGGGTAGGAGTCAAGAAAATTTGCAACTATTCAGTCATCGGAAACCAATAGGCTGAAAAACCGGCTGAAGTGTTACGAAAGTTTCAATGCCCCGACGAGTTCGGCCGCGAACTGCTTGACTTCTTCGAGGACCTCGTGCCGAGGGCGCGTGGCCGCTTCGGCAATGCGACGGACAAAAGCAGAACCAACAATCAAACCGTCCGCAGCGGAAGCCAGCTGGCGAACCGTTTCCGGTCCGCGGATTCCAAAACCGATGCAAATGGGGAGCAAGACATGGTCACGAAGCCAGGCAACATTGTCGGCCAGTTCAGGAGGCAAGGCCGTTCGTTCGCCAGTAATGCCAGTCACGGACACATAATAAAGAAATCCACGCGACATCTTGGCAATCCGCAGAGCCCGGTCACGAGGCGTTGTTGGGGCAACAAGTTGGATCAGGCTGAAATCGGTTTCGTGGCATAGCGTGGCGAGTCCTTCCGCCTCATCGACCGGCAGATCCGGGACAATGGCACCGGCCACGCCGGCTGCCTGGGCTGCCTCGACATACTCCCGTGGACCATGCCGCAGGACAATTGCGTAACTGACCATCGTGACGACGGGAATGGTGATGTCCTGGGTCACCTGTTCTAACATCCGGAAGATGTCACGGACCCGAATTCCTCGATCGAACGCCCGCGTGTACGAAGCCTGAATGACTGGCCCGTCAGCAATTGGATCGCTGTATGGAATACCAATCTCAATCAGATCCGCGCTTTGGCCTGCCAGCGCATGCAATACATCGGCTGTAAAATCAAGATCAGGATCGCCGGCCGTAATGAACGGCATGAATGCCGACCGCTTTTGTTGGCGAAGTTGACCGAAGACAGTATCAATGACGGACATGATTGGTTATCCGACTCCATTTCCCAACCCGCGATCAAACTCCCGGATCTTCGCGCAATCGGGCCACTTCTGCCGCGTCTTTGTCACCACGTCCAGAAAGGCAGACCACAATCCGATGGTTTTTCGGCCGCTTGGAAGCAAGGATCATCGCCTGGGCGATTGCATGGGCGCTCTCCAATGCTGGTAAAATTCCTTCGCAACGAGCGAGTGTGTCGAACGCCGCAAGTGCTTCTTGATCGCGACAGGTTGTATAAGTAACACGGCCGGTCTCCTTCCAATAGCTGTGTTCTGGGCCAACACCCGGATAATCGAGCCCAGCGGAAACCGAGTGGACCTGGCAGGTTTGACCATCCTCATCTTGCATCACATAGCTATACGATCCATGAAGCACACCCGGTTGACCGAATGCCAGTGGCGACGCATGGTCGCCCGGCGCGTCCCCTCGGCCACCAGCCTCGACACCTATCAATGCAACATCCGCATGGTCGATGAACGGGTAAAACATCCCGGCTGCATTACTCCCGCCACCCACGCATGCCACCAGACTGTCTGGCAGACGACCAAATTTCGCCTGGCATTGCTGGATCGTTTCACGACCGATGACCGATTGGAAATCCCGAACAATGCGGGGGAATGGATGGGGACCGACAACAGAGCCGAGGATGTAGTGCGATGTCTGGACGGAAGCCATCCAATCCCGCATGGCCTCATTGATGGCATCCCGCAGAGTCCGGGATCCAGTCCCAACGGGCCGCACCTCGGCACCCAGCAACTTCATACTGAAAACATTGGGCGCCTGGCGGCGGATGTCTTCTTCGCCCATGTAGACAACGCAATCCAGACCAAATCGAGCACAGGCCGTGGCCGTGGCGACACCATGCTGACCGGCACCCGTTTCGGCGATCACCCGCCGTTTCCCCATTCGGATTGTTAACAGGGCCTGGCCGAGTGTGTTATTGATCTTATGCGAGCCAGTATGGTTCGTATCCTCCCGCTTGAGCCATATTTCGGCCCCCCCACAATGTTTCGTAAGCCGTTCCGCGAAATAGAGGGGCGACGGGCGGCCCACATAATCGGACAGGAGCTCAGAAAGCGTTGATTGGAAGGTGCTGTCTTGCCGCGCACGGTCATACTCAACCGCCAATTCGTCGAGCGCGGCCATGAGGGTCTCCGGAACATACCGCCCGCCAAATCGATCGAATCGACCTGCCAAGTCCGGGACATCCGTCAAAACCGATTGTTTTGATCTGAGAATCAATCCGTATTCCTCTGAGTCTTTAGGACGCCACGCCCCCTTGTGGCAATCCAAGTGTACAACACAACATCCCCCCGCATTGACACCATCCTCTGACTCGATTGTCAGCCTGATACGGATTAGGGTCAAGTGCAATCGTGCCGGGAACGACAGGCCATCCATCAAGTTATCCCAAGCACCTCATCCTTTCCGTATGGGCCGGTATTGGACGAATCCATCAGGATTGGCTCTAATGAATTCATGGGAACAACGAACCAACATCTGGCAAAGAACATGCTCGCGGGGAGACTGCGAATTGCCGCGGCTTCCAGTATCCTTGTTTGCTTCCTGCAACCGGTGATGGCTCAGGATCCAGGGATTGGCGGTGAGGTCTGGGAGATGGAAAGGCTCCATCTGGCGGAAGGCCGGATCCTTGCGGGCCTCATTGAAACCGAACAGGACGCGTCGATCCAGTTTATCGAGGTCCATCGCCCTGCCGGGAAACCGATGTTTCTGATCATGCGAACGGTCGATCGCGATCGAATTCAAGCGATCGATCGAGTGGGTAGAGCGGCTCGACGGCAATTGCAGGAACGGATCCACGCGTATCGTAACCGGGCCAGGATTAAGGCGCGGCGCGAGGAAGCGGTGGACTTGCATCCAGTCGAAGAAGAGGGGCAAATCTGGCAGGTATACCGCAATGGACCATGGTTTCAACTCCGGACAACACTTGCTGAACCGGTCGCCCGGAGGATTGCCGTACGATTGGACCAGGTGTTTCAGGCCTATCAGCAGGTGCTCCCCTCCCGCTTGAACGATCCGCCCGACCAGCTGTCCATTGTTATCTATGGCAATCGCGATTCCTATATCACGTCTTTGCGCCGCCAAGGTATCACAATCCTTAATCCAGCCTTCTTCGAACCGTCTGAAAACCGTGTTCTCGCCGGTTGTGCCGTCAATGAAATCCTCAACGAAATACAAGCCACGCGCGAAGCCCACCTTAAGATTGAAGAACAGATGATCCAATGGCAAAAAGAGTGCCAAGACGTACTGAATCAACACGAAAGGTCCTTGAGAAACGCGCCAAAAACCGAACGGGAACGGATTCTTAAGGCTCTGCGAGACCGCTGGGCGCAGGAAAAAAAAGAAACCAAGCAAAAGATCAAGGAAATCGAGAATCGAAATGACAAGCTGCTGGAGGACGAGATCCATGACCTGGTTCGCCTTTTATTCCACGAATCGCTCCACGCGTACCTGGAGAACTTCGTCTTCAACCGCGACCAGTACGACGTGCCGGGATGGCTCAATGAAGGCCTGGCGCAGATTTTTGAGGACGCGCGGATTGAAGCGGATCTTTTGCGAATCGATGCTCCAGATCCAATTCGCCT
>JAFGFZ010000495.1 GCA_016930815.1 Pirellulales bacterium | reverse complement strand
TGATCCAATAAGCCGACGGCGCCGAAAACCAATGCTGCCGGATTCTTTCCAAAGAAAAGCCCCTGCGCGCCGTAAAGCGTTGCAGGGGCAGATTTAATGTTATCTGATTTTTACCGCCAACGGGGCCAAAATGGGGCTGAATCGGGCCGGAATGAAAATTCACACACAAAAATCCGAGTGTCGCAAGTCGTTATGTTTCAGTGAGAAAAGTGGTGGAGGTAAGGGGGATCGAACCCCTGACCTCTTGACTGCCAGGCGAATTTAGAGGTGTTGAATTCATTAGACTTAGCAGTTTCAAGGAGTTGAATTAAAAGCATTTATACACAATCGGGACACACTGACACCACATTCAGTACACGCTCAGCACACATCAAAATTTTGAATAATTTTGAACAGGACTTTGCTATGCATCATCATCAAGAATTTGGATCTTGGATTCGGAATAGGAAGATCGAGCATACAGGGCGACTCTTTGAATTCGCATGTCACAAAAAATTCTGCGATGATGCAACAGTGTCTGTCGCATACTGCGTCTGTCCTTGCAGATGGCAATGTCCACTGTGGGAATTTGATCATGAAATTGATCATCGATTATTCCATTCGGGGTTGGACGTCACTGTTTGTATCGTTTGCGCCAGGCAGTGGGGGACACGCCTTCCTTTTTGACGAAGGCATTCACAAAATAATTGGCGTAGCGGAATCCGGCTTCATTCGCGATGGCGGCCAGGCTCATCGAGGTGTTGCGCAATAATTCCTTGGCTTTGTTGAGGCGCCGCCGCCGAATCTCCGCTCCGATGGTGTGGTTGACGCTGGCTTTGAAGCGCCGGGTCAAGTGCGAGCGGGAAAGTCCGGCGGCATTGGCGACGTCCGGCGTTGAGATTGGCTCGGCGAAATGCCGGGCGATGAAGTGCAAGGCGGCGGCGACCGCTTCGTCTTCCACGGCCAGAATGTCCGTGGACATGCGCGTCACGACGTACTTGGGCGAAATTTTCTGCTGCGTGTCCGCATAATCGGGATCGCTCATAAGCCGGTCCAGCAGTTGCGCGATACGGTAGCCTTGATCTTCACAATCGACTTCAACGCTCGACAGGCTGGGGTGGACCGTATCGCATAAACACTCCGTATTGTTCACCCCAAGAATCGCGGCTTCGGAAGGAACATCGATGCCGCACATCTGACATCCCTGCATAATATCAATTGCGCAGGGATCATAGCAGACGAAAATAGCGACCGGTTTGGGCAACTGCTTCAGCCATTCAAACAGGCCGTCCGGAGAAATCCAGCCCTGTTGATGAGCAAAATGCGCCCCCATTTGAGGAGTGTTCATGAAACAGCGGAAACCGGATTCTTTCGCGGCCTGCTGGAAACCTGTCGCGCGGTCCATCGACCATTTTCGGTCCCGCGGCCCGAAATAGGCGTAGTTGCGAAAGCCGCGCTCCTGGAAATACTCGAAAGCCATGCGGCCAATTGCGATGTTGTCCAAACGAACCGAAGGAAAGCGAACATCTTCCGTAAATCCGCTGTAATCCACCGCCGGCACGTTGAGCTGACTTGCCAGTTCCGCCACCTCTTTTTTATAAACCTGGAAGAGCAAGCCATCGATTTCCTGTTTGAGCAATTCCTCATAATTGCGGAAACGGCAGCTGAATGAGAACCAGTACTCATTCAGCATGACGTTCCAGTTCCGATGCTCGCGTATATAGCGGAAGATTCCCTGCATAACCTGCTCCACGTCGTGTTGAAAGAAGGAGAGTCTTGGGCAATCAATCGCCACGATCTTTTTTCGCCGCCGCTCCATTGGGAGCCCTCACAAAAGGTCAAAAGTGTAGTGAAAATAGCCGCTCTTCATAATTGAAAGAAATTGTTCATTTTGGTTTATTCAAAACTGTGCTGAAGATGGGCCCGCTTATTTCCAGTCCCGAAAACTAAAGGCACAAATATGTTAACATGGCTTCTTCAGCGCAGGCAAATAAAGTTTCTCATCCCTCCTCATTATCTTTTTCCTCCTCCTTTTTTCGTTTTGCCGGACGGGTGTGCAAGCCGTCCGGCGCTCTTTTTCGGCGCTGAAATAAAACAAAGAATTTTGGGAGATGCAAATGTGAAGAGCGGCTATTTTCACTACACTTTTGACCTTCTCGGAGCCGGGCAATGGAGAAAGGAGGGGCGAAGCTGGTGATCCATGCCTTGAGGTTCGTGCTTTGATTTCGATAGAGATACCCGATTTCAGTTAAGGAGATGCCAAACAATAAAGAGGGGAAGAGGAGCAGAACGCTTCCGACGTTGAGAAACAGGTCAAACCTCATCATCCCGCCGGATAGCTAACCTGAAGCTAGGAAGGAGTTGTAGGATGAACAGTACAAAGAAATCAAAGAAAGCAATGGGGCGGATCATCATTTTGATGATCGTGGGGCTGAATTTGGCGGCGCTAGCGCCGCGGGCGCAGGCCTACACACACCCCTGCGTTCCGAACACCCGCGAAGAGCTGGACACCATCAAGGCCAACCTCGACAAGGAACCTTGGAAACAGGGCTACGCCGTCCTCGCGGCCGATGGGCATTCCAGCCTCGACTACGTCATGCGAGGTCCGTTCGCGGAAGTTAAACGCAACCCCTACTTAAACCTCAACGAATGGCGGAGTGACATGGTTGCCGTGCATAATCTTGCTAAGATGTGGTATTTCACCGGCAACGAAGCTTACGCGCAGAAGGCCCACGACATCCTCATCGCGTGGGCGGAGACGCATACGAGCTTCGGCGGCAATGAATCCGGCCTCGACCTTGGCGACTACGCCCCTGCTTACGGCGGCGGCGCCAGCATCCTGCGAGGCACCTGGCCCGGATGGACGGCCGCCGATACGACCACGGTCAAGAACTACTTCCAGAATTGCCTCTGGCCGGGTTCACTGGCCGGGGGTGGCGTGACGGGTCCAGCCAACAAAGGCTCCCTCTACTTGGCTAGTGGTATCGCGATCGCAACCTTCTGCGACGACACCGCGAAGTTCGACCACATCATCAACAATTACCGCGTCGTCCACAGCTCCGGGCTGATCAACAGCCTGGCCACGGGCGAGATGGGCGAGACGGGGCGCGATGCGGGCCACGGTTACGCCGACCTCAAGAGCAGAGTTTTCGTCGCCGAGGTCGCCTGGAAACAAGGCATCGACCTCTACTCCGAATTGGACAACCGGCTGCTGGCCTGCGGGGAATACTACTGCCGCAACACCTTCACCGCCGATACTCCCTTCGTTCCCTTCGGCACCATTGATTACCACTACTGGGAGAATGCGGACGGACCTTACACCGCCAATCGTGCCGCCTTTTACATGCTCCAAAACGCCTACAAAAACCGCTTCGGACTTCCCACTCCCTGGATCGACCGTAAAATTGAAGAACAGCACGTTGATGCCGACAACTGGATGTATGCCAAGACCGCCGACTTCACCACTGCGACACCGCCGGCAGCCATTAATTTCCCGGCGGTTTCACTGGCGTCGAGCGGGTTGATCCTGACCACCCTCGGCAGCCAGGCTGCGGGACGCAGCGCCTCTTATTCAAACGGGGTGTGGACGGTGACCGGGCTTGGAGACGAAGTCTGGTCGGACTCGGTTGATGACTGCCAATTTGTTTACCGGCAGATGAGCGGCGACTGCGCCATAATTGCCAAGGTCGCGTCTTGCACCTATTCGGGCTCCAACGGCGGCAAGGCAGGGTTGATGATCCGCGACAATCTCACTGCCACCGTTTCGCAGCGCGGCTGGGTTGGAATTGTGCCCGCAGCCACCATACTGTACGAAAGCTATATGAGTGGCTGGACCGACAACTGGGGCGGGAGCAACTGGGCGAAACGATCGCAACCCCTGACACCCGGCATGCCCTACTGGCTCAAGATCGAACGCCTGGGCAAACTGATTACCACCTTCGCCTCGCAGGATGGTGCCAGTTGGGCGCCTGTGTGCTGCTCATACTACGGCAACCTCCCGTCCACCCTCTATATCGGCCTGTTCGTATCCAGCGGGACGACGGAGGCCCAGACCGCCACCTTCACCAACGTGGCGTTCACCGGCGGGACCGGCGGTCTTGTGACGCCTCCGGCGCCTCCGGCGGCCCTGATCGCCACCGCGGCCCCGACCTCCAATTTCGCGGTGACCGTGCGCTGGCTGCCGTCCTTTGGCGCCACCTCTTATGATTTGCTCCGCTCCACCACCATCGGCAGCGGCTATACCGTCCTCGCCGGCAACCTCACCAAGACGAGCTACGTGGACACGTCCGTGAACGCGGGGACCAACTACTACTACAGGGCCCGCGCCAAAAACTCCACCGGGACGAGCGGCGATTCGCCGCTGTTCGGCGGTTCTCACAGTCTGCTGATTAAACCGATGACCTACATCGCCGTCGGCGGCGTCTCGTCGGCAAGTTTCCAAAGCGGCGACGGCATAGAAGGTTCCGACCAGGCGTTTAACCGCGACCCGGGCTCCAAGTGGTACGGTTGGGACGCTCCGACGGGCTGGCTCCAGTATGACCTCGGCGCGGGCAATGTGAAAGTTGTCAAGCGCTACACGATTAACTGCGCCGACGTGGCGGAGCGCGACCCGAAAGACTGGACCTTCCTTGGCTCACAGGACGGCTCCAGTTGGACCACCCTCGACTCACGGAGCAACCAGACCTTCGGCATTCGGATGCAGATGAACACCTACGATATCGGCAACACCACTGCCTACCAGTACTACCGGCTCAACGTCACCGCCAACAACGGCGCTGGCGGCGTGGCAATCTCCGAACTCGGCCTGTGGTCCGACACGCCCACGGGCAATAACCTGACAATCACCAATCGCGCCAGCGGCCGCGTGATGGGCGCCGCCGGCAACAGCAACGGATCGAATGTCGATATCTGGGATGACAGTCAAGCTACGGCTCAGAAATGGAATGTCACCGACCTGGGCGGCGGTTATTACAGCATCCGCAGCGCGCAAAGCGGCAACCGTTCCATCGATTGCTGGGAGGTCGAGTCCGCTAACGGCACCAACATCGCCCTCTACAGCTACTGGGGCGGCAATGGCCAGAAGTGGCAGATTCAGAGCGTCGGCAGCGGCTACTACCGCCTTAACACGGCGCTAAACACCGGTCAATGCGCGGACGCCTACGGCACAGCCAATGGGTCGAATGTCGGCCTCTGGTCCTACTGGGGCGGCTCCAACCAGCAATGGGCCATCAGCTCCTCCTCGAGCAGCAGCGGCGGCGTCACGGGATTGCACCAGCTCCGCAACCGTGGAACCGGCATGTACCTCGACGGCGAGGGCCTGACAGCAAATGGCGACCCTGTTAAACAATACGCCGATACCGCGCATCCCAACGCCCACTGGAACGCCACCGATGCGGGCGGCGGTTATTACTACCTGGTCAACCAGGGCACGAACATGAAGCTCGATGGCTATGGCCGGACCACGAACGGCGATCCCTGCGCACAGTATTCAAGTTCGACTACGCACGCGAATGCGCAGTGGAGCCTGACGCCGACGGGCGACGGTTATTACTACGTGGTCAACCGCGGAACGAACATGAAACTCGACGGCTATGGCCGGACTGCGAATGGCTCGGATTGCGCACAGTATCAGAACAGTACGACCCATCCCAACGCGCAGTGGGAAATAGTCGATTAACCGCTAATTTCTCAAACGAGCCGATGCCTGGCCACCATCCCCATGAAGAACATGGAGAATCTATTGTTTCTGGAGGCCATGATCATGATATTATCTATCCACGCATCAGCGAACGGCAATACGATAGCTGCCGGAGAATGACAAATCCTGGAGATGGTCTGTTTGAACGTACTTCTGCAAGTCGCAACTCTGGCGGGAACAACACGAAAGCTCTCCAACTCGGTCGTTGAAGGGCTTTGAGTCTAGAAAAGCAGAGAGGGGGAACTAACGATGAGAAACACCTTCAAACGCATACGCTCAGTTTTGTCGGCGCTCGCCTGTGCAACCCTGGTCGTTGCGATTGTCAAACCAGCGTGGGGCCAGTCGCGGGAGACGATCCTGACGGACAACGTTGTGCAGCTGAGGGAGGTGGTCTCGCAGGAAGGGTTCGTGCATCCCGGCATCAGCTGCAACGCGGAAACGCTGGCCGTGATGCGGGAGAAGGTGACCGGCGGCGTGTCCCCGTGGGTCGATTACTTCGAGGGGATGCGCCGCACCCGTTATGCCGACCCGAATCGTAGGCCTGCGCGTGTCGAGCAAATCCTCAATGATGGTGGCATCTATGGTCTGGCTCATGATGCCCAACTCGCGTGGGTGCAAACCATTCTCTACATCGTCACTGGCAACGAGGAATACCGGAAACTTCCAGTGGAAATCATCAACTGGTATGGCTCGCGGACCGAGGTTGATTTCTTCCCTGAATACTTCACCGACAGTCACATCAAGATCGGAAAATACGTCTACACCCTGTGCAGCGCCGCGGACATTCTGCGGGCCACTACGCCGAAGGATGAACGGCTCGCCGTGACGCCGACGATGATCGACGCGCTTCAGAAAAACTGCATGCATCCGATCAGGAA
Organism: Pirellulales bacterium; assembly: GCA_016930815.1. GTDB lineage: Bacteria > Planctomycetota > Planctomycetia > Pirellulales > Lacipirellulaceae > JAFGFZ01. The sequence continues at coordinate 14,273 of JAFGFZ010000495.1, read as the reverse complement.
GACCTGTATCGAGCGCAACGATTACTTCATGAATCAGCATACCTATGCGATCATGGGATTTCTCGCGTCCACGATCCTCGGTGATGAGGTGGAGGACTATAGGAAAGCTGTGGAGTGGACCACCGTCAACGCGACCACTCCAAACTGGGGACGGAGCGGAGATATCAAGAATCAGATCCGCTTGGTCACGCGCAATGACAGAACCGGCGAAGCCGTCGCGCCGAATCTTCAACTTATGGAAATGGGACGCGACATGCCCCACGCGGAAGGCAACATCAATAATTTGATGATGATGTCGAAAACGATCGATTTTCAGAAAACGAAAGTGGATCCGGTGGCCGGCACTGTCACCGACAAAGCGGATGGCGTTGCGAGCATTCATTTTATGAACGACCGCCTGCCCAAAGGGGCGGCGTTGTATGCGAAGTTTAATCTGGGGTACGGACTGCCCTGGGTACCGAGCTATTCCGAGACCGATCCCAATCATCCTGACTATGGGGGGCGTTATGACTATATCAGTCCCAGGGGACGCGGCTCGTACGGCAACGCTTTCCACTACTATTATCTTAAAGGGATCGGGATCGATATGGATAAGGGGCCGTGTCGCTTCGTCAAAGTGGCGTTTGACGCCACGGCGGCCGGCCATGAGCGGGCACGCTCCGGCGATTATTTGGACAGTATCCATAATTACGGTTTCGATTTCTGGATCGGACTCAACGCGGCCGCATCCGACGCTGTTCCTAGCCCAAAGAAAGCGAAGCGCGCGCTGTCGACCGTACTTCCGCCGTTGGAAGTGACCTATGAAGGCAAGCCGGTGGAGGGCCAGCAATTCGAGTATCAATTCGTTGATTTGTCGGCTCACGCCCGGCCTGGAGACATCTATCCCGGCTCGCCGGACGACATCCCCTTGCAGGTTCGGCGTGATGCCGATGGTACTGGTTATGTCCGCATGACGATCAAAAAGGAACCGCGTACCATGGTGCTCTCCAGCCGGTTCCCGCGGGGGTCCGGGTTGCGGGTGCGCAGCGACTCCTTCGTGAAGATGAGTTTCTACTACGACGAGAAATCTGCCATGCGCGGCGGCGGCACGCAGGAACTCTACGTTCCGGATACGAAGGGCGAGTGGAACGACGTGATCACAGACGTTGACGGCAACGGCCTGCTCTACATCCAGGCCACGTCCCCGGTCGGTTCCGCCGTTGTCGATTTCGATCGCATCGATACGGACGCGGAGAAGCTTCGTCCGCTCCGCTTCGAGGTTGCGGATGATGCGAAATCCGTCGTGTCCTATGTCGGTGCGGCGATCCAGCACACCTACACGGCCACCGTTCCCAACAAGCATCTCATCGGAGGGGCAGCCTGGACGCCTGGAAAGAGCGGCGCCGCGCTGTGTCTGGATGGCAGCCGGCAATACGCCCGGCTGGACGACGGGATCGTCAGCAACCTGGAGGACTTCAGTGTGAGTGCCTGGGTGAAGCTTGATGCGACCGCGCGCTGGGCGCGCATCTTCGACTTCGGCGACGGCCGCGAGAACTACATGTTCCTAACGGTGTCGGATGGACGAGCGCCGAAATTCGCCATTCGAACCCCCGCCACCCCGGAGCAGTCGGTATCCGGCGCGGCACCGCTACAGACGGGCGTCTGGCAGCACGTGGTGGTCATGCTTTCCGGGAACACCGGGATTCTGTATGTGAATGGCGAAGAGACAGGGCGGAATTCGAATATCACGTTGCGGCCATCCAGCTTGGGTAAAACCAGACAAAACTATATCGGAAAATCACAATGGCCGGATCCGTTCCTGGCCGGGATGGTGGAGGATTTCACGATCTTTAACAAGGCGCTGAGCGCAGACGAGGTCAAAGACATTCACGCCGGCAGGGCGCGCATTGAGGCGACGACACCACGGGTGCATTACAGGTTTGACCCTGCCACTCTTCGAAGCGAGGGCAACAAGGACGAGGTCCGGTACGGGGTTGTGAATCTGCCTGCAGGGGCGGCCTTCGATCAAGAGACCGGTAAGTTTTCATGGAAACCGTCCGGCAAGCAGCAGGGCGATCATCTGTTCTACATAATCGCCCGGGCTGACGTTGTTGTTCAGACTCTTCCTGTGCCTATCCATGTCGCTCGTGATGAGCAGGCGGCGCTGGACTATGTGGCTCGCGCCCATGATTCGACGCAGAAGTATGTTTCGGCTACCGAACAGGCGTTCAAGGCGGCGCTGAAATCCCGTGACATGATCGCGCTGCGGCGGGCCGTGGATGGATTGAAGCTTTTTAATCCGCGCCTGCCCGATGACACATTGGATTACCGTGTGGCGGTGTGTACGCGGCCACAACTGATCAACATCAATATGATGGCCGATGACGACCCGTTTACCTGGGGCGGGATCTGGGGATTTGATAAGAACATCACCATGGATTTCGGGAATCACTTCAAGGTGAAGTCCGAAGCGTTCCGCCTCCTGACCCGCGATGGTTTTCCGGCCCGCATGGCGGAAACCGTAGTCTATGGATCGAATGACCGCAGACACTGGACGTTGTTGACCGAAAACAAAACCGTAAAATCCCCTGATTTCCAGACCTTGACGGTCAAAGAGGAGGAGCGGAACAAGTCGTATCGGTATCTCCGGCTGTTCATGCCGGCCAAGCCGCTCCCCATTTTCGAGGTCGCGGAGTTTCGCATTATCGGCGAACGCATCGAGGATTACAGCCCTGATTATTATGTCGCGTATATCAAGGGATATGACGACGGCGCCTTCCGCCCGGATCGGAACATGACCAAGGCTGAGGCGGTCTGCGCGCTGGCCAATCTGGTGGACTTCTACACGGACCGAGGCGTGTACACGTGTGACTTTGTCGATGTGCCCACGAATGCGCCGTACTACGATGATGTGGCCTATATGTCGAGCAAGGGCATCGGGAACACTTGGGAACAGCCGGTGAAGTATGTCACCGGCGACGCCGAAAACCGCTTCCATCCGGAGGCTGCAATTACGCGGGGCGAGTTGGCCGCCATCATGTCTCGGATGCAATGGTTGAAGGGTGATGACGGATCCGAACTGAAGGATGTGACCGCCGACACGCCCCATGCCGCCGAGATCCGGCGCGTGGCGCGAGAGGGTTGGTTGAGCGGGGATGAAGCCGGCTCGTTCCGCCCGGACGCGCCGGTCACCCGTGCGGAGTTTGTGGTGGCCGCGAACCGGATGATCCGGCGGACCGAGCATACGCGCGAGGGCATGCCGTCGTTCTCGGATGTGGATGCTTCGCACTGGGCCTATGATGATATCATGAAGGCCGCCACCACGTATCCGGTCCAATCGGATATTTGATAGCATGGAGCGTGTGGTGAGAAATATAGACTGAAGATTCCTGGTTGGAATTTGCTATGTCTTGGAGATACCCATGCCTGCCAATGACATAAGTCAACTAGGGCGTGTTAACACTAAAGCGATGACTTGGAGAATTCTGGATGTTACATTGCATCCATTATGGAAATCACACAAGAACAATACGAAAAAATCGCGCCGTGTCTCCCTCGTCAGCGCGGCAACGTTTCTATTTCCAATCTTCAAGCGCTCAATGCGATGCTCTACGTGGCCGAGCAGGGATGCAAGTGGCGCGGGCTTCCGAAACGCTTCGGCAACTGGCACACGATCAATACCCGCATGAATCGCTGGGCCAAAAGCGGCGTGCTGGAACGGGTCTTCGAGGAGCTGCAGCGCCAGCAGATCGTGCGGATCAAACTCGAAGCGGTCTCGCTCGACAGCACGCACATCAAGGTGCATCCCGGCGGGACCGGCGCGCTAAAAAAACAGTGCGCAGTCTATCGGGAAGTCCCGCGGCGGTTGAACCTCCAAGATTCATCTGGTTGCCGCGGATGCTCGAACGGCCCTGGCGCTGGCGCTCTCGCCGGGCCAGACGGCGGATGGCCCGGAAGGGCGGAAACCGCTGAAACGCTTGTTGGACAAGGGGAAGAGCGCGGTCCGGCATGTGATCATGGACCGGGCGTACGAAGAGGATGAGACGCGCCAGCTGGTTTTGGATTTGGGCCTGGAGCCGGTCGTTCCACCCAAGAGCAATCGGCTTGAGCCGTGGGAGTACGACCGCGAAATGTATAAAAAAAGGAACGAAGTGGAGCGTTTGTTCCGGCGACTGAAGGGCTTCCGGCGGATTTTTTCCCGCTTTGAAAAGCTCGACGTGATGTTCATCGGCTTCATCCATTTCGCCTTGGCCGTCGATATGGCCAATTTGTGTTAACAGGCCCTAATGAGATGATAAGGAGCAAATCAGGCGGCCCCAGTGGTCGCAGTCCTGTCGGTTTTAGGATGGCCGGTGCTATGCACTTGCGTCGAGGAGCCTTCACCTATGGTTACGCTGTTAAGTCAGAACGCCGAGCCCATGCAGACCGGCAAGTTTGAGCCGACGTGGAAGTCGCTGAAGCAGTATGAGACGCCTGAATGATTTCGTGAAGCTAAGTTCGGCATCTGGGCGCACTGGAGCCCACAATGCGAACCCGAGCGAGGCGACTGGTACGCCCGGCACATGTACTCGCAGGAGCACGGGCAGTACAAGTCACACGTGCAGGACTACGGACACCCTTCCGAGTTCGGCTTCAAGGACGTGATCCACGAATGGAAGGCGGAGAACTGGAACCCCGACAACCTGATCGTGCTCTACAAGCAGGCTGGCGCCCAGTACTTCTTCGCGATGACCAACCATCACGACAATCTGGACCTTTGGGACAGCACGTATCAGCCCTGGAACTCAGTTGCGGTTGGGCCGAAGAAGAACATCATCGAAGGCTGGACGAAAGCTGCCAGGGAGCACGGGCTGCGCTTCGGCGTGAGTGCGCATGCGTCCCACGCCTGGAGCTGGGGCGGCGATCCGCAGCGCTTCCAGTTCCAGGACGTCGGCGGCGGTTACTACCGCATCGCCCCATCGCTCTCCACCAGCCAGTCCTCGACGCTTACGGCACGATGAACGGGTCCAACGTCGTGGATCTACTGGGAAGGACAAAATCAGCAATGGAGCATTCAATAGACGCAATATCGCGGCATGCCATGATTGCGGCCTGAGGCCGTTTTTATCAAACGGAGACAAAGCTTCTCATTACTTTGTTTGATTGATGGACGAGGGAAGCGCACGGACAACCAGGATGATCGGGTTGTCCGTGCGCAAAAAATTGGCTCTGCCGGTGTTAGTGTGGATTCAGCGTGTCTGTCGCCATCAATTCAATATGGTCACTCCACTAGGCTCTGTCCGATAAATGGTTTTTGATCCAAATGAGCACAAATGCCAACAAGATGAATGAGCGGAAAGTTTCGGTCAATTTGTCGTTTCGCGTGGCCACGCGGCGGCATTCCTTGATGCGGCCGATCAACCGCTCCACCACGTTGCGGCGCTCATGACCAGCGCTGCGCAAAAGGACGGCGTCCGTTTCACCTTCCGCGTCGCCAATGTAACCGAAGCCAATCACGCCCACGGGAATCCTACTGAAGGTCAAAAAGTATAGTGAAAATAGTCGCTCTTCATAATTGTAGAAAAGTGTTTATTTTGGTTCAATAAACATGATGGTGGCAGAAGCGCCGATTCATTCTCATTTCGGAAATAAAACGGAATTTTACAACAAGCAGATTCAAGTAAGAAAAAATGAAACGAAGAAAGCGGACAGCCAGGAATGAAATTTCTGAGAGAGAAGTTGGAGAATCGCTCGGAAGTCATCATAATGATGATATATCACTAAATGTAAAGAAAAAGGAATTGATGATGAAATTAAACGATTATTCTGAGGATTTTGTTGTGCCAAAATCCCAGGGTCATAGGCATGTTATTGCTTGGCTTATTGGTATGAGTCTGATTGTGCTCGCGTCGCCGACGCAGGCGCAATTTGACCATCCCTGCATTCCGACCAGCCTTTGGGAGCTGGATAATATCAAGGCCAACCTCGACATGCAGCCATGGAAGACCGGCTATGCGGGCCTTGCAGGCGCGAGCACTTCCCAGCTCACCTGGCCCCCGGAAGGCCCGTGGGAGACGGTCAGCCGCACGCCTGACGTCAACCTTACCTATTGGAAGGATGACATGAATGCCCTGTATAACCTGGCGCGGATGTGGTATTTCACCGGTAACGAGGCCTACGCCCAGAAAGCCCGCGACATCATCATCGCGTGGGCGACCACGCAGGAGAGTTTCAGCGGTCACGAAACGCCCCTTTCCTTGGGCGACTACGCCGTCGCTTACGCCGGCGGCGCGGACATCCTGCGCGGCACCTGGCCCGGATGGACCGCCGCCGACACGGCCACGGTCAAAAGCTATTTCGAGAATGTGACCTGGCCCACGACCCTTGCCGGCTACAACACCATCGGCCCCGCCAACAAAGGCATGCTCACCCTGGAGGCTGGCATTGCTGTTGCCGCTTTCCTGGACGACACTGAGAAGTTTAATCACTGTATTGACTTGTACCGCACCTCCCCGGCTTCCGGCCTGTTCAACACCTTGCCCACGGGCGAAATGGGGGAGACGGGTCGTGATCAGGGGCACGCCTATGTCACCATGCTGGGCATGGCCGTCGTCTCCGAAATTGCCTGGAAACAAGGCATTGATCTCTATTCCGAACTGGACAACCGGCTGCTGGCCGTCGGCGAATACTACGCTCGCAACTCCCTCGCTCTTGATAATCCTTTCGTTCCTTTCGGGACCATTGATTTCACCTACTACGCCAACAATTCCTATTATTTCATTCCCGATAACGCTGCTTTTTTGATCATCCAAAACGCCTACAAAAACCGAAAGGGGCTTCCGACTCCCTGGATTGATCGCAAACTCGAATCACTGGGTGGAGGGGGCAACTTGATGTATGCCAAGACCACGGATTTCAGCACCGCCACGCCACAGCCGGCCGTTGTACGCCCGCCGGTTTCGCTGGCCTCCAGCGGATTGACGCTCACAACGCTCGGCAGCCAGACCGCCGGACGCAGCGTTTCTTACGCGAACGGCGTGTGGACGATGACCGGTCTTGGTGGCGGAGTCTGGACCGGCACGGGAGGGGCTGACGATTGCCAATTTGCTTATCAGGCCATGACTGGCGACTGCGCCATGGTCGTGCGGATTACCTCGGCCACGGCTTCGGGATCGAATAACGGCAAGGTGGGGTTGATGATTCGCGACGATCTTTCGGCCACGGTTTCGCGACGCGCCTGGGTCGGCATTGTGCCCAATGCGTCTCCGAACCTGATAGAATCCCGCCAGGATGGTTGGACGGATAACTGGGGCGGGGACAACTGGGCGCACCGTTCGAACGCGCTTCCTACGGGCTGGGGTTTGCCTTACTGGCTCAAGATTGAGCGCCGAGACGACATGATTGCCACCTACACGTCGCAGGACGGCACCAGTTGGTCGCCCATTATCAATTCCTACTATGCCAACCTGTCAGCCACCGTCTATATCGGCATGTTCCTTTGCAGCGGGACGGTGACGGCCGATACGGCCACCTTCGACCATGTGGCATTCACCGGTGGCAGCGGCGGCCTGGTGACGACCCCGGCCGCCCCGGCGACGTTGTTCGCAGCCGGCTCCGACAAAGCCATTACGGTACGCTGGCTGCCTTCCTTCGGCGCCACCGCCTACGATTTGCTCCGCTCGACCACCTCCGGCAGCGGCTACACTGTCATCGCCAGCGACCTCACCGCCGACAAGACCAGCTATGTGGACACGACCGCGAGCCCCGGCACGACCTACTACTACGTGGCCCGGGCGAAAAACTCCGCCGGCGCCAGCACCAATTCTCCCGAATTCGATGCCGCTCTGCTTCCCGCGCGTATGGCCAACCTCGCCACCACCGGCACGGCCAACGACGACCAAAGCAACCCGGACAACGCCGGGAATGCCTTTGATCAGGACGCCGGCTCCCTTTGGTTCCACGGGGGTGGGACGACGGGCTGGCTGGAGTATGACTTCGGTGCGGGCAACGCGCAGGTCGTCAAACGCTACACGGTCAACTCCGCTAACCTCATCCCCGAACGCGATCCAAAGGACTGGCAGTTCCAGGGCTCCAGCGACGGCGCCAACTGGGACACCCTCGACACACAGATAGATCAGGCCTTCCCCAATCGGATGCAGCGGAACACGTATGACATCTCCAACACCAACGCCTACCGCTACTACCGGTTCAACGTCACCGCCAACAACGGCCACCCCGACATCCTGCACATCGGCGACATCGGCCTGTGGAACTACGTTGGACGCACCATTCCCGACGGACGCTATGTCGTTGCCAGCCGCAACAGCAACAAGATCATGGATGTGACGAATTCTGCCGACGGCGCACCGGTTGTGCAGCAGACGTTTGAAGGGGACGACACCCAACAGTGGGACATCGAATGGCAGGGTAACGGCCAGTATAGCGCCACAGACGTTGCCAGCGCCAAGGTGCTCGACAATGGCGGCACCTCGAGCACGGGAGAAAATCTGGTCATCCAATCCTGGAGCGGAGGCAGCAGCCAGCTCTGGACAATTGAGCCTGACAGCGACGGTTTCTTCCGCATCACCTCCGCCAACAGCGGCCTGGTTGCCGACGTCAGCGGTGGCTCGACCGCCGATGGCGCAAACATTATCCAATCAACCTACACCGGTGGCGACAGCCAGCTATGGATGCCGGGCTTTGCCGTCCAGCCGCAGCCGGCCCCGCCAGCCCCGACAGGCGTGACAGCCACCCCGGTTTCCATCTACCAAATCGACTTGTCGTGGACAGCCAGCCCCGGTGCGGTCAGTTACAACATCAAGCGAGCGACCGTCAGCGGCGGGCCTTATGCGACCGTTGTCGTGGGCGCAAACACGACGAACTACACGGACAGTGGCCTGCTCTCCAGCACGCCTTATTACTACGTCATATCGGCAGTGAATGGCAGCGGTGAGAGCGCCGATTCCGCGCAAGCGCAAGCCACGACATTGACAGGCCCGCCGGCTGCCCCGACTGGTATGACGGCGATTCTGGGCACCGATCAAGTCGCATTGAGTTGGGCGGCCACCGACGGAGCGACCAGCTACAGCATCAAGCGCGCGACCACCAGCGGCGGCCCCTACACGACGGTGGCCAACAGCCTGTCGGGCACAACCTACACTGACACGGGCATCAACCACGACATCGCCTACTACTACGTTGTCGTCGCCACCAATGCCGATGGCACAGGCCCCGACTCCGCCGAGGCCGTCGTAGGTCCGGGCACCCTGGGTGTTCACTTGAAGTTCGACGAGACCGGCGGTGACATCGCCGTCGATTCCAGTGGCTACGCCCACGACGCCACGCTCGTCAACGATGCAAGCTTCGCCCTCGGTATCCTCGACAACGCCCTCAACCTCGCCGCGACCTCTTTGCAGCGTGCCACGCTTCCCGAAGGCATCGCCAGCGGTCTCACCGATTTCACGATCTCCACCTGGATCAGGGTCGAATCCTTTGCCACCTGGCAGCGCATCTTCGACTTCGGCGCCGGAACGGACAACTATATGTTCCTTGCCGCGCAGGGCCCCGCCGGGGCTGGCCGCCTCCGCTTCTCCATCCGCACCCCGTCCTTCGTCGAACAAAACATCGACAGCACCGTCGCCCTGACCACGGGAGTTTGGACCTACGTCGCCGTCACCCGCTCCGGAAGCGCGGTTTCGCTCTATGTTGACGGCTCACTCGCCGGATCCGGGACCATCACCATCAATCCCTCCGACCTCGGCTTCACCACGCAGAACTACCTCGGCAAATCGCAGTTCCCCGACCCCTACCTCGACGGTGCGCTCGATGACTTCCGCATTTACTGCCAAGCGTTGAGCGCCACCGAGATCGACGCGTTGGCCCATCCCCCCGCCGGCGCTCCGAGGCAACTCGTCGCCACCCCCGGCAACGGCAAGGCCACACTCACCTGGCTCCCCAACCTCACCACCACCTACACGGTCAAACGTTCCACCACAAGCGGCGGCCCCTACGACATCATTGCCGACGGCCTCACGGACACCACCTACACCGACATCGGCCTCACCAACGACGTCACCTTCTACTACGTTGTCAGTGGCGCCAATGACAACGGCCCCGGGCCGGACTCCGCCGAAGTTTCGGTCACGCCGTCATCTGATCCGATCCCAATTTCTCTGCCAAACGGCGACTTTGAACAATCGACCCAGGAGAACTACCCAACCGGATTTGATTCTCCATATGACGTTCCCGGCTGGACGGATATAACCATTACCGACTCGGGAATTGAAAACGATGCCTGGTGGATCACTTATGACAATTATTCCGCCTTTATGAAAGCCGGCGATGGCGCGTACATCATGAGCCAGTACACGATTCAGTCAGGTGATGAATTTGAGATTGGGTTTGTCGGCAAATCCTGGGACGGTGCTTCCGAATGGACGGCCACCTTATTCTACGACAATCCCGCGAATGTCATTGGTACTTACGTACAGTCTGTTGATGGTACGTGGACCCAATACACTGACGCTGCCGCTATTCCAGCAACGGCGGGATCGGTCGGCGGCACGCTCGGTGTCAGCTTTGTGAATACAGGCGCCGGCTTTGCGAACCTGGATAATGTAACCTTGACCGTGACCAGTCCCGGCAGCCCCGACACGACGGCCCCGACGGCCCCGACTGGCCTCGCGGCGACGGCCGGCAACGGCTATGTCGATCTCGATTGGGCCGACAACACCGAACCCGACCTGGCGAGCTATACCGTCTATCGCTCCACCACGAGCGGTAGCGGCTATGCTTCAATCACCTCGGGCCTCGCCACCAGCGCCTATGCGGACAACTCCATCACCAACAGTGCCACTTACTACTACGTGGTGACAGCAAGAGATGAGACTGGGAACGAGTCCACCTACTCCAATGAGGCCTCGGTGAATCCAGATGCTACAACTGGTGCTGTCACCTGGACTTTTTACTAAGAAATCGTGGAGGAGCGCCCAGCGTGGGATCGGGCGTTCCTCAAAACATCAGTTTCCGTTGCGCCAGGAATGTGCCACAGGTGGAAGCCCGCATGACGCGCAGGCACGGCAAAATGCCGCAAAAGGACAACAATGTGCCACACAGGGAATCCAACATATTCTATGGGGATGGCTGTATGTCGCATGCTGATGGCAACGCGCGGCGTGTGGAAGGCAACGAGCGACATGGGAAAGGCCGCGAACGGCAGGCAGGATTGATGTGTCGCATGTGGAAAGCAACGCGCCACAGAGGGAAAGCAACGTGCGGCATGGGAAGAGCCCTGAGCGGCGGGCGGAAAGCCACATCATGCAACGCGGCGGTGACACTTCACCTTAGAAGGCGTTGCACAGCCGCTCTCGGCGATCGTAGCGAAGGATGTGCTTTTGCTGCTCGCGTGGAATTGAGAGAAGACAAACATTGCTGTAGTCGATGTTTTAGACGAATCATCCAGTTCAACAGGCCGCTGGATTTCCCATTAATCGCTTTTCTGACGTCGGTGCTGAATGATGTTGTATGAGAATGATATGCTTTCCAGTGGTCAACAAACAACAGCCAGTCGAATGAATAAATTGATGGAGAGCCTGTCTTGAAGTCGTCAAGAGAAACAATTGGAAAGAGATTATTGAGTATTTGCTGGTCATGAAGTTTGAAGGCGCTGTTGGGCGCTGTGCTGCTAGGCGGTTTGACGTTGATTGCCGCCTGGTTGTTTTCATCCTCTTTCGAAACGGAAATGATCCAGCCAAAGGAAGAGGACCTGGCGCAATTGCGAAAGTTGAAAGATCAGTCCGTCAATCCCGATCATGTCATGCGGTTTCAAGTGGAGGTGGATTATTCCGAAGGAAAACAGGCGGCCTGGCGCCCAAAGGATGAAGCGCCGATTCTGAAGGAACTAGCGGATGAAGGCAAACTGCCTCCGGTTGCGGAACGGATTGGCGAAGAGCCGCTGGTGTTGCGCGGCATTGAAGGCGAAGGTAAATACGGCGGCACGATGTACAGATTGAACGATCTTGGCGGTGCGCGTTGCGCTGAACCCGTTTATTTCCGGAATCGGCGGAATTTTCCCGCAGCTGATATCCGGCGGGGCGATTGTGGCGATTGTGATGAGTTTGCCGACGGTGGGTCCGTTGCAACTCGACGCGGTGTTGCAGCAGGACATGTGCCTGGCCGGATCGATGTTGATGCTGCTCAGCCTGTTGAGCGTGCTGGGCACGCTGGTCAGCGACCTGTTGCTGGTGGCGCTGGATCCACGCATTCGCTTTCAGGGAAGCGGGAGATAAGGCCATTTAAGCAGGGGCCAGGCTCAGCCATTCGTGGCCAAAAATGCCAATTTTTGCGCGTCTTGAAAACAAGGACGTCGAAACTTTGAGAGGCGCCTATTTCCAATCTAGCGGCCAGGCAATAGCCGTTGAGGGTCGCTCCGCAGCATCCCAATCCATGCCAACTGATGCCGACGCTGCAATTGAAAAAGTTCAATGCCTATTCAAAACAATAGCTATTCGGAGAAAAACATGTATCATGCATTAACAACCGATCTGCGTGCAACGCAGTCCTTGCTAGTCTATCCAGCTCCCGAGAGCCTGGCTTCAAACGACAGCTTCACAGTGAAAGTCCGCATGCCTGAAAACGAATGGCGGCGATTATTCTGCTACGATGTGCAGGTGGACATGCACAACCCGCGCTCTTCATCTATGGCTTATTTTGATTTTACCGGTCCGATCGAAGTTTCGGTGACGTACAATCACGGGGAGGTTCGCACGGCTCGGATACGTCCTTTGTCCTACGACATCGAACCTGAAATCGACGGCAATACGCTGACTTTTATGCTTACACAACCATGCAATCTGTCCATAGAAGTCAATGGCGATCTCTTTGGCAATCTGCATCTTTTCGCCGGAGCGATAGAATCCGAGCGTCCAGACCCAGAGGATCCAAATGTGATTTATTTCGGACCGGGAGTGCATGAACCTGGCCTCACATTGCACATCCCCAGCAATCGGACGGTTTACCTGGCTGGCGGCGCGGTGGTCAAATCCACATTGGTCTGCGAACGGGTCGAGAACGTGCGTATCATTGGCCGGGGTGTGCTTTACCAACCCAAGCGCGGCGTTGAAATAAAGTTTTCTCAAAACGTGCTGATCGACGGCATCACGGTGGTCAATCCGCAACACTACACGGTCTTTGGCGGACAGTCCCGGGACATCGCCATTCGGAATCTCAAATCGTTCAGCAGCCGAGGCTGGGCGGATGGGATCGATATGATGAGCTGCTCGGATGTGCTCATCGATGGCGTGTTTCTCCGCACATCGGACGACGCCATCGCCATCTATGGCCACCGCTGGGATTATTACGGCGACGTAAAAAATGTCAAGGTGCGGAACTCAAGCTTATGGGCTGACGTCGCTCACGCCATCAATATCGGCGGCCATGGAAATTCTGAAACCCCTGAGGTCATCGAAGACCTCGTTTTCAGCAACATTGACGTCCTCAATCACGACGAGCCGCAGATCGACTACCAGGGAAGCATCGCGATCGGCTGCGCCGACAACAACATCGTTCGAGACGTGCTGGTTGACGATGTGCGGATTGAAAACATCGAGCGGGGCCAGCTATTGAACATACGCGTGCTGTATAATCCGAAATACTCCTCCGCCCCGGGCCGGAGCATCGAAAACGTCTCCATCAAGAACCTGGCCTATGACGGCGAGGGGGAGAATATCTCCATTATCAGCGGGTACGACGAGAAACGCACGGTGAAAAACGTCGTTTTCGAAAATTTGAAGATCAACGGGCAAGTGATCTCGGATAACATGCCAGACAAGCCGACCCATTGGAGAACCTCCAATATGGCCGGATTCCACGTCGGTAACCACGTTGAAGGGCTGGTATTCCGCGCGGATGGGGATTCGAATTAGGGAGCATGTTCGAAAATTGAATTCATTCCGATGAATCTTCGAAGCTGTAAACGGCGGAGCAAAAGTATACCAGTGACCGGCGGTTGATCGGAACGGGGGTATCACCTTGCGATTCCGGCTCGGAGGGTCTGAATGGAGTCGAGATGGTTGATGCAGACTGTTGAGTTGGAGGAAAGCGCGCGGTGAAGCGAAGGGAGATTTACATCAAGGTATGGCGTTTGTTTACATAAGAATAAAAATCGGAGGGCTCTTGACTACAAGTCAGGAGGTCGAATTTCAAGCAGACAAAATCAGCAAATGCTTTGATAGGGCGCATCTTGACGGAGCTCCCAAAGTTATGCGAAAGTACATCTGGAGACGAGAAATGACTCCCATTCCTTTTCAAGCGAGGCC
>JAFGFZ010000494.1 GCA_016930815.1 Pirellulales bacterium | reverse complement strand
TCTTTGCGCGTTCCAGCGGAAACTCCAGATCGGTTTCAACCAGAGGCGGATAGATGTCGTGGTATGCGGGATCCTCCAGGCCCAGCATGCGAGCCCGCAGCTTGAAATACCGGTGGAGGGTATCGAGGTTTGCATTGGTCTGGCGGATCAGCGTGTGGTAAACGTCTTCGGGGATGTTGTCGCTGCCGAGTGCCGCCGCGAGGGAGTTCGGATAATTCCGGACCTGGCCATAGAAATGGTCGCGGTTGAGTTGGGAATAGAGTGACATCCCAAGCGTTCGTTCATAGACTTTCCAAGCTTTCCAGAACGCGTCGAAAACGCGTTTGCGGTCGTCCCGATTCGGTACGGCTCGATACTTCGTATAGCCAGCGGGATCGAGGAACACTTCGCCACCATCGGACAGGACAATGGTCGGCCACGGAATATCCGCATTGGCCAAGGTTCGGCGCACATCGGATGGTGCTGTGGCGATCCGCCCAACTTCGGCAATCACCTGCTCCACTTCGCGGGAGCGGGTATGCGTTGTTTGGCGCAGCACATCCCGCAGGAACTGCTGGTAGACTTGTAATCGCGGTTCCTGCGCCTGATACGTGTCGATTCGAGCAACCCCGATGGCAAGGATCTCCGGCTTGATGAAGCTGATCTGGCGACTTAGATCCGTCTGTAAAAGCTGCGCTTCGGCGCGCATCTGGGCAGGCCGATCGACGCGTGTGTCTTCGTCCGACAGCATCGAGGCATAGCTAAAGATACGTTGAACCTCTTTCCGAACCGATGCGGTTGCCTCGAGGCATTCCAGGAGCCGCTGAGGGCTTTCGCCGAGCCGGCCCTGATAATCTGAAATCTTACCAAGGCGGTCCTTCACGTCGTCCTTGGCTTGGCGCCAGGCCTCTTCTGTCGGGTAAATATCCCCCAAATTCCAGCGATCCTCGGGTTGCTCGGCTGCATGCATGGATATCAAACACGAAGTCAAAGCAACCATCCATGACGAAACACACAAAGAAATTATTCGCACGACGGATTTACCTCCTGATCAACATAGAACCATGGGAGAACATATGAGCCAATCGCTCGTGGTCAAGGAATCTTGATCCTATTCATTTTCATTATTCTTCAAGGAACGGCGAAAGAACTATCTACTCTGCCATCTCTGTCTCCGGGAGAGGAGTAGGGTGACGGCAGCACAACCGGAAGGCTATTCATCGGCCGCCTTAAGTTCCTTCAGCAGGCGTGCCGCAGCTTCAACAAGTTGCTCGCCGCCACCACTTGTGATCCGCGAATTGACCGTTTCGTAACTCCCCTCGGCAAAGGCCTTCCGCGTTGGGATATACCCGGGCGCATCATTGCAGAGTTCGATGATTAGCGTGGTCTCGAATGGCGAGACTTCTTTGATGGCCAGCCCCAATTCGACAAACACTTCGCCAGGCAAACCGACGATGGCCACATCATCACTCAAGCGGAACACCTGGACTTCCAGTGGAATCGTGGTTCCGCCGCGCCATTGGATCGCCAGGATCTTGTAGGCCTCGACCTGTTGGAGAAACGGCATCTGGCTGGATCCGACCTTGAAAATGTCTTGGCGTGCTTGTTCAATTTGCTGCGGGCTGAACTGTTGAAGTGGCACGCGAACAATCGTGCTCCGCGCCGCCAGCGAGGGCTGGGTCACAGGGCAAAGTTGCGGGATTGCGTTCTGGACCGTCTCGCCCAACTTGGAACCGATCACTTCGGAGGTCAACCGATCCTTGCATGCAACATCGATGTGATTGATATCACCACACGTGCCGGTACCAAACAGGAGCATGAAATCCTGACCCAAAGACTGGCGGAGATACTGTTCCATATGAAAGGGATAATCGGCTGCATAGAGCGTGCCGCCAATGGTATCCAGATGCAAAGCGAAGTTGATCAGCCCGGCCAGGGTTCGATCACCAGACGCATCGCGAACGAGCAGGATACCCACATCCGGATCGATCGGCCCGGCCGGCCGCACAATATCGGGATTCAGCACCCCCGGATTGAAACGCACGGAACCATCTTTCATATGGAACCGCCGGTTGAACGACAGGCCGTTCTGGTGCGTTTTTCCAGCGGCGATTTGAACCGGTTGCATGGCCGCCTGAGCCTCGACCACCACTTGGATCAGCCGAGCGACCAGCTCGGATGGGTAGTCCGTCGTTTCGTGGGGATCGTGCCCATGTTCGGCGACCGCAAGGTTGTGGAAATGGTTTCGCAACGCGCCGAAATAGAGTGGACCAGTATGAGAATGTGTCGCAGCGATCAGAATATTCGCTGCCGGAATACCAGTTGTCGCACTGGCCTGTTGGCGAGTTCGGCCCGATACATCGGGTGAAATGCCAATCATATCGCACAGAATGATGGCCGCGCGTGTATCACCCTGCTGGAGTACGATCGCTTTGGCGTAAAGCGGATTCAACACGCCCGTGCTGAGTCGCTCATGGAAATAACCGCTCATCCGATACCCGACTGGTGGTGTGATATCTTTCGCCGCAATCCCAACGGATAGATCGGAAGCTTGAAGCATCTGTTCTGCTTGGAATGGAAACATCGTTGAACACACAATAAGAAGGAACGATAGTTGATTGGACATTGAGTATCGCATGATATTTTCCAGTCGCTCGTGATTTTAAGGATTTCTTGATTCCAGAAGCAACTCGATCCATTGACCGACGAAGTGCCCGTTGTCGTGATAGGTTCGACCACTGACCAGGTTCCCATCAACAACGCAAGGAGCATCGACGAAGATACCCCCGCAGACTTCCAGATCGAAGCGGCATTTGGGGACAGTCGCCATACGACGGCCTTGGACGCATCCGGCACGGGCAGGGATCTCCACGCCATGGCATACGCAGCCGATCGGTTTGTTTTTTTCGAAAAAGTGGCGCGTGATTCGCTGCAGGTCTTTATCCTCGCGCAGGTATTCCGGTGCCCGGCCCCCGCTAAAAAAAATTCCCAGGTAGTTTTCTGGAACAATGTCGGAGAAGGCGATATCCGCTTCGATCGTATATCCTTCCCATTCCTTCGTGATCGTCCAGCCCGGTTTGACTTCGTGGAGGACCATCTGGTACCTGCGTTTTTCCGGCCCGGCAACCACGGGCTGTAGACCCGCTTCTTGCAACCGGTAGTACGGATAAAGTGTGTCGACCGTCTCGGTCGCGTCACCTACGATCATAAGGACTTGGTTCATGGCATTTTGAGTCGTCAAACCCACTCTGGAATCATTTCAGTCTTTTCGAGGTGATCGCATATCACTTATCGAGCCGTTTTATGCAGGAGTTGATCCATCGTCCTGATCATGCGCACCAGGGGAAATCTCATTCAGGCATTTTTCAAGATACTTCCGAGCGTGGTTGATTTCGGCGGTTACCTCCTGGATCGATGCACGGATTGGGACACCGCGCGGGACCGGGTGCATGAAAATCTCAGTCCACCCTTGATATTCGATTTTCGCCAGCGCGGCAAGAATGGGGTGGAAATCGAGCGTTCCGCGGCCTGGCATCTGGAGCATTTCGTCTTCTTTGGGCAATTTTCCCATGCAGCCCATACCATACTGCCAAGCTTGGAAAAAGACAAGTTTCGGCCCCAGATCTTCAATCAGCTTGGCGATTTGAACTGGATCCTGCGGCAAATGATACGGTGCCATCGCAAGCCCCCAATGAGGCGATCCGGCCTGCTCGGCGAAATAACGGATCGAGTCCAAGGAATGAAGTAGCGTGTTGGCATGATTTTCGATTCCAATAAAGATACCAAGCTCCTCCGCCTTGTCGACATGGGGCCGCATCCCCTCGACAAAACGCTGGACCTGTTCCTTGACGGAATCACCCTCGCCGCGTCCGGCGCCGGTAATCACGATCCGGCCACCCAGTTGTTTCAACTGCGGCATTACTTCATGGATCCGTTCCGGTCCGAGGTCGTACCGCGTGATCACACCCAGCTCGATATCGTGTTCATGCAATAGCCTGGCGAACCGATCCATGCCCATGGCACGGACTTGTTCCACGTGATTCGCGTGCGGCAGCGGCCAAATATCGATCTGGCTGGCATCAATCTTGGGAGCTTCGGCGAGCACGTCGGCCAGGGGCGCCTTGCCGTACATCGGCGAGCCAAGGATGTAATTCAGATGAAAACCGGGCGTGTCATGCTCGGCAACTGAATTGCCGGATGGCGCAACCGCCTTGGCCGATGATTTCCCATGGGAAAGAGAGAAAACCGATGCAAAGGCGGCGGATTCATGAAGAAAGGTCCGGCGTGAAATTGCAGAATTTCTCATACAAGCGCCACCGGTGCGAGTAGGCAATGGGTTCGGAATCGAGTATCTTGAAGTCCCGAGGTGTATCCAGCGGATTATAATCGACTCGTTTCCCATTCGCTTGCCGAAAATATTCCCAGCCGAAATTCTCCCTCGAAAAGATCCCCGACATGCCCCAGCACCAATCAAGCCGTCGCCGGTTTTTAGGTTCCACAGCTGCAGGTCTGGCGAGTGCCGCGGCCTTACCATTTGCGCTACCGCCTGTCCAAACTGGTTCCGCCGAACTCCCGGCCAAAGCGAAATCGCGGAATCTGCGGATAGGTTGTATCGGCATGCGATACCAGGGCTCCGTCATTGCCCTCAAGGCCCAGGAATATGGGACCATTGTGGCCATTTGTGATGTGGACCGGCATGTCCGTGAGCAGGCCCGGGCATCTTTCGGGAGCACGCCGGCCATTTACGAAGACTATCGGGACCTGCTCAACCATGCCGATATCGATGTCGTCACGATCGGTGCGCCAGACCATTGGCATACCCCAATGACGATTGCAGCGTGCCGGGCCGGCAAGGATGTCTATGTCGAGAAGCCGTTGACATTAACCATTGACGAAGGGAAGGGACTCCGCGACGTCGTACGGGAAACAGGCCGCATCGTGCAGGTCGGGTCCTGGCAGCGGAGCGACGGGCGTTTCCGCCTGGCCGTGGAAATGGTTCGCCAAGGCCGTATCGGCAAGTTGCGGCGGGTGGACGTGATCCTGGGCAAGAATCCGGCGGGTGGTCCATTCCAAGTGGACGATCCACCTCCGGAACTCAATTGGGATCTATGGCTCGGTCCGGCACCCATGGTTCCTTACATGCACGAGCGGTGCCATTACACCTTCCGCTGGTGGTACGATACGGCCGGTGGCCAAATGACGGATTGGGGTGCCCACCACATCGATATTGCCCAGTGGGCGATCGGCGACTGTCCGAGGGAGGTCCAGACCAAGGCCAAGATGCCGAATATCCCAAATGGTTATTCGGTCCCCATCGATTATTATGCCGAATATGTTTACCCGAACGAGATTCTCATGACGGTCAGTGACCACGGCCGGACCGGTATCCTTTTCACCGGGGATGCGGGCCGGATCTTCGTCAACCGGGGGACAATCGCAGGCCAGCCCGTCGATGCGCTGCAAGAGAAGCCGCTTTCACGCGAAGCGTACCAACTCGACCCGCATGAGAACCTTGACCGGCCACTCCGTTTTGGCAAACTCGATGCAATTGTCAACCACATGGGCAACTTTTTCGATTGTGTCCAGTCCCGTCACCAACCGATTTCAGACGTCAAAAGCCAGCACCGCAGTGCAACCACCTGCCACCTGGGAAACATTTCCATGCGACTCGACCGGCCCTTGAAATGGGATCCCATGGCGGAACGGTTTGTGGATGATGACGAGGCCAACGGCATGCTTTCCCGAATTCCCCGGGCCGGCTATGAGGTATCCTAATCATGATTGTGTCTTGGTTCACTCATTTTCTAGTCGCCGCTTCCGCTCTCCTGCCAGCATCCGCGGAGCCGCAATACAGTTCCGAACTCATCTTTCCACCGCATCCGCAACATAACCACGCGCCTGGAATTGTCGAATGCCCCAATGGGGATCTCCTGGTCTCCTGGTATCGCGGTTCCGGGGAAAGAACGGCCGACGATGTGGCCGTGTTCGGCGCGCGGAAGAAACAAGATGCCGATCACTGGAGCGAGCCGTTTGTCATGGCCGACACACCCGGTTTCCCCGATTGCAATACGTGCATGATGATCGATCGCCAGGATCGGCTCTGGCTCTTCTGGCCCACCATTCTGGCAAACTCGTGGGAATCGTGCTTGACGAACTTTCGCGTCAGTGAGGATTTCGGGGAGCCAGGAGCGCCCCGGTGGAATCGCCAAGGTTTGATCCTTCTCAAACCCGATGATTTCCGGATCAAGGCCCATCAATTGCTCGATCAGTTGCTGGAGCAATATCGCGGGTCCCTATCGAACGAACAGCAGGCAGAATTTGGCGAAGTCCGGCAACGTCTGGACCAGAAACTCTATCAGCGCCTCGGCTGGCAGCCGCGATGCAAGCCAACCGTATTGCCATCCGGCCGTATCTTGTTGCCCCTCTATTCGGACACATTCTCCATTTCCATCATGGCAATCAGTGACGATGAGGGACTGACATGGTATGCCAGTCAACCGCTGATCGGCTTTGGAAATATCCAGCCGGCCGTGTTGCGCCGCAACAATGGAGAATTGGTTGCCTACATGCGTGATAATGGGATCCGAAACCGGATCCGAGTGGCCACATCCCGCGACGAGGGGCTCTCTTGGAGCCCAGTCACCGAGGAAGTTTTGCCGAATCCAGGCTCCGGCCTAGATGGCATCCGGCTAGCCAATCACCATTGGCTGCTGGTCTACAACGATACGGTCGAAGGCCGGCGGAGCCTGGCAATTTCGCTCTCCGATGATGAAGGAAATAGCTGGAAATGGACCCGGCACCTTGAACAACACAAGACCGGTGCCTATCACTACCCAGCCGTGATCCAAGGAAAGGACGAAACGATCCATATCGTCTATAGCCACTTCACAGAGGCCGGGAAATCCATGAAACACGTCGCCTGCAATGAAGCCTGGATCATGCAGCCATGACGCACTTCCGTAGAAATGCAACGCATTGTTGCCGGTAACGCAATTTCGTTTCGACGGGATTCAAGGCGGGATGACCTAATCCTTTGATGGCATGGCACTTACGAATAGGCGAACGGTTGGCCTCGATCTTGCGTACGATTAGATATCAAGGACTGGAATTGGTTTACTAACCATTGGGAATGAAATTATTTGAGGGTGTCCGGGAATTGGGAGGGCGAAGCTCCTGCTGAGCCGGAACTCTAGT
>JAFGFZ010000493.1 GCA_016930815.1 Pirellulales bacterium | reverse complement strand
TTTGGAGGGGGATGCTCGATCGTTCTTCGCCCGGTTTGTGATAGCAGCGCCCCTTTGGGGCTTTGGATCGAACTTGTGTAAAACAACGAGGGTAGCACCCCAGGCATTTTTTTTATTCAGGCCGAAAACGGTTTTCAGGATATGGAAAACCAAGTTCTTTGTCGACCAGGTTCAGCAAATCGCTGCCGGCAAACCAACGTCGCAAGTTTTCACAGAATAGGTTCGTCATATTATCGGCCCGCCGAGCCGATTGGCCACCGACATGTGGCGTAACAAGAACATTGGGTAGTTCCCACAAAGGGCTATCCTTTGGCAAGGGTTCCATCGCCGCGACATCCAAACCGGCTCCAGCCAGATGGCCATCCGCAAGAACCTTCGCAAGATCCGATTCAACCACCAGGCCACCTCGAGCCACATTGATGAGGACCGCATCGGCTGGTAGTTGCAGTAGTCGATTGGCATGAATCATGTTCTGGGTAACGGGAGTCAACGGCGCGGTGAGAATCAACACATCCACGCGCGGTAATATTTCGTCGATCGCATCGGCTGGCAGCAATTCGTCCACGGCAACAGGCCGTTCCATGGAAAACCAATCGGTTGCAACGATGGCCGTGCGGTAAGGTCGGAGTAGTTCCGCAATCCGGAGTCCATTCCCACCGAGACCGATAATTCCAATGCGCCGGCGATGCAGGTCGCGCGTGGGGAGTCGCACATATTCACGTCGCGACTGGGCTTGCAAGAATGCCGGCAAGCTGCGCAATAGCGCGCCGAGGAGTGCCACGGTGTGCTCGGCAACCTGATCGGCCAGAACTCCCGAGGCACTGGTGAGAGGTATCGACGACGCACGAACGGACGGGACGAGGCAGTGATCGACACCCGCCGCGGAAGATTGGATCCACTGCAACCGGCCGGCTTGCATCACATCGTCCCAAGGAACAGGCACCTTGGCATGGCCACAAAAGAGATCCGCCTTGGGAAGCTCCTCTGCAATCCGTTCCTGGCCGGCATCGATGACGACCGAGCCGGGTGCAGCGGCCTGTATCTCGGCGATATGGCGCGGTTCCACCGGATAACAAAGAACGATTCGCATGATGATTCCTCTGTTTCGTGTGATTTTTCCTCCATGGACCGTACCCTGCACGCTCCACCAGCGCCGATCCGTAGATCCTGGTGCGTTATGGCCTTAGCCCATGTCAAGAGGGCCATTGGCAATCGGCCACTCTTACGCATAGAATAGTGTATATCGTGTGGATGGTGGAAGGCATCCGCTACGCAACGAACGGATAACGTACTGGTACAAGGGTTGAATCTCGTGCATACCGGATCCCGAATCTGTGGCTGCGCTCTTGTCGCGCTGATCCTATTGCGGCTGGCCGTTGGCTGGCATTTTCTTAGCGAGGGCATGGCCAAGTTCCGGGATCCCAACTTCTCATCCGAACCCTTATTACTCCAGGCGGTTGGACCTCTTGCCAAGTTATTTCACCAGCAAGTTCCCGGTTTCCACCGGTGGCGCGAGCACCTGCAGACACCCCGCTTGGATGTTCCCCTCTCGGCGGAAGATCAAGAACGGCTTGCGAATTGGAAGGCCGATTATGAAAAACGCAGGGCGGAAGCAAAAGCCGAAAAAAAACCGGAACCTGCCGAGTTGCCGCCGGTGGCCGCGTATCAGCCCTGGGGAAACGAGATCGTGCGCGATTGGGCCGCGCTGTTAACTAAGTTCAAGGCGGCTGTCCCGTTGAATGAAGATCAAATCAAACAGGCCGATGAGATCCTCCGCCAACGCATCCAATTGCTGGCGGACTATTTGGCCGAGCAGGAAGCGGATATTGTCACGTACCGGCACGAACTGCATCGGCTGGGCCAAATGGACCAATCCCCGGCGGCTGGCAAGTTGCCCTATCTCGATGAGCGGATCGCCTACAAAAAGGGAGAAACACGCGGCATGCCCGGGGTCTGGATCGCCGACATCCGGAATTTTGAACAAGCCTATACGGATGCACTGCGAGCCCTGGTCCCGGAGAATGTTACCGAAAAACAGCAAAAAAAGGTGACCTCCGTGCTGGCCAGCTCGACTTGGCTGGACATGATCAATCTGATCGTGACATGGTTCACCTTCGGCATCGGGGTCCTCCTATTGGCGGGTATGTTCACACGCCTCGCTTCGTTTGCGGCGGCCATGTTTCTACTAAGTATCCTCGCCAGCCAGCCGCCATGGGTGGCCGGGGCGGAACTGCAGTTCTTCCACTACCAGCTGGTCGAGTTCACGGCCTTGATCCTGTTGATCGCGACGGCAGCCGGCCGGTATGGAGGGCTTGATTTCTTTATCCATTCGTTCTTTTCCAAGCGTTGCACCAGAAACCAATAAAGGCCCCACTAGGGCCAGAATAAACAAGGAGTTGACAGCATGAATCTCTCGCCAGAAGAGAAAAAAATCGGCAAAGAGAATTTTAACAACGTGGTCGGCACAACTCGGCGCGATTTTCTCAAGGGATCCGCCCTTGCCGCCGTGGTTTCAGGCACCAGTCTCGGCGCCGCCTACTTCGGGTATGGCAAGACGGTTGATAATCCAGTCCGTGTCGGTGTCATCGGGACCGGCGACGAGGGCTGTGTCCTGATCGGAGCGATCAATCCTGAATTCATCCAGGTCGTCGCCATCGCGGATATCCGGCCATACAACATCTGGCGGGCCTTTCATGGCGATCATTCCAGTGACAGTGCGAACGCGGCTCGGCCTGGCCTAATGCACGTCTATGGCTGGAAGACCGAAGAAGAAGCCAAAAAACATGTGAAAGTCTATCCCGATCGCTATGAGGAACTGCTCGACAATGCGGAGGTCGAGGCGGTAATTATCGCGTTGCCACTCCACCTGCATGATGTCGTGTCCATCCAAGCGATGCGCCGAGGGAAACATGTCCTGACCGAAAAGCTCATGGCGCATAGTGCTCACCAGTGCAAAGAGATGGCTCGCGTCGCGGAGGATACCGGCCTCTTGCTCGCAACCGGCCACCAGCGGCATTACAGCGTGCTCTATGATAACGCCGTGGACACGATCAAACGCGGCCTGATTGGAGATGTTCACTACATTCGGGCCCAATGGCATCGTGGGAATCTTCCGGGCAATGATTCCTGGCAGCCGCCTTTGCCCGTGGAAATGATGAGCGAGGCTGAATATCTTGACGGCCGCCGCGCCGCTCGAAAAGAAAACCGGGAAGCCGAATACCGCGGGGCCCACGTGCTGCTTGAGCAATACTTCACGCTCCAGAAGAATATCAATGACACGAAAAAATATTCGGCCCGCGACCGTGAAAAAATGGCCATGAAGCTTGCCCAATATGAAGCCCAGTTAAAAGACGCCGCCATCAATGCTTCCAGCTATGGCTATCAGGAAATAACACTCGAAGATGGGAAGGGAACCATCCGTTCACCCCTGGAAGAATTGATCCGCTGGCGATTGTGGAATCGAACGGGTGGCGGTCTCATGGCCGAACTCGGCAGCCATCAACTGGATGCGGCAAGTATTTTCATCAGTTCCCAGCGTGACGATGGCGAAAAGGTTTTACCCCTCTCCGTCGTGGCCGTCGGTGGCCGGCACCTTTTCCCCGTCGACCGCGACTGCGACGACCATGTCTACTGCTCGTTTGAGTTTCCTGGCAAGGGATATTACGAGGACTATGAATCCAAAAAAATTGCCGATCCCAATAAGAAGATTGTCGTGACCTACTCCTCCATCAACGGCAATGGTTTCGGCGGCTATGGCGAAGTCGTCTATGGAACGAAGGGGACCATGATTCTCGAACGCGAACAGGATGTCATGCTCTTTGCTGGTTCGGATACAACCAGCTACGTCGGTGTCAAAAAGAGCGACAGCGGACCCACCCTCGATACCACGGAAAGCGGAGGTGGCGAGGCAGCAATTGCCCAAGCTGCTGCAGGCCCGGTGAGTCGCGGCTACCGCGAGGAAATCGAGCATTGGGCCTGGTGCATTCGGAATCCTGGCGACAAGGACAAACCGAATCTCCCACGCTGCCATCCGAAAGTCGCGCTGGCGGATTCCGTGATCGCGCTGACTAGCAATATCGCGATGGACCAGAGCTGCCGTATCGATTTCAAACCGGAATGGTTTGATATCCATAGCAATGAAACCCCCGAAGGCATCGAACCCCGGCAAGCAAAAGACATTGCGTGAGCTGGATAAACAACCATCCATTGCCTAGTGCTCCGTCAAGTTTAAAATTTGGGGTAACTGTGCTCATCCGAGGGTGACACGCCTTGTTGTTGCACACAAGTCAATCGAAGCCTCAGCCCCAACGGGGGCGACCTTATACAAGCCCAGGGTGCAGAGACGGGAGGGTACCGACCGTCTCGCAACCCTG
>JAFGFZ010000083.1 GCA_016930815.1 Pirellulales bacterium | reverse complement strand
GTCTGGGAAATGACTAATTCTTGCGGGGTCAGGATCTGGATTTGGCAAGCCACATTCTCAGCCTGCACCGTGATCTTTTGTTGGTCATGCAGCTGGAATGCATTGACTGCGTGGAGCCAGTATTCGAATGTCGCGGGTTCGCATGCTTCGAGCCGGTCGAAAATGATGGCCAGTTCCGGTTTCACGAAGAGGATTGCTCGGGTATATCTCTCCAATATTCGATCATCCGGGCGATCCCTTTTGAGATCGCGGTACGCACTCCCCGCCTCTCCCACCACGGAATCGATCGAAGGCGTGGTTTGGAAGGCGATGATGTTTCCTTTGGCGCTGGGCGATCGTGGGATCTGGCCCATGCCATTGACGGTAATATTATTGAGTGACCGGGTACTCCAGACCCAACCCCGATGATGGTCTCCACCGTAGTTGTAGTAATGGCCGGATCGGACCAGCAAGCGCTGGCCATAAGCCCAGAGCACAAACGAATTGTTTCCTTCATTGCCATGGGATTGTGTACCCATTTGGCTCGATTTGAAGACGATTTGGACATTTTGATCCGCGTTCAAAAGCGTTGTATTCAGATAAGCCTGGCCGGTACCGCGGAAAAGCCGGGAAACAGGTAGGTTGTCGGGTGCGACCGACTTCACTGGCGGCAGCATGCCTCGCACCAGGCCGATATAGCCGGCCTCGGGGATCGGGCCGCCCATCTGTTCGACATACCACTGCCAATATCCATTGCCGGCTTGTGCCGCAAGCTGACTACAGAGCGGGACGACTTGGGATGCCTTGTACCGATTGGCTCCATCGCCGAATCCTCCGCCGATCGTCCCGGGTGGCATCAGGTAGAGCGGATAGTCACCGGCCTTCTTGAAATAGGGTTTTTGATAGGCATCGATCCCCATCGCGGTTCGCATCACATCCGCCCACCACGTGAAGCGGCCCATGTAGCTGGACCAATAGCTGATCCCTTCGTGCCAACCTCCATCCTCGTCGGACCAGACGGGGTACACGTTATAGAAAACGTTCATGGCGAACCAGACCCAATCGTCGGCGGCTTCAATTTCATCAAGAAAGGCGATGCCGACCTCGCCCAAGAAATGCCAAGCCCGATTGCTATGGCTCGCATAAGGCATCCACAGGTGGCGCGGGTAGAGGTGCCGATACATCTCTTCGCCACGGATTTTCATCACGTGACGGCACCGGGAGCGTTCTTCTTCGGTGAGGAGGTCATGGATGAACGTGTAGGTCCGCGCGAAATGGTATGCGTACGGCATCCCGGCCTCGTCGTTGTATTGGTACCCAGTGGCACCTTGAGGGTCCCATTGGGCACAATCCAACAGGATCCGTTTGGCCAGTTGCCCGTATTCTTCCTTCTTGCTCAGAAGCCGTGCAAAACCAAGCGTGGCCGCGCCATCGAGGGCCGTGATGGTGTAGGTGCGATTACCCCACCAAAGATCGCGCCATTCGGAGCTTCCACGAACCATGCCGGGGGGATACTTTTCCGGTTCCTCGGTCGGCGGTGGATTGGCAACCAGCTTATCGCATCGGGATATCAGTTTTTGGTATTGCTCGGCGAGTGCCCCATCGGCCAGTTCGCGCAGACGAGGTAGATCTTCTGGCCGGATGAACAACCGAGGATGACTCCGCGGAATTCGGGCGATCAGTTCTTCACGCGATGGCATCGGGAAAGGGGATGCTGTTGCCGGTATGGCAAACGATCGCGCTTGGCTCCATGCTGTTGTATTTCCGGCTTGATCGACGCCACGGTAGCGCCAGAAATACGTGCCCGGAGGAAAAGGGTGTGCCGGGCAGTGGACATTCATCCGTATCTCTGGTGCATGATATTGGATCGCACGGAAATTTTCATCCAGGCTGCACTCAATTTCCCAGGCAACGCAATCTTTTTGCGGCCGCCAGCAGAAACTGGGGGGGCTGACTTGGACGGTAGAACCCGCGGCCGGGCGGTAACCCCATTCCCCGTCGCCCGCGGGGCTCTCATCCAACGCCAATTCAGCCGCAACGACGGCGATGGCCCCTGCACCAGCACCCAAGAAGGCCACGGCCATCCATAGTCTGCAAATGTTCAACCGGCCCATCATTTCAACTCCCCCGAACAAATCAAATACTATGTCAGTGCAAGTGAACGAGATTCATGGTATAAAATATCAAGATATCTTGCGATTGGGGAAGACTCGATGTATTGATTGAGGGTTACGCAACCAATGAATCCAGTCCAGGCCTTGGACCGGTAAAACATCGGGCTCCTGATGGTCGCCCTGGCCCCGCAGTGGCGCAAGAATCCATAGAATGCATGGTTGGATCCTCTCGATGCAGAATTCCCTGGTTGCCGCAGTTCTCCTCTTCCCAGTTTCGACCGGAATGGCGGCGGAACTGCCTGTTTCGAGTCTGTACCAGAGCGATGAGGAACCAACGCCCGCGGGCACTATTGACAGCCTGGTATTCGATCAGCTCAAGCAGTTGGCAATTCAACCGGCGCGGATCTGTTCGGATGCGGTTTTCGTGCGGCGGGTTTATATCGATCTCCTCGGCACACTACCAACACTGGAAGAGGCCCGCCATTTCCTGCAGAACCCGGATTCCAATAAGCGAAGTGCCTTGATCGAACACTTGCTCGAACGCGAGGAATTTGCTGACTACTGGGCCATGAAGTGGGGCGATCTGTTGCGGGTGAAGGCGGAATTTCCGATCAATTTGTGGCCCAATGCGGTGCAAGCCTATCATCGTTGGATCTGGGCAAGCCTCCGGGAGAACATGCCGTACGATCGGTTTGCCCGGGAACTGCTCACCGGAAGTGGCAGCAATTTCCGCGTCCCGCAGGTTAATTTCTATCGCGCGGTTCAGGGCCGCGATCCCCAAACCCTGGCTCGTGCCGTCGGGTTGACATTCATGGGCACGCGCGCGGAATCCTGGGAAGCAGATCGATTGGCAGGAATGGCCAGCTTTTTTTCCTACGTCGGTTACAAACAGACCACCGAGTGGAAAGAAGAGATTATTTTCTTCGATACCGTGGCCATGACTCGGGCGGCCGCGGGTGGAGCCATCGAAGGGATCCTTCCGGATGGCACTCGAATTCCATTGTCCGTGGAAAAGGATCCCCGCGAGGTCTTTGCCGACTGGCTGATCCGTCCGGAGAATCCATGGTTTAATCGAAATATTGTCAATCGCATCTGGTATTGGCTTTTAGGGCGTGGGATCATCCATGAGCCGGATGCCATACGCCCCGATCAGGCGGCCAGCCATCCCGAATTACTGGCCTTTCTTGAACAGGAATTGACCTCTTCAAAATACGATTTGAAGCATATTTACCGGTTGATTCTGAATTCAAAAACGTACCAGTTCTCTTCCATTTCCAGATCCGAGCACCCGCAAGCGGCAGCCTATTTTGCATCCTATCCATTACGCCGACTGGACGCGGAAGTGCTCATGGACGCCCTCTGCCAGATATCCGGGACCACGGAGGAATATTACAGTCTGATCCCGGAACCGTATACAATCATCCCGGAACATCAGCGTTCCATTGCCTTGGCGGATGGAAGCATCACGAGTTCCTTCCTCGAAATGTTCGGACGCCCACCCCGCGACACAGGCTTGGTATCGGAACGGAACAACCGGCCCACGGCCGAACAGCGTCTGCATTTACTCAACTCAACCCATATCCGACAAAAAATCGAACGCGGTGATCAACTCAATCAATTGATCCGGTCGGGCCGTAATCAAGTGGAGGTGGTTCGGAATCTCTACTTGACGATCCTCTCCCGGTTCCCGACCGAGGAGGAGTTGCAGATCGTACGCGCGTATTCTCAATCTGGCGAAGTGAAAGGCCGTAATCCATTCACGGATCTCGCGTGGGCATTGATCAATAGTGCGGAGTTTATTTACCGGCATTAGCAGGATGGGAACCTGATATTCTGCCAGATCATTCATGATTCATGAGGTCTTCGAGATGGATTCAACAAGAATGCTCTCGCGGCGGGCCGTCTTGCGGCGTGGTCTTGGCGGAGCCGCCGGCCTCCTGCTCGCCGGCCGGTTCGGTGCCCCAGCCTTCGCAGCCCCACGCCCGGCAAAGGCCAAGGCGGTGATCCAAATTTGGATGTGGGGTGGACCGTCGCATCTGGATACGTTTGATCCCAAGCCCGATGCCGGGTACGACTATTGCGGCCCACTGAACAAGCCAATCCCAACCAATGTGGATGGGATTGTGATCGGTGAATTACTCCCCGAACTGGCAAAACAAGCCGACAAGTATTCCATCATTCGCAGCATGACCCACGGGGTGAACTCGCATGAAACCGCGTCCTATATCGTTCAAACCGGACGTCAACCGGGCGGCCGAGTCGTTTATCCGAGTGTTGGTGCCGTGGTTTCGCTTTTCAAAGGGTATGACGCGGGATACGAAGGGCTCCTTCCGCCTTATATCGTGCTGACTCAACCTCAGGGACGATTTTCCGAGGCCGGATTTCTTGGTCCACGTTACAAACCCTTTGCGACGGGTGGTGATCCAGGACAGAAAGTATTTGCCGTGGAAGGCGTCATCGCGCCAGGCATCTCCGAATTGCAGCAGCGGCAACGGCGCAATCTATTGCACGAGCTCAATGGGCTCGGGCGCGCCATGCCGGGGGATCCGCAACTGGCAGATTGGGACACCTGTGAGAAAGAAGCGTATGACATGATTCTCGGCGATGCCGGCAAAGTATTTGATCTTTCCCAGGAAGAGGATGGCTTGCGGGACCGGTATGGCCGCAACACGTTTGGGCAATCTTGCCTCATGGCCCGCCGGCTCGTTGCACGTGGAGTCCCATTTGTCACGATCAACTATAAAGGCTGGGATACGCATAAACAGCACTTCCAAATCATGCGTCGCAAATTACCGGAGATGGACAAGGGCATGGCAACGCTCCTTGAGGATCTGTCCGCCCTCGGATTGCTTGAAAGCACCATCGTCTGGTGGAGTGGTGAGTTCGGCCGTGGTCCGAAAGTGCAGTGGGAACCGCCATGGAATGGTGGCCGATCCCACTACGGGCACGTCTTCTCGGCGGTGGTCGCGGGCGGTGGTTTCCAAGGTGGCCATGTCGTGGGTGCGTCGGATGCGAAAGGGGAACACGTCCAGGAACGGCCCGTTTACCCTTGGGATCTGATTGGCAGCATGTACGAATTACTCGGAATCGATCCCGAGGCAACCCTGCCAAATCCCCTCGGACTCACCATTCACGCCACACCGTCTGCAGCGGATGGCGTTGATATCGGTGGCCACTTGAAAGAAATCATGTAAACCATTGCGCGGAGCCTCCGATGAAACCACGACCGTGGCATATCCTCCTAGGGTTCGGTCTCTTTCCCGTGGCAATGCCCCATGTTTGGGGCCAGGCCGTGCCACGCATCGCAGAGATTGGATATGTCTGCCCTGCTGGCGGCTGCCAGGGCACCACATTCCAAGTGGTCGTCGGCGGGCAATTCCTCAACGGCTCGACCGATGTTCTCTTTTCCGGAAAAGGGCTCCAAGGAACCGTCGTGAAGTACTCACCGCCCTTGACTCAGAAACAGATGAACGAGATTCGAGAGAAACTGGAGGAAGCTCGAGAACGCCTGCAAACCGAGATCAAGAATGGGAACCGGCCAGCTGGCCAGGCCGGTTTCCAGATAGCAATCCGGAAGATCGTCCTGGAAATGGGAGTTCGCCAGGAGGATTTATCCGCCTTCGACGAGTTCCGGAGGAATCGCAACGATCCGAAATACCAACCGAATCCACAAATGGGAGAATTGGTCACGCTCCAAGTCACGATCGATCCGGCAACCAATCCGGGCAAATACGAACTACGTTTATGGACGGCCTCCGGTCTCTCGAATCCAGTCCGGTTCTTTGTCGGGCAGTATCCGGAGTATTTGGAAATGGAACCAAACGATCGGCTGGCTGATATTGGCATCCAGGATTCACTTCCCTGTGTTGTGAATGGTCAGATTCTGCCGGGCGATGTCGACCGGTTTCGTTTCAAGGCCCGGAAAGGATACCAGCTCGTGGCAGCCGTCCGGGCGCGGCAATTGATTCCCTATCTGGCGGATGCCGTTCCCGGCTGGTTTCAAGGTGTGCTGACGCTGTATGACGCGGATGGCAAGGAAATCGCATATTCGGACGATTTCCGATTCGATCCCGATCCCGTGCTCGTTTGCCAGATCCCCAAGGATGGCCACTATATCTTGGAAATGAAAGACGCGATCTATCGCGGTCGCGAGGATTTCGTCTATCGTCTGACACTAGGAGAGATCCCCTTGGTCACGAGTATCTTCCCGCTCGGCGGCCATGCGGGCGATGCAACGATCGTGGAGTTGACGGGCTGGAACTTGCCAACGGACAGGTTGATTTGGGAAAGCAATGCAATGGAATCGCAGGTACATGCGATCACCCAACTCAATGACGTACCCTTATGCAATCCGGTCTCCTTCGCCGTTGACACGCGGCCGAATTGCCTCGAAAAGGAACCGAACAATTGCCCGGAAGAAGCGCAACAGGTGGAGTTCCCGCAGATCCTCAACGGGCGGATGGATTACTCCGGTGATTGGGACATTTTTCGTTTCCAGTGCCGTTCTGGAGAGATATTGAACGCAGAAATCATGGCGCGCCGGCTCGGCTGGCCACTCGATTCCATCCTCAAGCTAACCGATGCAAGCGGCCAGTTGTTGGGTACCAATGACGACCACGAGGATCCAGGAGCCGGCTTGCTAACCCACCATGCCGATTCTCGATTCAGCGTTACGATACCGAAAGACGGATTCTATTATCTTTTCGTGGGCGATACCCAAAAGAAGGGTGGGCCCGCCTATGGATATCGGCTTTATTTGAATGGTCACGAGCCCGATTTTGCATTACGTGTTGTGCCATCGACACTCAATGTGCGTGCCGGTGAAACCATCCCGATCACCGTGTATGCCTTGCGCAAGAACGGATTCCAGGGTGATATCCGGCTCACGTTAGAAAATCCGCCTCCAAAATTCATGCTCAGCGGCGGTCGGATTCCCGCCGGAACAGACAAGGTCCGGCTCACCTTGACCATACCGCCCACCCCGTTGGAAAAGCCATGCCGGATCTCTCTGGTGGGACAGTCCGAAGTCAATGGACGCACCATTTCCCGCCAGGCTATTCCAGCCGATGATCGGATGCAAGCTTTTTTTTATCGCCATCTGGTCCCGGCGGATGCGCTCGTCGTTGCCACGATGCCGGGGCGGCGATTTCGGGGACCCATGCGTCTTGCGGAACAACAACCGGTGAAATTCTCCGCAGGTAAAACGGCAGATGTCCAAATCGCCATGGCCGGCCGACCGATTCCAAACCAGATTCAATTGGTCTTAAACGAACCACCTGACGGGATCACCATCCAGAAGATGACGCCAATTCCAACCGGTGTTGCCATCCAATTCCACGCGGAGCCCCACAAAGTCCAATCGGGATTGAAAGGAAATTTGATTGTGGACGCCTTTACCGAACGGACGACCCAGGGTCGAAATCAGCGCATCCAAATCGGAACACTCCCTGCCATTCCATTCGAGATTGAGTGAACGTACCTCCATCGTGTCCACAACGCTCTCCCTGAACGGAAAACCTTCTCCATATTCCCCAAGCGATCGAATCCGAAAAAAGCTTACTGAGGTGGGGGGTAGAGGCGATAAACGATTCTGGATCGTTGATACGCGCCAACGGCTATAGGACATGGCCCGTTTCAGGAAGAATGCAGTAGCGAAGAAGCCCATGCTGCGAAGAAGCCGGCTTGTTAAGAAGCCCGGCTTTTATGAAAAGCCGGGCTTCTTTTCGGAAAAGCCGGGCTTCTCGTCTTCGGCTTTTTCGAAGAGCCGGGCCTCTCCGCTTTCAACAACCCCTCGTTTCCCCACGACAGACCGCGGTAATGGATTACCGCTGTCAGATGATACCGTGCGAAGGATCGCCTTAGTAGCTATTGTCTTCGGTTTCCTGCTGCAGTCAGGCTGCGCGCGGCGGGTGGGAATTTCTTGGCCTTGTTGGGGTGTTCCGGCATGTGTTGAGGAGCCGGTTTCTGAGCAGAAGATCGAACCGGTGATCGAAGAGATCGCAGCCAGTCAGGAGACTGCATCGATTGCCAACGGAACATTCGGTCGTCTGACAGCGGCCGAATGCCAGTCGCGGGCCGTGGCAGCGGCCATGTCCGCGGACCTGATTGAGTTGGAGCGTTCACTCGCCCAAGCGCTGGCATGTTGCGCATCGCGTAAAGCTGCCTGCGCAATGCTCCTGACTCGGGACCTCTTGGCCCTCCGCGTGGCAGAGGAACGTCATGCAGCGGCATGCGACGCCCTGGAAATGTTTTATCGGCTCGCCGAATTCCATGGACGCCGGCAGCAGTTGGAGCAGGGTATCAAGATCGCCCAAAACGCCACGGACCGGCTCGACCGGTTGCACCGTGAGGGACTGCTCCCCGATGTGGATCGGCGGTTGATGGATCGCCAGCAATGGACGCTTCTGGATCAACAGGCCCAACTGGTGCTCGCTCGGCAACAACTGGATGATCAACTCCATGTTCTGCTCGGTTGTGCCGGCGGTCAGGTCCATCAGGAGTACTGGCCGGATATTGATTGGAAACTCCAGCCCATTTCCATCGATATGGATTCCGAAGTCAGCAATGGCCTTTCGAACCGTCATGGGCTCCAAGCCGTGCGACTGGTCCTGAATCGGCTGGACACGGACACGCTACCGGTCGCCCAAGGTGTTCTCAAATCCGTGGACGCATCGACTGGTATTGTCACCAAGCCGGGCCCATCGTTCTTGCGGTGCCGTGGCTTCGATTGGGACGAGCTTGCCGTCCGAAACGAGCAACTCATGCATCTGCTTGCAACGAGTGAGGAATTGGCAGCCGCCGAGATCCGTTCTGGATTAAAACGGCTCGAGGTGGAATACACTCGAGCCATCCTGGCGGACCAGGTGCTGGCTAGCTGGGAAGCACGACGCGACGAACTCATTAAAAAACGTGATATCACCGACACCACATGGCTTGATATCACAAAGACAGAGCTCGAACTTTTGGCCGCGAAATCAAGCCTCATCGAACGCATTGCCGCGGTCCACATCGCTGAAATAAAGCTGCGCAAATCTCAAGGCCTCATGCCCATCGCAGTGCATTAACAAGGCTCTGGACCGATTGACTCGCTCTGCCAATTCCCGTTGTTTTCTACTGGAAGCCGTGGAGAAGCCGGTGGACGAAGCACTAGCCGTGCACCCCTTGGTCGATACAATCAACACAAGAATCTTATCCTCTGGAAAAATAAGGAAAAATCGATGAAATGCCTACGCTTTGGCGCGCGCGGCGTGATGACGGACCGGCACGGTTTGAATGAAAAAAGGCTGGCGGAACTCGTGCCTGAGCTTGCCGCGGCCCGCCGCGAAGTGCTAGCCGATGCCGATCAGTGGGCGGCTGGAACGCCGGTCCCCGAGGAAAAAAGGCCTTTGGATGCCGGCTTCATCGACCTTCCCGATCGTCTGTTAACGGACTTCCAGAAGGACAAAGAAAATAGCCAAGTCGGTCAAATCATGGCGAAGGCCGACTGGGTGGCCCAGGAATTCGATCGTGTCGTCCTTTTAGGGATCGGCGGTTCGTACATGGGTGCCAGGGCGATTTTTGAAGCCCTTTGCCACCCGTACCACAACGAGCTTTCCCGCGCGCGACGGAATAACCGGCCAAGATTCTATTTCGAAGGAAACAATGTCGACAATGACAGTCTGGCCGGTCTGCTGGATCTGCTTGAGCAAGAGGCGCCCCAGCCATCGGCCAACCGGCGATGGATGATCGTGGTGATCAGTAAAAGTGGCGGCACCCTGGAAACGGCAGTCGCCTTCCGCATCTTGCTTCGGCAACTTGCGAACGAATGTGGCGGCGATCCGGCGGAAATCGCCCAACGTATCGTGCCGATCACCGGGCCGGATGGCCGGCTTCATAACCTGTCCGAGGCCCTGGGATGCCCGGACGTCTTCCGAATTCCGGATGGTGTCGGTGGCCGATTCTCGGTCCTGGCGCCTGTGGGTCTCTTTCCAGCGGCAACGATGGGCCTGGATATCATCCAGCTGCTTGATGGCGCATCTGCCATGAACCGGCATTTTCGTACTGCCGATCCAGAAACCAATTGTGTCCTCCAATTTGTCGGTGTTTCCCATTGGATGGAAAAGGAGGGGCATTGCCCAATCCGAATCTTGTCGACCTGGGGAAAGCGACTTGAGGCCGTCGGATTATGGTACGACCAACTTCTTGCCGAGAGCCTCGGAAAAGAGGAACGTGGGGCCACGCCGTTAACGATCGTCAATACCCGAGATCTCCACTCGCGTGGCCAACAACACCAGGACGGCCGGCGTGATAAGTTGATTACGAACCTGGTCGTGGAAGAATCGAACCGCAAACCATTATCCGTTGGTGTGAGTGAACATGATCAGGACGCTCTGAATGCATTGGCCGATAAAACACTCCCTGATATCCTGAACGCCGCTTTCGCAGGGACGAATCAAGCCTACTGGGATGTTGACCGTCCAACCGCTGACCTGATTCTGCCGAAACTCGACGCATTTTGGCTCGGCCAACTCTTTCAAATGTTGATGCTCGCCACCGTGGTGGAGGGCCGACTCATCAAGATCAATCCATATGGACAGCCTGGTGTTGAGATGTATAAACGGAATATGAACGCGATTTTACGTGGAGAATCATCATGGCAACCGAAATCACCTGGCTAGGGCACAATACCTGGTTCGTGGAATCGGGATCCCATCGAATTCTGATCGATCCATTCCTGGACGATTCGCCGACTGCGCCAAGAAAAGCGGGAGCCATTGAGACGGATTCGATTCTAGTGTCGCATGGCCACTACGATCATCTATCCGACGCGGTGAACATCGCCGCGCGGACTGGGGCGCAGGTCATTGGGAATTACGAGATTTGCCAGTGGCTCAAGAAGCAGGGCGTCGCGGAGGAAAAAACGCTCGCCATGAATCTTGGCGGAAGTGTCCATCTGCCATTTGGCCGCCTGACGATGACACTCGCCCATCATAGTTCCAGTCTCCCAGACGGTACCTATGGCGGGACTGCTTGCGGATTCTTGATCCAGTTTGTTTCGGGCGGCAGGATCTATTTTGCCTGCGATACCGCCCTTTTCCTTGAAATGAAACTGATCGGCATGAACAAGATTGACATGGCCATGCTACCCATTGGCGATCTCTTTACCATGGGCCCCGACGAATCGGTGGAAGCAATCAAGTTCCTCAATCCGAAAAAAGTCGTCCCATGCCACTACAATACATGGCCCCCCATCGTCCAAGATGCGGAGGCTTGGGCAGCGAAGGTCCAGCGTCATTCGGCTGCCGATCCGATCCTTCTGGAACCGGGGGAACATGTGACTGTTTAGGTGCCGTCTTTCGACCTATTGCTTAGTCCGTTGTGGACTCCGCGGCCTCTGTGGCAGTTCATGAATCGCAAGTCAACGCTTTGTTCATCCTATTTTTTTATATTGTTCCCTTCCAATGCATCCGGGGGAGTATTCCTCTTTCCGCGATGCGAAATATCCTTGTTGCCGTTGCCATTGTATTTGTGACATTCGGTCAATCGCAGGCCGACGCACCGGCGCTGGATCGGGCCCGGCAGCTCCGCTTGACTGGCCGCTACCGCGAGGCAATCGCGGAGTATCGTGCTCTTCGCGAGTCAGAGCCAGTGGATGCAGCGATGGGTGAAGCGTCTGCATTGCGGGAGACGGGCTGCGATGATGCCGCGGAGGAATTGTTGGAGGCAACCGCCGGATCGTTCCCACTCGATCCGCGGCCCCTGGCCGGGCTGGCCTTGCTTTATCTGGACCAAGGCCGCTATGACGCGGCGAGTCAGTCAGCTGGTAAAGCCCTTGCCAACCAATCGAATCAACTTGCCGCTCGATGGGTCAAGGCAGAACTCTGCCGAAGATCCGGAAGACTGGAGGAAGCCAACCGGGCGTATCAATGGTTCATCGATTATTACAATGCAGCCGACGAAAGATTTTCGCCCGATGATCTGCACTGGATTGGGCTGGCGGCTGCCGAATATGCGCGATGGAACCGTCTGAGCGACCAGTTCTCATTTCTCGTCAAGGAATTCTACCCAGACGCATTGACCGCGGAGGCCAACTACTGGCCGGCAGTCCTGGCAACTGGCAAGTTGTTTCTAGAGAAGTTCAACGCGGATGATGCCGCTCGGGAACTGGCCGCAGCACGGAAGATCAATCCGAATTCCCCCGATGTGCTCACGGCCCTGGCCCAATTGGCCATTCAAAATTTTGATTTGCCCAAGGGGCGCCAGCTTTTGAGCCGAGCGCGTGAAATCAATCCGAGGTATCTTGATGCCTTCCTATTGGAAGCTGATATTGCTTTTTTCTTATGCGATCCAGTAACGGCAATATCATTCCTCGAACAAGCTCGTGCCATCCATCCACTTCACGAACCCACGCTTGGACGGCTTGCTGCAGCCTACGGATTGATGGATGGCTCGCTCACGGAGCAGTCCGGCAGGAACTCCCCAAAGAAAGAAGCCGGCCCAGAGAACTCCCGCGGCGCGGACGGCAAGGAGAAACGGCTACCAGCCGTTTCGGATGCAAGCGATCGGATGGCATCGATCATCCGGGAGGTCACGGGCCGCAATCCGCATCCAGGTTCGTTCTATTTCGAGCTCGGATTGGCTCTTGACAAGAACCGGCGATACCCCGCGGCCGCGAGGTATTTTGCCAAGGCAGTCGAAGTCATGCCCCAGTGCATCGGCCCGCGGGCCCATCTCGGCTTGATGCAGATGCGAATGGGCGACGAATCCTCGGCTCGGATCGTTCTCGAGGAGTCCTTTAAAATCGATCCGTTCAATGTTCGTGTCAAAAACACACTGGCTGTCCTTGATGTCCTGTCCGGTTACGAAGATTTAACAACAGAGCATTTCATCATCCGGTATGACCCGCACTACGATCGTGTTCTAGCAAAGTGCGCGGCTCGCTATCTGGAAAAGATTTATCCTGAACTGGTTCGCAGGCTCCATGACGAACCTTCGGGGCGTATACTGATCGAACTGTTCAACCAGGCAAAGAACACCGACGGTCATGGCTGGTTCAGCGCTCGCATTGTCGGTTTGCCTCGGATCGATACGATCGGTGCCTGTACTGGAAATACGGTGGCCATGGTTTCACCGACTTCAAGATCGGATCTTCGCGTCCACTGGGCTCGCATTCTCCGGCACGAGATCGTCCATGCCATCAATTTCCATCAGACGGATTTCAATATTCCGCACTGGTACACGGAAGCCTTGGCGGTTCTACTGGAGGACCAACCCCGCCCAGCCGAATGGAATACCCTCCTCTCGCATCGCGTGCCAGGTAATCAAGTCTTCACTCTGGATACGATCCATCTCGGATTCATCCGGCCCGGTTCGCACGACGATTGGCAGATGGCCTATTGCCAGGCGGAATTGTATGCCGAGTATATGCTCGAACGCTTCGGGGACGATTCCCTAATCCGGCTCCTTGCGGCATACGCCGACAATATGCAAACCGAGAATGCCATCAGGAACTGTTTTGGCGGGTCCGTGGCTGAATTCGAGAAGGGATACTCGGAGTATTTGAAAAAGGTAACTGCATCGTTATCGGATCGCGTCGAGATCCCCCGCGGATTCACGGATCTTCAACAAGCCCACGAAGAGAATCCTGAGGATCCTGGCATCGCTTCTGCGCTAGCCATTGCGTATATCGAACACAAGGACTATCCAACAGCGCGCGAATTGATCGAGCCGATTCTGGAAAAACATCCGAACCATCCTCGCGCGGCATATGTGGAGGCGAAGCTGCTGCTCGTTGCCGGAAATCGCCAAGCTGCCGTGGATCGGCTTGTTGCCTGCTTGGATGAAACGAATCCGCAACCGGAAATCGTGCAATTACTCGCGGGGCTCCGATACCAGGACGGCGCGACCGCCGAAGCGGAACGGCTTGTGAAACTCGGCGCCAGCCGCTGGCCGAATGACCTGGCGTGGACGCGCCGGCTGGCTGCCATGGCGCTTACCAGCGGAGCCAAAAAGACACTCACCGACGCGCTTGAAAAGCTGGCTCTGGCGGAAGGTGACAACTCGACGATCCGAAAGAAGCTCGCACTGCTGGCCGCGGAACGGGGCGACTATGCGGAAGCCGTCGGATGGGCCGAGGATGCGACCTGCATCGATGTACTCGACTTGGACATGCACCTGCTGGCAGCCCGTTCGCTGGAACAACTCGACCGCCATGCCGAGGCGGCCGACGCGTACGAAATCTGTGTCGACCTGGCCCCAGACCGCCACGATCTTAGAATCGATTGGGCCAAGGCATGTCTCCGGGCCGGTGATAGGGACCGTGCCAAAAATGTGCTGCTCCCACTGGTCCACCAAGGAGACGGTCAAGCACAACAATTGACCAAGGAGATGGAAGAGTGAATCCAACACGACATGATATTCTACTCGGTGATTTCCAGCGTCTTATCCGTGATATGTACTTGAAAAAAGACATGGCGCGGGGCGTGGATGGGACCTTCATGTGGCTGATGGAAGAAATCGGTGAACTCGCAGCCGCGCTGCGGGACGGCTCCCACGAAGATCGCATGAGTGAGTTTGCCGATGTGCTTGCCTGGCTGACAACAATCGCCAATGTCGTTGGCGTGGATCTGACAGAAGCAGTGGTTCAAAAATATGGGACCGGTTGCCCTGGATGTGGAGGGTTTATTTGTACCTGTGATGATGCCGGAAAACCGTGATGATTTCTGAAAAACAAGCATGGATCTGTATTCTTGGCCTGTTCTTCTTGGTGTTCTTCACTCCAAGCGCCTGGACTCTAGAACCATCGGCAGCACCTCTGGCATCGAATCCGCGTATCGCGGATTTCACGATCGGATTCAATGGGTATTACAAACTCGGCTTCTGGACACCTGCAACGGTAACGATTGAAGGCGGGTCGGATCCCGTCGATTATCAGGTTGAGGTCGATGCACCCGATAGCGATGGCGCGATCGTAACCTATCCATCGGTGGCACCCTTGCCGGAATCAGCGGGGACCAGGCAACGGAGGAAGGTGTTCTTTCTGATTCGAGTCGGCCGCGTGGATGCAACGTTCGGCGTTCGGCTCGTCCGCGATGGGAAGTCCTTGGTTGAAAAGGCATTTTTCACGGGAGCGTCTGAGGTGGCAGGTGTCCGTCAAGGATTGGCCGGAACAAGCCGACTGTTCCTTTCGATTGGTCCTCCCGTTGGCCTGGCCGAAGCGTTGGACAATCCAGCCCTCGATCCCAGCGTGGCCACGTACGTCGTTCCGATCCGCAACCAAACCGGTTTACCCAGAGACTCTCTCGCCTACGATGGGATCGATGGGATTATTCTAGCGATCGGTCAAGTCAATTCAGCCGCCGCGAAACTCACCACCGATCAGCGCGATGCTCTCCTGGAATGGATGGTCCAGGGTGGACGTGTCGTGCTCGTTGCGGGTCCAGATTGCGAAGCGCTCTTGGCATCTGGCGGGCTACTAGCTCCATTCGTCCCGGGAAAGTTCGCCCAGATGGAATCTTTGCTCCAGGGAACAGCCATCGAAGCCTTTTGCGATAGCAAGTATGCGATTCGCGTCAGCAGCGGCCAGATGGAACTGAAGGTTCCACGTATTACGGAAGTCCGCGGGAAAGTGCTCATTTACGAAGGCAATCGTCCTTCGGACTTGCCACTTTTGGTTCGAGAACCTTGTGGTTTGGGTGAGGTGACATGGATCGCCTTTGATTTGGCTGCACCTCCATTATCCGATTGGGCAGGCAGATCCCATTTGCTCGCACGCCTGTTCACAAGACTTCCAGAGGACATTTATCAATCCATCGCGGCAACTTCCGGTGGACTGACGTCCCTTGGCTACAACGACTTGACCGGGCAGCTGCGTGTTTCACTCGATGAATTTCCTGGAGTTCATATCGTTCCCTTCGCGCTCGTCACCCTCTTGGCTGTTCTTTATATCGCACTGATTGGGCCACTCGATTATCTGATTGTCCGGCGCTGGCTTGCTCGTCCGGCGCTCACTTGGATCACACTCCCTGTGTGGATTGTCCTCTTTTCTCTGCTGGCATGGTGGATTGGCTGGAAGTATAAAAGTGATCAAGTGCGGGCCAATCATGCAGAGCTCGTGGATATCGACGGGACGACAGGGCAGGTTCGAGGGACTGTTTGGGTGCATCTGTTCAGCCCGCAGATTACGACATTCAATCTTTCACTCGCGCCGTCACTCCCCGATGGGAGCCAACCACGCAATCCGGAATCGGTGGTTGCCTGGTTGGGATTGCCAGGGAATGCTTTGGGGGGCATGCAGGCAACGGGCGACGACTCACCATTCGCACGGGGTTACCGGATTGACCCAATCCGTGGGATCCTCGAGGAACTCCCCCTATCCGTATCGTCCACGAAGAGTCTCGCATGCCGCTGGTTCGCGCGTACCAATCGGTCCCTACGGTCCGACCTGGTGGACGGAGGAGACGGCCTGTTGGATGGCTCCATTGAGAACACTTCCGGATGCAATCTCTCGAATGTTCGCCTTCTCTATGGACATCGAGCCTGGACGCTGGGTGATCTTGCCAGTGGTGGAACCATCGATTTGGACTCGGTTCGGGATCCACTCTCCATACGAACCGTACTTACCA
This sequence comes from Pirellulales bacterium, assembly GCA_016930815.1. GTDB lineage: Bacteria > Planctomycetota > Planctomycetia > Pirellulales > Lacipirellulaceae > JAFGFZ01. The sequence continues at coordinate 28,143 of JAFGFZ010000083.1, read as the reverse complement.
GCAAGGCATCGGGGATTCCAATCCCCGGCGATTCGGAAACCTCCGATCCAGCATCTACCCAAATGGATGCTATCCTGGATAGGATGATGTGGTACCAGCAGATGGGTGGTCCCAGTTATGTGCGGCTTTTCCATCGATATCAGGCCTTCTGTGATATGAGCTGGCAGCTCGATTTAGGTCGCGCTGTCTTGACGGGCGTCCCCGATCGATCGGGGAGCCGTTTACTGGAATCCGGCCAACCACTGGGCACGCCAGATGACAAGCACCTGGTAGTCTGCCGGTTCGTTTTGCCAGTACGGGCGGAAAAATAAACAAATCCCTAGATTGGGCCCGGCGCTACCACAACCAGGCAGGCCCCGCTGTTCAAGCGGGATCTCCAAAGACCCGCGTTGCGCGGACCGCGGCCAAGTGACACTCCAACAACAGTTCTTCCAGTGATAGAGACAAAAGACCTAACGAAGAAGTATGGCGATTTTTTCGCGATCAAAGAGATCGATCTTGCACTGGAGAAGGGAGATGTCTTCGGTTTCATTGGTCCCAACGGCGCCGGCAAGACAACCACCATGCGGATTCTCGCAACCTTACTCAACCCGACATGGGGTGAAGCCTATGTTGGCGGCTACTCAATTTACACAAGACCTAAAGAAATCCGCCGGATCATCGGCTACATGCCCGACTTTTTTGGTGTGTACGATGACATGCGTGTGATCGAATATCTTGAATTCTTCGCCGCCGCATATCGGATCCATCCGCCAGCTCGACGCAAGGTCTGCGACGACGTACTGGAATTGGTGGATCTCGACTTCAAAAGGGACGCGTATGCCAACACACTCTCACGTGGCCAGACGCAACGGCTGGGATTGGCGCGCGTTTTATTGCATGATCCAGAAGTGCTGCTGCTGGACGAACCGGCGAGTGGCTTGGATCCCCGGGCACGAATCAAGATGCGCGGCCTGATCAAGAAGTTGGGCACCACAGGTAAAACCATCATCGTTTCCAGCCATATCCTGCCGGAACTCGCGGACATCTGCAATAAAATCGGGATTATCGACCATGGTGAAATGAGAGCGAATGCCGCGGTGGACGATGTGATGCGGCGTGTCCGAAACCGCACGGTACTATTGATCGATGTGGCCAGCGACCGCCAGGCAGCGGCCACGATTCTCAACCAGAGCGATTTGGTCGATCAAGCGCAGGCCAACGAGAACCATATCCAGGTTACCCTCTCGGAAGGCATCACGGATTACAGTAGTTTAGCCACGCTGTTAGTCGAAGCCGGACATCGCTTGACGCTCCTTCGGGAAGAAGATTTGAATCTTGAAACCGCATTTATGAAACTCACCCAAGATCGGTTAAAAGAAGAATAGAGCTTTCATTCGCGAGGGATGCCGGTGTTCCGCCAACGGATCGAATCACTGATGGGCTGGTTGCGGCGGGTCATCACCCAACCCCGTGAAGAACTCGATCGCTGGCAACGGGCTGCCCGGTTTACGTACGATTTGGGGCGTCATGGGGGCCAGCAACTCAAGCAGGACAATGCCCCGCAAATGGCAGCTGCCTTGGCATTCCGGACGCTCTTTGCCTTAATTCCGGTCCTTGTCGTATCGATGATCGTTGTCAAAGCGACGAAAGGCACAGAATCTTTTCTCCGCTTGGTTCGAGATCTATTTGGTTCGTGGAATTTAAATGAAATCCACGTAATACCGCCAGGAAATCTCGCGGCAGGTTCGACCGGAGAGAGAATCTCTCTGGCGGTGTGGCTGGAAAAACTGATCGGGCAGGCAGCGCATGTGAACCTGGCCGCGGTGGGGTGGATCGGTGTAGCAGTCATCGGATATGCAGCGATCAGCTTGATGGTGACAATCGAAAACAGTTTTAATGCAATCTATCGAGCGCCCGAGGCACGCCCCTGGACCCAGCGGATTCCACTCTACTGGTTCGTACTGACCGCCAGCCCCGTTGCCTTGGGAATCACATGGTACCTGAACCGCTACGTGGAAACGTGGATCGAACTGTTTCGGGGTTGGCAGTTACTCCTGATCTTTGCCAGCGTGGCATGGAGCGTCGTGGTAGGTTGGCTGGTACTGTTTGCCGTCTATATCCTCGTACCCAATACACGGGTTGCCTGGAAACCCGCGATGGCCGGGGCCTTGGTGGCCGCCCTCTTGATCGAAATTGGGAAGCGGTTTCTCGATGTTTATCTCGGGCATGCCTTCTCCATCAGCCAGCTGTATGGCTCCTTGGGACTGGTACCTCTCTTCATGTTCTGGGTCTATCTCATGTGGTTGGCGGTCCTATTCGGCCTCGAAGTATGCGCCATATTGCACAGGCTCGGTGGCCGAGAACTGGATGACAAAAAACCGGCTCGGCCACTTGACTCTGGCAGATAGTACTGCGCTAAAGCTTGCCTAATCACTACAACCCGTCGCAAGCCGGGCCGGATCGATCCAGACCCTGTTCTAACCGTCAGATTCGATAAAAACAGGCCATCAAACACTCCGATTTTAGAAGGTGTCGCCTTCGGGTTGACAAAGATCATCCACCCAAAGTTTCAAAAATTTGCGGGAGTAAGTGATTGATCCGCTGCCGGAGCGCAATGGTCCGACCTGCTTCCCCCCCACCCTGATTTCAATGGAGTTCCCGTTCATGAAAATCCCACGCTACATGATCCCACTCGTCGTTCTGGCAAGTTTGTCCACGGCGACCGCATGGGCCTATGATTCACTTGGATATTTGCTCCAGCCACCGTCAGCATCCCCTTCGGACAGACCCGCGGATCCGGTCCTGGCCGATCCAGTGGCTCCAACGCCATCCAAAGCCCCGGTGAATGATCTAGATTTATCATCCGAATATTCCAAGGAATATGAATCTGGATACGATGGCTACGATCCGGGCCCTTCTTTGGGCGGATCACCTTCCGAGCCGCGGACCATCTGGCAGCCCTACATTCTGCAGAATTTAGGTATCAAAATGGGCGGCTGGCTCGAACAAGGGATTACATTCAATGGAGACAGTCCGGCAAGCAGATTCAATGGGCCGGTTGCTACCAACGACTTGGATAACGAATATCAGATGAACCAACTCTGGTTATACCTGACACGGCCCGCGGACAATGAAGGGTATGGTTGGGCGATTGGCGGGCACGTGGATATGACCTACGGAACGGACTGGCGATTCGGCATCAATCGTGGCCTGGAAGATCGGATCAATGGCTTGAATGGTCAGACCTATGGCCTGGTAATTCCGCAGGCCTATTTGGAGATTGCCTACAATAATTTATCTGTCAAGCTAGGGCACTTTGCAGCAATCCTCGATTACGAAGTCGTCCCGGCCATTTTCAATCCGTTCTACTCGCACTCCTATTCCTATGGCTACACAGTGCCCCAATTGGTGACCGGTGTGCTGGCCAACTATCAATTGAATGATCAGTGGTCGGTCCAAGCCGGTTTCACGCGGGGTTGGTCAATGTTTGAAGATAACAACAACGACATGGATTTCATGGGTGGATTTAAATGGCTGAGTGATGACGAGCGGAGTTCTCTTGCCTATGCCATATCGAGTGGCCCTCAGGATCCGGCCGGCGAGGAGAACCGGTTCGTCCACAGTTTTGTGGCAACACACAAGTTCACTGAAAAATTCGAGTATGTTTTCATCCAGAACCTTGGCCTTGAAGAGGTTCCGAATGCTGCGGATGATGCCGAATGGTATGGGATCAACCAGTATTTCCTTTACACAATCAATCCGTGTTGGCAAGCCAACCTTCGCGTCGAATGGCTCCGCGACGACGATGGGGTTCGGATCGCTGGCCCTGGCAACATTCCGGGGGTCCGTGCTTGGGATGGGCGTGGATTTGCCGGTCATTTCTATGAAGTGACCGCCGGTCTGACATGGCAGCCGCATCCGAACGTCATTTTCCGCCCCGAAGTCCGCTATGATTGGTACGACGGTCTTGCGGGCCCAACCGGTCTGCCGTTTGATGATGGCACGCGTGACGATCAGTTCCTCTTCGGAATGGATCTGATTTTGACATACTGATCCCGATTGAACCATTCGTATTACGAACCGGTATTCCATCGCCAGTCACATGGCATGCGGCGGCCTTTCAAGTCCGCCGCCCTTTTTTCGTGGAATGCATCTTTCCCGCAGTCACAGAATCGGGCTGAGCAGGTGGACAACGGCTTCACCGAGACGTGTTAAATAGGGTCGGCTTTCCACTTCCGCCAGGGAGAGCTCCCGGCTTTCTTTCAAATACGACTCAAACAATTTCGCCACGTCGGAAGCGAATTCCGTGGATTGGATCAAGCAGCTCACTTCGAAATTCAGACGGAAGCTGCGGATATCCATATTGGCACTACCGATGATGGATAGATTTTGATCGATCAATACGGTTTTCGCATGGAGAAAACCAGGCCCATATTCGAAGAGGCGAACTCCTGCACGGAGCAGTTCTGGATAGAATGATCGGCCGGCCCATGTGACGAACCAGCTATCCCCGCGTTGCGGGACAATCATGCGGACATCGACTCCCCGGAAAACGGCTGTCCGCAGAGCGGCCATGATGACCGGGTCGGGGATATAGTATGGTGTCGTGATCCAGATCCGTTCGCTAGCTCGAGTGATTGCCGTGAAGAATGCTTCATGGGTCAAGTTGATATGCGTGTGCGGTCCGCTGGCAACAACACCGCAGATCGCGGGGTGCGCCTGGGGGGGTGGGATGGTCTCGCACCAGGCTCCGAAATAGTTGGGTGAGGCAAAATCCTCATGGGTGGTAAAATGCCAATCGTCGGCAAAGATTTCTTGAAGTTGATCGACAACCGGCCCAGTCAACCGGACAGCCGCGTCCCGCCAATTCGATTGATATTCGTCCCCGATATTCAGTCCACCGACAATCGCTTCGCGGCCATCCGCGACAATGATTTTCCGGTGGTTCCGGAAATTCAATTCTAGCGAACGCCGGAAGAGTTTCGGCGGCATGAACGCCGCCACCTGGGCCCCGGCTTCGATGAGCGGCCGCATGAACTTTCCACGGACGGCTGAGCCTCCAATGGCATCGTAGAGCACCCGCACTTCAAGACCCCGCCGAGCCCGCTCGACCAGCAGGTCGCGAAACAGGCGGCCAGTCGGGTCGGCTTCCCAGATGTAGTACAGGACATGGATGTACTGGTCGGCCGACTGGATTGCCTGCTGCATGGCCGGATAGGCCTGGGCGGCATCCACTAGCAATTCCACGGTATTGCCATGCGTCGGTACAAAAACCCATTCTGCTTCCTCCGGAGGTAGACGCCGAACGGAGAGAAAATCCCAGTCGGCTTCAGGCTGGATCGGTAATTCGTCCCGCAGATCTGTCAGACGCTCGGATCGTTGACCCGTCGCTAGCCGGCGCCGGCGCCGTTTCCGAACCAGATGGCGTCTTCCGACAGCCCACCATAGCACCAGACCGATGATGGGAACCGAGAAGAGAACGAGAACCCATGTCAGGGCTGACTGCGGCCGGCCGCGACGTTGCATCAGCACGGAAGGGATTGAAAACAGGGCCAGCACAAAGGCTGCAATGGAGACACGAGAAAACCAGTCGGAAAGCCAGGAGCTTTCATGCGCGGAAAGCATCAGAACCAAGTCGTGGTGGATCACGGACATCGCTAGATTTTTAGCAACCATCATCTTATAGTTTACCTGCTGAATTGCCTCATGCCTCTAGGAGTCCCCCATGAGCCATTGTTTTTTCCGATCTACCGGTTTTTCTATCATCATCGTATCGCTGGTGGGTTGTTTTGGCGGTTCCGATATTGCGCCACCGCCGGCCATCCGTCCCAGCGAGGCCGGCGCGGAGGCGATGAGACTCTATGATGCGAACGGCGATGGGGCCGTTGCCGGTGATGAATTCGTGAAAGCGCCTGGTTTAAAAGCTGCCTTGAAGCGGCTTGATCAAGATGGGGATGGGAGGGTGACGGCAGACGAAGTGGCCTCTCGCGTCGAAACATGGCAGGCCAATAAGCTCGGCAGCATTCCTGTGAGCGTGCAGGTTTATCTAGATAACCAACCCCTCCCAGGGGCCGTGATCACCTTTGAACCCGAACCTTTCCTAGGTGCCCAGATTCAAGCCGGCACTGGCAAGACACGGGACGGGGGTACTGCCTTCGTTTCGATTCCCAGAGAGAAACGGGCCAGTCCGAATTCGCCAGCCGGGATGTACTTCGGGCTCTACAAAGTTCGGATTTCCAAAATGGTTGGTCAAACCGAGAAAATCCCCTCGAAATACAACACGCAAACAACGCTGGGCCAAGAGATTGCGTTCGATGATCCCAATCTGCAACGTGGCATTGTTTTCCAGTTGAAGAGCCGGTAGTTCAACAGCATCTTTCTTTCCCAGTTTCTCTTGATTGGCCAATCATCGGCTGCTATAAGCCTTGGACGCTTTTCTCGATGCATGGGTTCTCCTCCTATCCTCTCCTCGGTGGAAGTCGAATCCGACCTCTTGAGGACGCGTGGAACACGGAGTTCGTGGAGATCGAATGAATGTTGAATTGTTTTAAATGGATGATCAGGTTGCCAAACGGCTCCTGCATCGGCCGTCCAATCGCAGCCTCCCCGGTTCGCTTGACTTTATTCTTCATGCGGCGATCCATGGGGACTGGGAGCATGATCTGGCTGGTCTTGGTACTGGCTTGTACCATACCAGCCCAATCGCAAGAGCCTGGGATCACACCTCTGCTACCGATGGATTCCGCGGTAGGCAGTCCTCAAGGGATGGGCCCGTCATCTCTGACCCCGATTCCCGGCCCGACTCAGCTCCCGATGGAATTACCATCGGCAACTGCCGAATCCATCAAGCCGATGACGTACGAAGACGCGTTCGCTCCAGCCTGGTACCAGCCAGCCTATTGGTTTGGCCCAACACCTTGGGATACAAGTATCGAGGTTGGCATCAATGGATCGGATGGGACCTGCGAGTCGATGAGCATGCGGGTTGGCGGAACCATCGATCGGAAGACCGACTGGAACCAGCTGGACGTGGATATGGTCTACAATCAGACTTCGTCCAACAACATTCAAACTCAAAACAATGCGATGCTCGATGCCCGCCATGACTGGTTTCTTGGTGAATCGCCATGGACGCTTTTTATATCGACCTCCGTTCTTTACGACGAGTTTCAAGCATTTGATCTCCGATGGGCGGCCAATGGCGGTGTTGGGTATCAGCTGATTGAAACGGAACGCGCCAACCTGATTGGACGCTTCGGTGCCGGCACATCACGGGAATTTGGCGGGCCGGACGAACGCTGGGTTCCCGAAGCACTCTTTGGCGCCGAGTATAAATACCAAATCAACCGCCATCAAAAATTCGCCGCGAAAGTCGACTACTTCCCGGATTGGGAGGATTATTCAAGTTACCGGCTGATTAGCGACATCGGCTGGGAAATGCTCCTGGACGCCGAAACGAATATGAGCTTGAAGCTGTCGGTCATCGACCGCTACGACAGCACACCCAACGGAGCCGAGCCGCATCTGTTGAACTACGCGGTATTACTACTGTGGAAGATATAGAATCCGCGCAAGTTGATCTGATTTTATTCCGGGAAATCATCGGTGGTTGCTTCTTCCCGATAGATGGGCATGTGCCGGTAATAGACTTCTAAAATCATTGCCGCCATGGCTGTACAGTAGAGTCGCCCGCCTTTTTGGACGCAGTGGTCGTTGCCAGCGAACCAGCTCCCTGCCGCATGTCCCTCTTTCGCTTGGGTTGTCAGTAGTTGATTCTTCATCTTGGTATTCCACCGATCCCACATCGGATTGCTGGTCTTTCCACCCGTGTACTGGAACATCACCTGGGTGGCGTAATAATTGTAATAGAAATTGGTATCACTGGGTCCTGTTTGGTCGAGATGCGCAATACCCCCTTGAAGTGCCGGATTATCCTGTTTCCACCCCAGATACATCCGGCATAACAATCCAATCGCCGTTGTGGAAGTCCGTCGTGCTGGTTCGGTATACCCATAGAACGAACCACTTTCAGCCTGAACGGAATCGAGGAATTTGGATGCTCCGCGCACCGTGCTTGCTTGTACGGTCAGGTAGGACATGTGGCCGCTCTTCAGGGCCATGATCTGCCAGCCGACGACCGAGGTATCGCCTGGTTCCTGGACCCGATAACGCCAGCCACCACCAACCGGATCCTGGGCATAGGCGATGAAATTCAAGGCAAGTTGGGCGGGTTGGTGGAGGCTCCGATCCTGAGTCATGGCATAGGCCTCGCACAGAACAATCGATCCCAAGCCATGGGAGTACATATTGCCGTCATCCATTAAGCTCCCCCCGTTGCGGGTGACTTTCATGGATCGTGTCAAGAAATACAATCCACGCCGGACAACATCCTTGTATTCCCCTTCCAGATGTGTTTGTCCCATTCCGAGGAACGGAAGGAGGGCGATGGCCGTTGCCCCATTGCAGGCCGTCGTAAGGTTCCCTGGATTCGGGCACCGGCCTTGGCAGGGTCCCAGTTGGTGATCGAAGCTCCAACTCCCATCGGCCCGCTGATGGGCAGCGAGCCATTTCAGGGCAAGAGCGACTGCATCTTCGGTCCCTTTTCCACCCCCACCGCGACGTACCAGCCGGCTGCGGGCCTTATGACCCCGGCCCGATAGGGCGTTGCCTTCGAAACCACTGGCATCTCCCAGCAGACTATCGGGGCCTAGTTCGGTGCCGAATTCAACCAACTCCACGGATGCCGCAGCTTCCTCGATATCATCATACGGTGAAAAACTCGGGATATCCTCGATGATATCCGTGTCAGGCTGGGGGGCATCCAGGGCTTCGTCCAGGTTAAAATCCGGCACATCGTCCGGATCTTCAATATCCTGCGGCGCGTCCGCTTCAGCGTCTGTTTTAGAAAACAGAAGTTCCGCACTTGCAGGCTCTTCCGGTGCGGGTATGATCCAGAGCGCAAGAATCAAGAGCACGACCATATGCATCACGAGGCTGGATAGCCAGCTCGGACTATCGCGCCACAGCTGGACCAGGAGGTGCCGGTCATCTAGCGCATCTTCGGATGGCTGATTCCCGGAATTCGGGCTTGGATTCTTGGGATTCTTTGGATGGTCCGCGGCGTCATCAGGATGGGGGATTGGTGCCGCTTTCAAGGGCATTGGATTATCGTGGTTGATGTCATTCTTTGCCATGCCTGCCCTACTCCCAACGCCGGTCCTTCATTCAAGGCAATTGTAGCATTTTTATTGTTTATATTGTTTAGCCGATATACCGGATTTTCCGTCTCTCTCTCCATCATAACGGACGAGATAAGAATTTGGCAACTGAATGGCATGCCTGGTGCAATGGGGGGCTTCGAGTCCAGGAACGTCCAGTCCTTGAAATACAAATCGCAATGGCAATCTGCCCTAAAAGATCCAAAGAATCGGATCCCAAGAAACCCTTTTTTCATTTGTCGGTTTGCCAATGCCTGGACTGGCAGCCGATGGTTTTCATCCCCTGGTCAGCCAGTAAGACAAGGCTTTTCCGACGACAGGCTTCGATCTATAATTCCGGAAAGAAACAGGAAGATTTATCACAAGATCGACTTACGCGCACGTGCACGCTTCAAATGGGCTTCCATTCCATGGTCCAGTTCGTCTGTGAACGGGGGGTGGCAAAGATGCATGTTGGATCGCGTAATCGATACGATCCGAGCCAGCCGAATTGTATGCGCCGCAAGTCCTATCCCAAGATCTCGATCCTTCTTGCGATGCGTTTTGCAGCTCTTTGCATCTTGGGGGCCGTCTTCGGACCTGGTTTTGCCATCGCGGCGGATGGCACTTCGATCCATCGTGGCGCCCTGGTCCAAATCGCACTTCCACTTACGGGAACCAGTGCCCAAGCAACCATTGATCGCATTCAGAGAACCGTTGACGGCTTGCTCGATCCCGCCACGCGGATTGACGGGACACGTCCGATTCTGTTGCTGGAACTGGTGCCGATGGAGTCCTCCAAATATGGAGAAAGCTGTTCATTCCACGCGGCGCATGAATTGGCGGAATATCTCACCAGTCCGGAACTGGCCGGTACGAAATGTGTTGCCTATCTCCCTCAAACCATCAAGGGACATGGGGTACTCATCGCAATGGCCTGCGCGGAAATCTACATGGCCCCTGACGCTGAAATAGGGGAAGCAGGCATCGATGAAGAGGGCCGGGCAACTCTCCGTCCGATTGTACGGACCGGCTACGAACAGATTGCAAGGGCGATGCGGACGATTGAGGAACCGATTGCACTTGGCATGGTCGATCCGGCGATTGAGGTCTGGAAGGTCCAGACCGAAGATGGCCAGACGCATTTTGCGTCCAAGGAAAAGCTCGAGACCTTACGGGAAAACCATTCCTTTCTAGGTGATCCGGAGAGACTGATTGCCGGCGGTTCACTCGGAATCTTTGAGGCCAACAAGGCCCGCTCGCTCGGTTTTGTCAAAGCTCTTGTCAGCGACCGCGAAAGTCTCGCCGCCGCCCTCAATCTGCCGCCGACCGCGGTCGTTGAAAATCAAGCTCTCTTTGGCGAAGTCCGGCCGATTCTCATGGTCTTGGATGGCCCTATCACGCCTCGAACCGTGAGTCAATTCAGCACGATGATTGGCGAACAGAAGGCACGCGGGACGCGATGGATCTGTGTGAGGATCAATAGTCAAGGTGGTGAAATCAAGGACTGCCTTGCATTGGCGGACCTGTTCGCAAAACAGGATCCGGCGGAGGTCCAAACGGTCGCGTTTGTCACCGTGGAAGCGGCCGGGGGGGCAGCCCTGGTTGCCTTGGCCTGCGATCAACTCGTGATGCGTCCCGAGTCGCGGATTGGCGGCGATGGCGGAGCACCCCTGGAGCCTGGACAACTGGCCGCCTTGCGGGAATCGATTCGCAGCGCCAACGGATTGGCCCAGGGCGCCAAACGCGATTGGTCCATCCCCCTCGCCATGCTGGACCCTCATCTTGAGATCTTCCGATATAAGCACAAAGAGACCGGCCGCGAACGAATCCTCTCCGAAGCAGAAAAGGACGAATTGCCCGATGCAGCCGCCTGGATGAAACAGGATGCTGCGCTCACCGTGGATGGGAAGCCGTGGGAATTGACCGCCGAGTCGGCAAAAAAACTGGGAATCGCCTGGCAGATTGCGGATAATGTCGAGATCCTCGCCAACTTTTATCACTTGGAGGAAACACCCCGGGTCGTCAAACCGAATTGGGCCCTTGATCTTGTCCAAGCACTCGCCTCGCCTGGCTTTGCCATGATGCTCCTGGCAATCGGGTTCATCGGCTTGTATGTTGAGTTGCATGCGCCGGGCATCGGCATTGGTGGATTCATCGCCAGTGTGGCATTTCTCCTTTTTTTCTGGAGTAATTTTTTACAAGGTACGGCCGATTGGCTCGAGGTACTCCTTTTTGTCGGCGGGGCCTGTTTTATCCTGTTGGAAATCTTCGTGATTCCCGGCTTTGGAATTTTTGGCCTGGGGGGCGGATTGATGGTCATTATCTCGCTCATCCTGGCAAGTCAAACGGCCGGTTTCTTGCCACACAATACCAAGGACCTGATCGAATTACGCCAATCCTTGACCAACTTGACAGTAGCAGGCGTCCTTGTCATTGTTGCCGCGATGTTGCTCAGGCACTTTTTACCACAGGCACCGATGTTCAACCGGCTGCTACTCAATCCACCGCCCCCAGGGGAGCAGGAGGATATTGGTTGCCGAGAAACACTCGCCGATCTTTCGCATCTCTTGGGTCAGATCGGAACGGCTTCCACCAATCTGCGTCCCTCCGGGAAGGGGGAATTCGCTGGAGAGCTCATCGATGTCATCGCCGATAGCGATCCCATCGACCGTGGGCATCCAATCAAGGTGATCCACGTTCAAGGTACCCGAATCCTGGTTCGACCGGCTGACAAGGCATCAATCCCACAATGAACGCTCTTGATCCAATTCACTGGGCAGGCATCCTGATGCTGGTTGGGTGCGGATTAGTCGTATTGGAGTTCTTTATCCCATCTGGCGGTATTCTCGGATTTCTGGCCGCGACATCCATCGTCGCTTCGATTGTCCTGGCTTTTTATCATTATGGCCCAATTGCCGGTTTTTCTTTTGTCGTCACGGCCCTCGTCGTGGTTCCAGTGGTCCTTGGCCTGACGATCAAATACTGGCCTATGACACCGATGGGGAAAGCCTTCCTTGGCGAATTACCGGATGCAAATGATATTGTGCCCGAGGATGAACGGAAGGATCTGGTTGGCCGATTCGGGGTGGCCAAGTGCAAAATGCTCCCCAGCGGAGCCATTGAAATTGATGGCCAGACCATCGATGCCGTCAGCCAGGGACACATCATCGATCCAGGACAACGGGTCGTTGTCCTGGAGGTCCGTGGCAATCGGGTGGTGGTCCGTCCCGCCGCGCCAGATGAGCGCCCATCTGGCCAACACCCCGGCGATATCCTTACCCAACCGATCGATGAACTTGGAATCGAGCCCCTCAACGATTCACTGGGTTGAAAAAATGAGGGAAAAGGGATAGCGTAGGCTATTGCGACCATTCAGGGACACTATGTACAACGGTGGTCGATCCAGACGCGTGCGGAGAAAGGTCGGCGCTTTAATGAACCTCCCAGTTTCCACATCCGGCGGAGAGAGTCTGTTGTATAAAAATCTATCGTCTCTTTAAGGGGTAAATTCATGGATGCTTTTTCGACCATTGCACCTGGCACTGTCAAGGCAATCGGTGTGCTCGCTGTGTTCGAGAACTGGGAATTAGTTGTTCTAGTTGCTGTTTTGCTCTTTGCTTTAATCATCTTTGCGGTTTTCGCGCGGTATTTCCGCCTGTGGATCCAATCCGTGACAACCGGCGCCGGGATCGGAATTTTTGATCTGATTCGCATGACACTTCGCAAGGTTAATCCGTCCGTCATTACACGGAGCAAGATTATGGCCGTCCAGGCGGGTCTGGGGGATGATGAGGGGATTACCGTGAAGGCCTTGGAGGCCCACTACATGGCAGGCGGGAATGTTCCTCTGGTCATTCGTTCCATGATTGCCGCCCGCAAGGCCAAAATTATCAACCTCAGTTTCAAAAAGGCAACCGCGATCGACCTGGCCGGCCGCAATATTCTGGAGGCGGTTCAAACAAGCGTCTATCCCCGCGTCATCGATTGCCCCGCACGTGGCAGCAAACGCCCATCCCTCGACGCCATTGCCAAGAACGGGATTCAGCTCAAGGTGCAAGCCCGCGTCACGGTCCGGGCCAACCTGGACCAACTCATCGGCGGGGCAACCGAAGAGACCATCGTCGCGCGTGTTGGCGAGGGGATCGTCAGTGCGATTGGTTCCTCGGAAACGCATGCCCATGTTCTTGAAAATCCGGATACCATCTCCAAGGCAGTCCTCTCACGCCGGCTCGATTCGCAAACAGCATTCGAGATCGTTTCCATCGATATTGCCGATATCGATGTGGGCGACAATATCGGTGCCCGGCTGCAAGCCGATCAGGCCGAAGCCGACACACGCGTGGCGCGGGCGAAAGCCGAACAACGGCGGGCGATGGCCGTAGCCCTCGAACAGGAAAACATCTCAACCATCGAAGAGAGCCGAGCCAAATTGGTCGAGGCGGAGGCCGAGGTTCCCAAGGCCATCGCGGATGCCTTCCGAAGTGGCCGGCTTGGAATTCTCGATTACTACAAGTTGAAGAACGTTCAAGCCGATACCGAAATGCGTGAGACGATTGCCAATACGGGTAAGACAAGCAGGAAGTAGTTCCCAGAACCATAACAAGATGCACAAGTTTCCCAAAATCTCCTGTTTCCACGTGGAGCCACACCCGTGTTAATCCCCGCGGATCCAACCATGCTAGCCGACATTGGCGATATCTTGGGTTTCCTCGTAGGTGCGGTCCTTTTCGTCATCTGGCTTATTGGGCAGATTGCCGGGATCAAGCAACAGGCGAAGGAACGTCCCGCACCTCCTCCGAAGGCGCCTCGTCCTCCCGGCCATCCACCTGGATTAGGCCAACCCCGCCCCATCGATCGGCCTCAACCGGCGGCGGGCCAACCCCGCCCTGGTGCAGCCCCCCGACCCGCTCGTGGGCCACAACAGGCCGTGCCAAATCCAATTGCCAACGAGATCGAAGAGTTCCTCCGCCGAGCGGCAAACCGACGTCAGCGGGGGCAGGTGGAGGAGGTCGAGGTCCTCGTCCCGGATCCAATCAAGAAGGGACGACCGGTTGAAGCGGCCATCGTGCGACCTGCCGTGGCCGTCACCCGTCCCCAGGTCGGAAAACTGGGCACCCAACCAACGCACGTTGCCACCAAGCCGGATGATTCAGCCGCTGAGCTTGGAAGAGGCGTGGCCAGACACGTTAACGAGCATATCGGCGCAAGTTCCTTCGCAGCAAGGACTTCGCAACTTGGGGAAGATATCGCATATGCCGACGAGCGACTCGAATCGCATCTCCAGCAAACATTCGATCACTCGGTCAGCCGCCTCGTTCATCGGGTTTTAAGTCCCGGTGATGTCCAGCTACAGGAGGCATCGCCTTTCGCCGAATCAATTGTTAAGATGCTGCAGAGTCCCGAGTCGATGCAGCAGGTCATCCTGCTGAATGAAATCTTGCGACGTCCGGGGGAGCGGTGGTAGCAAATAAGCCCATCGAATGCATAATACAAAGAGTGTCCGTTCCTAGCACAATTCCATTTCCGAAAGGAACATGCCTATGGTCAAAATGACGTTACGTGATCGTGAAAGCGCTCAAGAAGCGGTTCGCCGTTTCCGGAAGTTGGTCGAGCGGAGTGGTATCAAGAAGGAAATCCGCCGCCGCGAATTCTACGAAAAGCCAAGCGAAATCAAGCGGCGCGCCCGAATCCGCGCCGAACGCCGTGCTCGACGTGAGCGGCTGTTATTCGGAAGATAGGTTCTCTGCAAATCCATACCAATGGCAGGGATCTTGGACGGTCGGGGTATGCGCTGTGCCCCAAATCCTCCAAGCCGTTTTGGTATTTGAATTGCCGTTTGAGTTCACCCGCCTGGATCGTCCTGTGCTTTGAAAGGAAATTCTTTGGATGGCACATGGGCGGTGCGCAGGATTGGTTGAATTCGTACCGTGATTTCGGGACTTCGCGAAGCGACGTCGTCCATTTCCCCTGGATCTATCATAAAGATCATAGAACTGGATCTTTCTGTTCCCATCATTTCATGACCGCCCCGGCGATCGCAGGAGAATTTTTTCGAAGAGGCTTGATACCAAGATCCAGTATTTCAGAACGAATTATGATTGGGTATATCTTGTATATCCGATTGCATGGAAGGGCAAACCTCCAGGCTATCCATAAATCATTTAGGGGCTTGCGGTTCGGCAGGAGCTTCTATCTTCCGAATTCCACACCTCCGGGCGTTCATTATGGATTGTACTTATGAAATGATAACCGTGAAGAAGCCCGACTTTTCGCAAAACCTGGCATCTGAGTTTACATACGCTATCTATTCTTGGAACGGACCATATTCTGGCAACCATTCGTAGTTCTCACCAACTGGCTGTCTCATAAAGGACCTTGCCATGGACTGGAATCGACTCCTCTCACCGGAAATTATTTGGGTTTTCATCCCGATAATAGCCATCTTGTGCGGATCGATCACATCGATCATCGTACGATTCCATAAACATCGGGAACGCATGGCCATGATCGCCGCCGGTTTTCATCCGGATTTTCCCCCGGATGAGGAACCCATGGAAGAGGAAAACGATTCGCATGAACAAGAAACGTGACAAGGATGCTTCTTCTTTATTCAAAGGAAATTTCAGAAAAAAACTAACGATCGTCTCAGGTGGCCAAACCGGCGTGGATCGCGCGGCGTTGGATCTGGCCATTGAAATGGGTCTTGCGCACGATGGGTGGTGTCCACGGGGCCGCCATGCTGAGGACGGTATGATTCCAGCATGCTATGCCCTGTCTGAAACCCCTTCCACCGAATACGCGCAGCGTACCCAATGGAATATCCGCGACTCCGATGCCACGGTGATCTTCAGCGACGATCGCAAGGTTCGAGGGGGTACGGCCTTGACGATCCAACTGGCCAAGCGGCTGGGTAAACCATGCTTGCATCTAATCCGAACACAGGATCCAGTCAAAAACGCAGCCGAAAGACTGCATGCATTCCTGCAAGAGAATCAGGTGAAGCGATTGAATGTTGCCGGGCCCCGAGCGTCCATGGAACCGGAAGCGGCCAGTTATGCAAGGGCTGTCATTAGCTCGCTCTTGGATGCCAATTGCTCTTGACCATTTCAGACCAATCGCTATTCTAGGCCGACCATAATCGGCACAGATTCTGCGCCGATTGCATCTGTTCAGGAGGAACAACGCGATGCAACCTGCCGCGGTCCAACAGTTTGTGAAGCTAGGGCTACTCATCGAAACCATGGCTCTGGCCGTGATCTGCGGATTTGGATTCGATCCTGGACGTACCCTGGCCGAGGACACCACGAAAGCCCAAGAGCGATCCGTCCTCGTTTCTTCAAGAAAATCGCATCGAAATAACCTCATTCAGCCGGGCGAATCGGAGTCTCCCAAAAGAACCCAGGATCCGAATGAACCCGCCGAACCAGTACCGGCCAATACCGCACTGGAAGAACCAACGCCGGCAGTTCCATCTTCGGATGTATCATTTCCAGCTGAATCAATCCTGGCGGAACCCACCCTGGCGGAACCAACTCCCGCCGAACCAACTCCCGCCGAGCCAATACCGACCGAATTGCAGCCGATCGAGTCGTCCGGGACCGATCCAGGTCCGAACACATCCAGACCAATCCTCGAACAGGTGCCCTACACGGTCGAATTGCCCAGGCCCCCACGATCGGTTCCCAACCAACCGCAATTGCTCGATCGATCCATCGCCGCGCTCCTGGAACCTACCGATCTTCCCAAGGCGAAAACGGCGAATTTCCATGGCGTGGAACCTGGCGCCACGACCGTTGGTGAGCTCCTTGCCGCCTGGGGTGATCCCAAAAGCACAACCGAAGATGGCAATTCCAAGACACTCCATTATCATCTCGATCCATTCGAGGAAATTGTCGTCCATGCCACCAGTGAGGTGGTGACCGATATCCAAATTGAATTGAAGAAATTATTCGATCCATCCATGCTATCGAAGCAGTTGCACCTCGATGAGTTCCGATCCGTTGTGGTGCGGGATGCCGCTGGAGAACCGCTAGGAGTCGCCTACCCAGAACGGGGTGTGCTCATGACACTCACCCCAAGCCAGGATAGATCCAGAGTTTCGCATGTCCTGCTGGAACCGATTGATGCGGAAACGTTTTTGCTTCGTGCCGAGGCTAATTTGCACGGGCCTTATTTATGGAACATACGCGACCTGCGGATGGCGCAACAACTGGATCCGGATTCGGCACGCCCGCACTGGTTGCTTGCTGATATCTACTTGGCAATTGGGCAGCCAACCCGAGCGGAAATAGAGGCAGCTGCCGCGGTCGCCATGGATCCGGAAAACACCGCCTATCGGCTTCGCTGGGCCCACGCGATGGAGGCACTCGGCCGGTACAAGCAGGCAACCATCGAAACGAAGTCGCTCCTGGAGAAAGATCCCCCGCCAGATGTCCAAGCCCAAGCCATCGCGCAGCTGGCCCGGATTGCTGCACTTGGATCCTCGGATAATGCAGAACGAGCCATTGCGCTATTCACGCAGGCAATTGCGATTGCCGACCAGCTGGCACTCAGCCGAGATGTTCGAGAACGGCACGTTGCGAAGGAACTCTTAGTCGATTGCCACCTTGCTGTCGCCGAACAAATCGCCAACGGGGCCTGGCAACAGAAACCGAGGGTGGTCCCCCAGTGGATCGGACGCGCATCCGCATTCGCGGAAGAAATGATCGAAAATGACGGTGGCAGCCTGGAGCTCCGCCTTCGCGTCGCGGAACACGCACTGGCCGCGCTTTCCAACTTCCAACCGATGCCAAATCCATCTGGCTGGATTCAAGAGGCCCAGCAAACGGCAAATCAGCTGCTGAAAGGGACCGAGGACGAACTGCAGAAACAGCGTATTCGCTGGCATCTGGGAATCGCTTATTTTCATGCCCTGCATATCGCGCATGTCCTCGGAGATGCACCCACTGCCCACAAATATGGCCAGCTTGCTCTATCCAACATGGGAGCCGGAGCCTTGTCCCGGCAAGCCCTGCCAGCCTCGGAGCACCTGGTTGGCCGGCTCTACTTCCGGATCGGTGCCGTCTATGCCATCCATGAGAATGACCATAAAAAGGCCATGGCTTGGTACGACAAAGCGGCTCCGCTCCTCAGCAAACAAGTCCCCGTTTCACCACTTGCGGATCCCCGCCGTCACGGGGACGCTCTGGTCAGCATGGGCGTTTCCTATTGGAAATCCAACAAGAAAGCAGAAGGGCTCAAACTGACGGAATTGGGCTCGAATATTCTCGATCAGGCGATCCGTAACGGACTGATCGAAGCCTCGGATCTGACGGTCGCTTACAGCAACCTGGCTTCCATGCACAAGGCACTCGGCCACGAGATCGAGGCAACCGAATACCAGGAACTCGCCCGAGGCAATCCTCCTCACGGTTCTGAAACAAGGCGCAAGTGATCGATTGGACCACGATCCTCTCTCAGGCCGCCGGGGACTGGCTCAATTTTCGGCCTGTTTTGGTCTTTCCGCTAGTTCGTGCGTGAAGGCCGAAAAATGTGCCTATCCCCTTGCGGCCAAGGGGACATTCCCATTCTCGCAGCGAATCGAGCATTTTCATGCCATTGGCGCCTGATCGCCGCGAAAATCGGGACAGTCCCCGTGAACGGTTAATGTGAAACAGATCCGATGCGGACTCTATTCGGACCTGTTATAATCGAGGTTAATCGGTACAGTCCACCGTGGCCTACCGCTGGCGGGTGAATTCGATATTTTTGGATTCTGAGCATCCGAATGAATCCATGGAGATTTTAAGGGGTTCTATGCAAATGAGCCGGTTTCTGCACCCGCCATGGATTCTCTCCCTGCTCATCGGCCTCTGGACGGTGCAATCTGCATCAGGTTTCATTCCCTACAAACGCTGGACGGATACGGCATCCGGTTGGACTGGCTCCGCGGGAGATCCGATCACGCTGACATGGAGTTTCATTCCGGACGGCACGGATATCCCCGTCAAGAAAAAGAGCGATCTCATTTCCTTTTTGGACACCACCTTCGGCATCGGAGATGGCGGCTCGGATCTGACGCAACGCCCTTGGTTTGAGATCTTCGAACAATCGTTCAACCGCTGGAGCCAACTGGCCGGGATCACCTATATCTACGAGCCGAAGGATGATGGTCACCCGCTCAGCTCTTTCTCCGGCTGGCTGGGACGAAGAGGAGATATCCGGATTGGCGGAACATCCATCGATGGCGCCAGCGGCACATTGGCCTACAACTATTATCCTGACGATGGTGATATGGTGATCGATACGGGGGACGCCAGTTATTTTTCCAATGGATATGGAAACTATCTTCGGCTGCGGAATACAATCATGCATGAAAACGGCCATGGCTTGGGGCTGGATCATGTCGAATCGGACACATCCAACTTTCTCATGGAGCCCTACATTTCAACTCTGTTTGATGGCCCGCAGTTTGATGATATCCGGGGAATGCAGTGGTTTTACGGAGATGCTTTAGAAAAGGAACATCTGGGAGAGGGGAACGATTCCGCGGCGACCGCGTCGGATTTGGGATTGATTGCTGACGGTGAAACGGTGCGGATTGGCCTCAGTGCCGGATCGAGCACGTATGTTCCATCCACGGCCGCGGACTTTGTGAGTATCGATCGAAACTCGGACGTTGATTATTTCTCGTTCACGATTGCTGCACCGTCCATCGTGGATGTGACGCTGATTCCCCGCGGGCCGACCTTCGATCAAGGTCCCGAAGGAGGTGCCCAAACCTCCATCAACACGATGGCAATCGGGGATCTGGCGCTGTCGCTATATGATTTCGGCGGCCTGTCCCTGCTGGCGATGGCGGATGAGACGGGGACGGGTAGCGCCGAAAAAATATCGAGCATCCATCTGGAGGATGCAGGTGAATATTTCGTACGTGTATCCGCCACATCCGATGACAACATCCAATTCTATCGTCTTGATATCGCTGTCGAGGCTATCATCGACGTGGCTTTAGCCGATTTCGATGAAGACGGGGATATCGACGCATTCGACTTCAACACCTGGCAGGATCATTTCGGCTTGGAAACCGGTGCAATGCATACACAAGGTGACGCCGACGGGGACGGGGATGTGGACGGGGCCGACTTCCTGGAATGGCAGCGCACGTATCCCAATCCGACGAACGGTTTCAACGAAACCCCGCTGTTGCATGCTATCCCAGAACCCGTGGCACTGACGCAGGCCCTTCTGCTGATCTTAACCGTCCTATGCCGCAGGCAACTCGTGGCCAACCGACCCAATTAATAGTATTCGCGCCGCGAAACACCTTCCGGCCGCGCTAGAGTCTTAACACGAGGGTATCAAGCATGAATCGCATGATCGGTGGAATTGGTATTTTACTATTTTCAAACATTCTGATTCTTTCGTCGTGGGCTAGGGGACCAGAGAATTGGAAAGTCTTGCCAGCCCAGATCGACGGCCTGGAACCGCGGGCCATGATGCAGCACTATCTGGCGATGCGGACCGGTGCTGCATTTCAACAATGGCGGAAAACATACGAAAGTCTCAAGACGCCGGCGGATATTGCTGCGTACCAGCAGGAACGTCGAGTCCAATTTTTGAAACAGATTGGCGGTTTGCCCGAGAGAACGCCTCTCAACGCCCGCGTGACAGGCAGTCTACCGGCGGCCGGGTATCGTATTGAAAAGATCCTCTATGAGAGTCGACCCAAACACTACGTTTCAGGCAATCTCTATCTACCTGACGAAACGAAATTCCCTCGGCCGGTTCCTGGCGTGGTGGTCGTCTGCGGCCATTCCGCGTCGGGGAAGGCCGCCGATCCCTACGCGCGTGTTTCCATCCTCTGCGCGCTGAACGGCCTGGCGGCCTTGATTATTGATCCGATTGAGCAGGGCGAACGTTTCCAATGGCTTGATGACGCAGGCAAAGCCCGGATCCAAGGGGGCACGTATGGTCACACGATCATTGGCATTTCAGCCGCATTACTCGGCCAGAATACGGCTCGTTTTGAAATCTGGGATGCCATGCGGGGGATAGATTATTTGCAGTCCAGGCCTGAAATCGACAGTGCGCGGATTGGCATGACCGGTTGTTCCGGGGGCGGGACACAAACGGCCTACACAATGGCCCTGGACGACCGAATCGATGTCGCGGTTCCGTCCTGTTACTTGACGAATTTCGAACGGCTCCTGGCCACGATTGGCCCGCAAGACGCAGAACAGAATATTTTTGGCCAGATCGGGTGGGGCATGGATCATGCGGATTATGTACTGATGCGGGCGCCCCGCCCGACGCTCATTGCGGCAAATACACAAGATTTTTTCGATATCGGCGGGACTTGGGAAACCTTCCGGTACGCGAAACGTCTCTACACTCGCCTGGGCGCATCCCACCATATCGATCTTGTGGAAATCGACGACAAGCACGGGTACCACAAACCGGCTCGTGAAGCGGCCGTTCGATTCCTTGCCCAATGGCTCGGCCAATCGTCCAATCTGGAACCCGTCACGGAACCGGATGATTTGAATGTTGCCAGTGAAAAAGATCTATGGGCATCTCCTGAAGGGCAGGTCATGCGCCTTCCGGACGCCCGCAGCGTCTACGATTTCATGACGGATGACCTATCCCAATTGGCCGCCGCCCGGCCGGAGTTAACCCCCGACCTGGTCCGGCAGACAGCCGGATTCCCGGCATTGAGCAAGCAACCTGCCCTCGATAGCCAGGAAGTGGGCCGCATCCCGTGGAATCATGGTTCCACAATCATCCAACTGATCCTCAGACACCGCTCGGAGCCAGCCGACCATGGCAAGCCGGGGATTCTGTTGCCCGCATTGCTCTTTGTCCCGAAGGTGCCGTCGAATGGCTCCGAACCGGCGGGCCCGAATTCCACGTCCTGTCGCGGAGTGCTTTACGTGCATGAACAGGGCAAGGACCAGGATGCGGGATTGAATGGCCCGATCGATGCACTGGTTCGCAACGGAACCATGGTCCTTGCCGTTGACCTCCGCGGCATCGGCGAAACGTTTAATCCGGACCAAAAGTTCTATCACGATGATTTCGGCCAAGCCGGCAAGGAATACGTCACCGCTTATTTACTCGGCGAATCCTACGTTGGGATGCGGGCGACCGATCTTCTTTTGGCAGCACGATGGCTGCGTGATCATCCAGGAACCACAGGAGAACCGATCGATCTGGTGGCTGTTGGCCATGTTGGCGTGCCCGCCTTGCACGCAGCCGTTGCCGAACCGGGACTTTTTGGTCAGATTCGGATCGAGCGAACACTCGACTCCTGGGCATCTCTGATCCAACAACGGGCCCATAAACGGCAGCTCGTCAATTTAGTCCATGGTGCCTTGCGGGCCTATGATCTTACCGACTTGCGTGCCGCGATTGGCGATCGATTGGTGGTTGTCGAGCCGTTGGATGCCCTGGGAAATGCCATCGAATAGTACTTTTAAAGAAGAGACATCTCGCTGCCCGGATAGAAGCCAAGGTGACCCGCCAAATCCTGCATATCATACCGACACTCGATCGAGCTGGAGCCGAAAAACAGCTCGTCTTACTCGCCAGCGGACTACCGCGCGATCTATTTGACATCCATGTCTGCGCGATGACTCGGGGTGGCCCCCTGGAAAAGGATCTCCTCGAGGCTGGAATACCCACCACGGTACTCGGGAAACGATGGAAGGCCGACCCGGTGACATTCTGGCGTCTTCGAAAAATCATCCGGGACCTCCAGCCGGATCTGGTCCAGACCTGGCTCTTTGCAGCCGGATCCTACGGCCGCCTGGCAGCTCGATCCTGCGGAGTACGTCACCTGATCCATACCGAGCGGTGTGTCGACCGCTGGAAATCGGATTGGCAGTGGATGGTGGACCGTCAGCTAGCCCGGTCGACCGATCGTCTCATTGCCAACGCGCGGGGAGTCCGGGATTATTGCGTCCAACACGGGCTCCCGGCCAACAAGATCGATCTGATTCCCAACGCCGTTCCGAAAGCCAGGCCCAGTGATCAGGACCGGGAGGCTTTGTTGGATACATTGGACATTCCCCATGATGCCAGGTTAATCGGCGCGATTGGACGTCTCTGGCCCCAGAAACGCATTAAAGATCTCATTTGGGCCTATGAATTGGTTGTTCTTTTGCATCCGAATGCACGTTTACTAATCATTGGCGACGGTCCCGAACGCGCTGGACTGGAACGTTATACGCGACTCGTCAGCAGCACGGAGCATGTGCGATTCCTAGGCGAACGGAGCGATGTATGGCGCATCCTGCCGCACCTCGATGTCCTCTGGCAAGGCAGCGATTACGAAGGGATGCCGAACGCCGTGCTGGAAGCCATGGCTGCCGGAGTACCGGTTGTCGCGACGGATATCCCTGGTCATCGCGAGATGATCGTATCGGGTGAAACGGGATACCTGGTCCCAATCGCGGGTCGCGCTGATTACGGGCGGGCTACCGATCGGATCCTCTCCGATCCAGACCATGCACGACAACTCGGTAAGCAGGGCCAGCGTTCCGTTGAACAAGAATTCACCGTCGGCCGGATGGTGGACCGTTATGGACAATTGTATCGGAAGCTGCTTGATTAATAACACGTTAAAAGCTGCACGACCTTACTTGCGGGGAGAGTGGCCGAGGTTGTGAGGCAACGCCGTTAAGCATTTTTCATCGGAATATCTGTAAAAAGCATGTGCGGAATCACTGGCGCAGTCTGGACGGATTCAAGTCAAGCAATCGATGCTGCCCTTTTGCAGCGGATGACTGGCGTACTGACGCATCGTGGCCCGGATGACGCGGGGACATTCACCAGCGCTGTGCACATGGAAGCCCCTTATCCGATGACACCTGGCGTCGCATTGGGCTTTCGCCGGCTCTCCATCATCGATCTGACTGGCAGCCACCAGCCGATGGCCAACGAAGATGGCTCCATCTGGATCGTCTTCAACGGGGAAATCTACAACTTCCGGGACCTCCGCCGGCGCCTGGAAGGGAATGGGCATTGCTTTTCGACAAACGGCGATACGGAAACGATTATCCACCTCTATGAAGATGAAGATCTCGGTTTCTTAAACCACCTCGTCGGCATGTTTGCTCTGGCGATCTGGGACCGGAATAAGCGGCGTTTGATTCTGGCCAGAGATCGGCTAGGCCAAAAACCTCTGGTCTATTACCAGGATGCAAACCGGCTTTTTTTTTCAAGCGAGTTGAAAAGCCTGTTGCAGGTACCGGATATTCCGCGGGACATCGATCCGAACGCGATCGACGAGTACCTGCTTTACCAGTACATTCCCTACCCAAATACGATTTTCCGCGGTATTCGCAAGCTTCCTCCGGCCCATTATGGAATCTATCAGGATGGCCGGCTATCGATGGAGCCGTATTGGGTACCGGACTTGAACGAAGAGGTGGCAAGGCCACCTGGGGAATATCCCAAACGGCTCCGTGAACTGGCCACCGAATCGGTCCGCCTTCGTCTGCAAAGCGACGTTCCGCTCGGCGTGTTTCTCTCGGGCGGAATGGATTCTTCCATCGTCGCAGCTCTGGCGCAAAAGATCTCGGACGAACCCATCAAGACCTTTTCCATTGGATTCCCGATCAAGGAATATGATGAATCGGCTGCGGCACGGCAAGTTGCCGAGTCTTTGGGAACCGATCACCTGACGTTGCGGGTTGATCCGGACTGTATCAACATGTTGCCGAAACTGGTCTGGTTCTTTGACGAACCCTTCGGCGACAGCTCGGCCATTCCAACCTATTATTTGGCACGCCTGGCGCGCGACTATGTCACGGTCGCACTCTCCGGTGACGGGGGCGACGAACTCTTTGCCGGTTACCGGCGGTACCGGGCCGTTCGATTGGCCGACTGGTTCGATCGACTCCCCAGTCCCATCCGCCATGTTGCTACGAGCCGGTTCTGGCAATGGATTCCATCCAGTCCACGCCAGCATAGCCGTGTACGCATGTTCAAACGCTTCCTCGAAGCCCTCTCCTTGTCAAGCGGGCCGCGGTACGCGGATTGGGTTGGTGTTTTCAAACAGCATCAGCGGGGAATATTGTATAGCGATGCGTTCATCGAAATGCTATCCGACCAGGATCCCTTGGACTTCTTCAAGGCACGATTCCGTCACGTATCGCATCGGGATGCCGTCACCACCGTATCGCTCGTCGATATGGCAAGTTATCTCCCATGCGACATATGCCACAAAGTGGATATCGCCTCGATGGCGAACTCGCTTGAATGCCGGCAACCTTTCCTGGATCACCGGATCGTCGAGGAGGCGATTCGGATGCCCATCCACGAGAAACTGCATGGAATCCGGGCCAAATGGGTCCTGCGGGAAGCGTTCGGGAACCTCGTTCCCCGCGGCGTCTTTCGGCGTCCCAAAAGGGGATTTGGAGTGCCGCTGGACGATTGGTTTCGTAACGAATTGAAATCCTTCACGCACGACATGCTCCTGGACCCGACCTCCCTTGCGCGGGGCTACTTTCGTGAAGAAGCCGTGCGGAACCTGATTCGAGAGCATACGGAGGGCATTTTCAACCACGCTCAGCGACTCTGGATGCTGCTGGTCCTGGAACTCTGGCACCGGGAATGGATTGACTCAAGTTAAGGTTCATCTGGCCGGTCTTAATCGATACAATAGCGGCATGACCCAACGTTTTTTTAGACATCGTTTCGGAGGCGCATCCACCATGGACGACGTGCTGGCGGTCGTATTAGCAGGTGGGAAAGGTCACCGTTTGGAACCGCTCACTCGAGATCGTGCCAAACCGGCCGTTCCATTTGGTGGAGCCTACCGGATTATCGATTTCACCCTCTCGAATTGCCTCAATAGCGGCATCCGCCAGATGCTCGTGCTGACACAATACAAAGCCATGAGCTTGGATCGGCATATCTCGCGCGGATGGCGCCGCTACCTCTGCCGCGAACTCGGGGAATTCATTGACATTGTTCCACCACAACAACGGGTTGGCGAACACTGGTATCGGGGAACTGCTGATGCCGTCTATCAAAATATCTACACCATTGAAAAGGAGCGGCCGGAATATGTCATCATCTTAGCGGGTGACCACATCTACAAGATGGATTATGCCAAGCTCCTTGATTATCATATCGAACAACAAGCCGATCTGACGATCTCCGCTTTGCGAGTCACTCGCGAGGCTGCAAAACAATTTGGCGTCATGCAGGTTGATGACAACAATCTCGTCATCGGTTTCGAGGAAAAACCGGACAATCCGAAACCGATCCCTGGCGACAAAGATCATGCCTTGGCCTCGATGGGCGTCTACGTCTTCACGGCTCGTTTTCTGTTTGAACATCTCTGCCAGGATGCCACGCATGCCAACAGTGCCCACGACTTTGGCCAGGATATCATCCCGTCCGTGATCGATTCGAGCCGTGTTTTCGCCCATCTATTCCTGGACGAAAACAGGAAAACCGACGCCTACTGGCGTGATGTCGGTACCCTCGACGCCTACTTCGAAGCAAATATGGACCTGATTAGCGTCGATCCGCAACTGAACATGTATGATGATGTTTGGCCAATTCGCACCTATCATCCGAATCTACCGCCACCCAAGTTCGTTTTCGCCGAACATGGCGACATGGCTCGGCGCGGCGAAGCCCTCGATAGTATCGTTTGCCTCGGCTCCATCGTTTCTGGTGGGCGCATCGCGCGGACGATCGTCGGACCCAACTCCCGAATCAACAGCTACTCGCACGTGGAGGATTCGATTCTATTCGAACGCGTCGATATCGGCCGCCATGCGAAAATCCGGAAGGCCATTATTGATAAGGATGTCTCCATTCCAGCCGGTTTCGAACTCGGTTATGACCACCAAAAGGATATCAAACGCGGATTCCATGTCAGTCCCGGTGGCATCGTCGTGATTGCCAAGGGGGACCCGGTCATGGCGAATTGATTTGGTAAGAATGAATCCTATTTCGGCGCATGGAATCTCTCGATGATCTTCCATGCATCCTCGGGCGTTTCAGCGAACTGGATCAACTCGAGGTGCCCATCGTCGATAACGCCCTCATCGGCCAAGAATTGGAAGTGAATGGCATGCTCCCAGTAGTCGCGGCCGTACAGGATGATTGGGATCTCTTGCATGCGTAGCGTCTGACGCAGCGTCAAGGCATCGAACAGCTCGTCCATGGTTCCAAATCCACCAGGAAAAATGACGAGGGCCTTGGCACGGAGCAGGAAGTGAAATTTCCGTAATGCAAAGTACTGGAATTGCATGCAAAGGCCTGGCGTGATGTAGGCATTGGGAACTTGTTCATGCGGAAGCGTGATATTCAGGCCGATACTCTTGGCCCCCAGATCATGGGCCCCTCGGTTGGCAGCCTCCATAATCCCAGGACCGCCGCCCGTAACGATGACGTAATCACACTTGCCAGACACCTGGCAAGTGGTTGAGACGAGTCGCGAGAATTCCCGCGCGGCATCATAATAGCAGCTCTTGGCCAACAAACGCTTCGCCCGTTCCACGGATCGCAAAGCGGCCCGATCCCCTGGATTCCTGGCTAGGGCCTCCTCGGCTTCCTGAACCCGCAATTCCGCTTCCGGCCTTTCAACCACCTGGGATCCTCCAAAGACGACAATCGTTGATTTGACTCCCGCCTCCTCAAAAAGTATCTCCGGCTTCAAGAGCTCAAGTTGCATCCGCAATGGCCGGAGATCATCGCGACCGATAAAATCCTCATCCTGATAGGCCGGGCGATAACTGGACGAATTCAATATGGCTTGCAAGTTGTCTCCATGGGCAGAATTGGCCATCGCTTCTTGAGGCTCCTTTCTTGAAATTCGTATCAACTGAATCACTGTTGTGGGCAGGTCTCCCGACCTGCCCACTCGCCGTCGTGGTCAAGACTGTTGTGCCGTGTCGTGGTCAGGAGACCACGACACAACTGGGGCGAATCTAGAATCCCGGCTTTTATGAAAAGCCGG
>JAFGFZ010000492.1 GCA_016930815.1 Pirellulales bacterium | reverse complement strand
TCCGGGAACAAGACGGATCTGCTATCCGGGAACAAGGCCGCATTCCTTTCCGGGAACAGGATCAGCCTCTTCTCGAATATTAATATCAAGATCGAGATCTCGGACAGTGGCAACCACAATGGAAATCATGGTGTCCCTGCCGCGATGGCGGCACGGTTCCAGGCACTCGATCAAAACCAGGACGGTCAGGTATCGATCGACGAGTATTCGGCGAGCAAAGCCCAGCGCAAGATGCAGCAGGTGAAGAAGCGATTTCGCCGCCTCGATCGAGATAAGAACCAAAAGCTCACGATTCAGGAATTCGGCCAGCCAGACCGGTAGCCCCGGCAATCATCTTCCCTTCCTCGTGAAGGGACCCGCCGTCGATGGCTCAGCTGCGATCCGGTCCGGATCGTTCCCCTGCCATGCGAAGTTTCCGCAGAATATCCCAATAGGCGCCTCGTGCCCCGGCGGCAATGGCATCGACGAGTTGTCTGTTCGCGTTGTAGTTATGATCGCTCGGATTCTCGGAGCTCGCATTGGTTTCTTCCTGGGGCGGAAAGAACCGCGGATCTTGATCCGTTAGATCACGGACCAGCCTGGCCGGTTGATCACCTAGTTTCGACGAGATATAGAACGTGGGCTGCAACCAATCGACGGGCCCGTCATAGTGCCGCCGGATACTCGGATTCGATTCGGGCGGTCCTTCGGCGGCTACCATGGCAGCCATCCCCGTATTCGGATAAATCCGAACACCAAGCGCCGCCCCGGCACAATCCGGATCAATCTGCCGAAATGCCTCCACCGTGTATTGGATTGTTTCCGGTGTCTCTCCCGGGCCACCGAGCAGCATGTCGAGCATCACGGTGATGCCCTGTTTGCGGCAAAGCCGCACCACCCGATCCAGATCTTCTTTTCGATGCGGCTGGCGATATGCGGCCAACATTTGGGGGTGCGCTGCGTCACTTGTGAAATTGATCCCGACGCAACCCGCTCGGCGCATCCGATACGCCAGATCTTCCGAGAACGGTGTGACCGCCAGATAAGCATACCATCGAATTCGTTCTCCAAGTCCGCGCGCATGCAGGATATCACACACTCCGATCGCGTGTTCCGGAGGCAAGTTGAATTCGGGATCACATAAATGAAATACATCGATCCCGCCGTTTAAAAGGAGTTCGATTTCCTGGGCAACCTGGATCGGAGGCCGCAGGCGTGCTCTATTCCCTTTGGCCAGTGGGTCGGCGCAATAGCTGCATTGCCTTGGGCAACCCCGTTTTGTTTCCACACCGATCTGGCCTCCCTGATGAAAATAGGCAATGTTATTGACCCAATCACGCGCGGGAAGTGTGGCAAGTGTGCTTGGCCATGCGGGAGGATTCGAACGCACGATGCCACCATCGCGATAAACAAGTCCGGGCACTCGATTGAACTTCCGCGCGCCCCGCAATTCGCGAATCAGATCCACGATGGATTGTTCACCATCTCCATGAATGCCGAAATCGGCGCCAGACCGTTCGACAATCTGCTTAGGAAAAATGGAATAACCAACACCACCTAGGACCACGGGGCTATCCGTTAAGCCACGCAATCGGGCCACGATCCTATTCAAATCCGGTAAAAACGTTTGTCCACTGGGCCAGAAGCAATCATCCACATTCCGGAAAGTCAACCCCACCACTTCAGGCCGCTGGATTGAGAAATAGCGTTCCAGATCCAAGTCCGGGTCTTCACTGAGACAAAGATCCACCAGTTCCACATCGATCCCCGCGGCACTTGCGGCAGACGCAATATAGTCCACTCCAACAGGTGCGATGGGCGGGAGCATGCGGTTCGTATTGATCAGTGTTAACATCATGAAGCATTAAACTTAACCGGCGTACGGGAGTGATGGATAGGATGTGATTCGGCTAGCATCATCAACGACCAACGGCCGGCGGCCGATTCGTGCAAAGTCGATGGGCAATGGGAGCCCTCGCATCATGGAGCTGCACGCATGAGGACTTCACCCACTGTGCGCCAGACCTTTTCACGAAACAGGTCCACCTTGCCGCTGTCGTCCGGGTGGACGCGATTGGCTAGGGCGATAATGTAAACGCCGTGTTCCGGGTAAATCCGAATGGCAGTTCCCGTGTAGCCGGTATGCCCGTATGCCTCAACCATCGCTTCGCCCTGATCTCCAGGTTCGGTTTCGTCGATACCCCAGAGCAATCCCCTGCGGCTTAGATTCCCTTGCGTGTTTTTGGCTTCCGGGTTTTGTATGCGAACCATTTGCTGGATCGTTTCCGGTTGAAGTATCCGGACACCATCCAGCTCTCCCAGATTGAGCATCATCTGAGCGTATCGGGACAGGTCGGCAACGGTACTGAACAGGCCGGCATTGCCCGAGATGCCACCTTGCATGGCGGCCAGGGGATCATGGACCTGGCCGAGTAAAAAACCGCCGGGGCCGCGCCCGTAATCCATTTTCGTCGTTGGCACGAGACGCGCGCTGAATTCATGGGATGGGCAGAATCCAGTTTCCGTCATACCCAGTGGTTGGAAGACATGCTTCGCGGCGAATTCGCTATGCTCCATTCCGCTAACGGCACGGATAACCTCCGCGCATAGAATTGCGTTCAGGCAGCTGTACTGCACCACGTCACCCGGCTTGCGTAGCAGGTCCAGGTCACGGATATATTTTCGAATCGCCTCACGGCAGAGAAAGCCATT
>JAFGFZ010000491.1 GCA_016930815.1 Pirellulales bacterium | reverse complement strand
GTTCCCGGACAAGAACTTCATCGCAAGGTCGGATAGCAGATCCCAGGTCACATTGGAGAGAAGGCCGTTTTGAGGATCGGCCAGTTTGTGAATGAGATTGGATCGGACGGGTTGCGGTGTCGGAGCTCGGCGAACTTCCACCTTTCGCTCTAAGACCGGGCTGCGGCCTTCCAGGTCGGGTGGGCCCTGGGATACAGCAACTGTTGTAAGCCAGATGAATGCGATTCCCACTGCAAGAAAGACGACCCTCCAAGTTCTCAATACGGTGTTCATCATGATTGTCTCCCATGATATGCAGTTGGTCTGAGCCCTGCCTTGATAGGGAACAGACGGATTTGGAATGGTATCATTATACCTTGGGTTACCTGTCAAGCCAAATCGGCAAGGGCATTTCGTGGTCTACTTGATTGGAATGACCGGTGGGACCGGCTTGATGAAATATTGACGGAGACTATATGTGTAGGCTCCCTGATCCGGCACGAGCAGCACGTCGCCGGGCAGGATATCTTCGCCCCAATAGGCGTATCCCCAGACGTCCTCTGGCGTGCAGAGCGATCCGTAGATCTGGCATGGATGTTCCGTTTCTGCTGGTCGAGACAGGTTGACGATGGGAGCGTAGTCGCTTTCAAATCGTTCCCATCCAATCGCGTTGGTACCGGCATCAACGATGACAAGATTCTTATCCTTCTTGTCGACCACAGTCAGCAGCAGATGCATTGCGTCGTTACAGATCCAGCGCCCCGGTTCGATGCAAATTCGGCACTTGACCAAATCGAAGATATTTTCTTCGAGGCTTGTTGCCAATTGTTCGGCAAAGGAATCGATCGGAGTTGCCGGCACCAGGCACCGCCCCTCGATCGGATCCGCGGCTCCTTCGAGGAAAGACAGGAGTTTTCCCTGCCGAGTGGCCTTATGGAGCAGCCATTCTCCCTGGGGCGGCCAGAAACCGCCACCGATGTCGAGGAATGTGATTTGATCGAGGAGCGATTTCGGCCAAAGCCGAATGGCACGGCCAATTGCCTGGATCGTCGCGATTTGATTTGTTGGATGATGGTTCCAACTACTGTGAAACTGGATCCCGCAAAGATGGACGAAATCGGACGACTTCGCCTTTTCCCAGAACGGGAGCAACTCTTCGAGGGGGATACCGAACTTCCGCCACGTGCTGGTGGGTGGGGTGATGCGGACGCCGGCCCGAATTGGAGTGTGTCGATCACATGCGATTGCTTGGAGCCGTTCGAATTCCCCGAAACTGTCGATGAGCATGGTGACCCGATCCGCATGTTCCAGCGCCAAAGTCAGTTCGGACTGGGTCTTCCCGGGACCGCTGAACATGATCTCCTCCGCGCCGGCGACAATTGCCGCATGAAGCTCCGTACCGCTTGACACATCTAGTCCGAAGTGTTCCTCAACAAGGGTAGCCGCAACGAGAGGGTGGTTATTGCTTTTCATTGCGAAGAAACAGCTGACTTGCGGCAAAACGCGCTCAAAGGCTCGTTGCAATTTTCGTGCCCGTTTCTGCAATGCTTGCTGATCGAACACATAGAGTGGCGATCCATGTCGCTGGACGAGTGCCATGAAATCCATCTGCCGCTCGACAAGCTGCGAAATGTAACTTCGAACGATCTCTTCGGGGAGTGGTTCGATCGTTTCCTCCAAGATGCGATCAACGTGCGATTGGACAAGTTCTCGAAAATCGGCTTTCATTTTTCAATGATCTTCATACGGAAAAGGGAGGTCATTTCTTCATTCTGTTCCGCCACGGCGCGCCGCTGATCCGGCCGGTAGATGATATGACCGAGGATCCAGGAATCATAATTGTCGGGTGGCAGGGAGATGAGATCGCCAGGCTGCTTGATTACCGTCGCGGATAGAACGCGCGGATCGCCAAGCACATCGGATAAATCAGTTGCTTCCAATCTGCCCGCCCGATCGGCAAATAGACGGAGGGCGACCGCCGACGTATTCCTGCAAATGGGTACGTTGCCGATCGATCCACGGGCGAATCGTAGTGCCAAATCAAATATATCGAAGTCGCATGCCGTCCTAAGGAGGAATGGAAGGCAGTCTCCTCCACATCGAGGTGTCAATTCCAAAAAAACTGGTTGATCATCGCGCACGAGAAAATCGACCATATAGAGCGCTCGATCGAATCCCAAGGATGTGGCAGCATCCATTAGAACCGGCCCGATGCGTGAATCCTGGCAAATTTCAGGCAGATCGGGGGATAGCTCGTAGGCTTGGGTCGTTCCAAATGGGCCATTACGGAGGGGGTATTTGCGGGTCAAACGCAGGATATGGACTTGCCCCTCTTCCATGAGGCAATCGCAACTATATTCTTGGCCATCGACGCATTCTTCGATAAGAATGCTTTCTTGCCCCTCCTTGCATGACCGGTAGAGCGGCGCCAATCGCATTGTTTTAAGTTGGGCGAGTATCTTATCGAATATTCGAAGGCAATCAATTTCATTGTCGATCCGAAAAACCAGTTCGCTGCCGGAGCCAGAGAGCGGTTTCATGATGCAAGGTTGACCGATTTCATGGAAGAAATCGATGGCATCTTCTGATCGACGCGCGACGGAAAACCGAGGAATTGGAATGTTGCCGGCTTCCCACGCTTGTTTCATTTGATATTTGTTCCGACATCGGCTCACGGCGGCCGGTGATGGGTAGGGAAGATGGAATTTCCTGGCAATCCTGGATGCCAATAGCATCGATTCGCAGTCGAAGCAAGCGATTCCCGCGATCTTCATATCATGGCGATCTTGGTGCCGCCTAAGTAATTCGGCTGCGAAGAGCTGTTTATCCCATCGGTACAGCACCTCTTCATCGTCACCAGGTCGCGGCTCCTTGGCCCGTAAACGCAGTTGGGACTCGGTCAAAAACAGGCACTTCTTTGGGTGGGACCGGCGCAACAGATCCACATAATCGGGAGTCGTTCCGACGATAAGAACACGGGATCTCCCTTCGAATGTTTCACGGGGACTCAAGCCACAACGCTCAGGCATTGGTGAGCATTCCAGTCGAAATGAAGGATTCGGATTCCTCCGCGACATCGCATGCCACCAGTTTGATCTGATGAAGAGGTCTCGAAACCAGATGGAACCGCTGCTTCCAACCGAAATCCCCGCACAGGAAGTCAACCATATCGAATCGCTCTCGGCACGCGATTTCCAGATGATGGAAATTGATGAGCTTTGCCACACCTGGGAATTCACGATGGGTGCCGCCGGCCAACAACGTATAGCAGTTACCCCAAACAGCACCGATGTCGACCGCAGCGATGATACCACCCACCAGGACCGTGGTGATCCGGAGAGCACCGCGGCGATCCAATTCGGCAATCAACCGTTCAAAGCCTCGAAAGAACCGACGGTCATGGAAATAGGAATCCTGGCCAAAGGCGGCAAGATTCAGGCGAAATAAGTGCTCGATATCCGGGCATGCGTTATATCGGAATTTGACGCCTTGCGCATAGATTCGCTTCGGTTCACGTTGGATATGTTTGAGTGATTTTCGAGGAAATTCGTTCAAATAGGTTGCATAGTCATAGGCGTACTGCTTCGGCAGAAACAGATATCCAACCTCATCCACGGAGGCCTTGGTGTAGAAAGGAGGTATGCATTCCCCTTCAAGGTACCGGAGATGGGCGTTTCCTGGCACCGATTCAAGTAGCCTCCGGAAGACATTCGGTGAATCGGCAATGATGCGGTTCTGTTCCAGCCATGTCTTCTGATGCCAGGTTTCACCGGGGAAGAATGCCAGTGAATCGGTCTCTTCGATCCGGCTCAAGGCCAAGAGCCCAACGAGCCTATTCGAATCCTCGCACACGATGAAACAGGGTGTCCGGTCGAACGTCTGTTGAAAACAGGCCCGAATCTCCCATTGGAGAAAGAGATTCTGGCCACCTGCCATCATCCGGTTCCAAAGGTGCTTGCATTCATCGAGATCATTGCATATCCGAATGCTCCACATCAAGACTATCTCCTGAAGGCCACCTGCATAGAACAATACTGTCCTTTGAAGAAGGCCTGGCTGAATTCGC
This sequence comes from Pirellulales bacterium, assembly GCA_016930815.1. GTDB lineage: Bacteria > Planctomycetota > Planctomycetia > Pirellulales > Lacipirellulaceae > JAFGFZ01. The sequence goes on along the minus strand of JAFGFZ010000491.1, from coordinate 523 downwards.
GGACGACCTCCGGGTTGTAAGGCTTGCAGCTAAAGACATCGAGGTAGACGGTGTTTGTCTCGTTCGCAAAATGAGCCGAGATCAGAGATGTCTCGATCAATTGCACCATGGAGTAACCGGCCACGCGTTCATCTTCACCAAAATGAACAACCTGGGTTTCACCGAACCGTTTCATTTCAATCAGGTCACACAGTTCGGTAACAAACCGCCGGATTGCATCGGCGTCACGGATTAAATCGGCATCGCAATCGTAGATATCGATGGCGGAAGCAACCCCCCAGACTTCCTCCTCGGTCGCCTGCTCCAGGACTTCTTCCCCAAAGATCTTTAGATCGGCCGAAAATTGGCTGTCCTGGTACACAAAAGGCCAGGGCTCACTTTCGGCATCTTCTGCATCGGACTCGTCATCAGACTCGTCATCAAAACGCTGGCGTCTGGAAGCCTTACGCCGCTTGCGTTTTCGAAACCATTTATGCCGGGATGGTTTTTCCCTTTGCCAATCGGGCGACATATCATCATCGGC
>JAFGFZ010000082.1 GCA_016930815.1 Pirellulales bacterium | reverse complement strand
TCTTTGGACGGGCCGCAAGCCGACGCTGCGAACCTACGAGATGGTCTGTTATTACTTCACCGGCATGGCCGACGAGGACGAACTGCTCGCCCATATCGCGAAGCTAAAAGCACAAGACGCATAATATTATGGCCCCCGTTGCGCGCTGTCGAAGCGGAGGGTGTTCGCTGCTGCGCCGCGCCCACCATCAACCTTTCATTCGCCATCCCCACCCGCGCCCCGTCACTGTTCTCATTCGCGTGAACCTCGCCACCATGTCCCAATTGCACCCAAAACCTGATTTGTGCAATAATCGGGCCGAACAGTATTGCTGAACCATTATTATATTAAACACTATACAGTAGGTCAACTACCTGTCCGTTTAGAGGGGTAGATGCGATGGCTGCTATTGGACGGCATCGAATAAATGAAGCGTAGTTCTTACCAAGTTACGGTTTGACATGTTGGCATTGTGGCGGGTAGCTGTTTCTCCGACGCGGGCTGCCATCGAACAGAGTGCATGTCCATAGTCGGCAATTTCAAAATCAGCACCACACTGTTCATGGGCATAAGACTCTTTCATGTCCTATAGGGGTAAACACTATAATCACAACTCCCCTTGAATAAAGAATTTAAGTTCATATAATTAAAACCATTTAATAAATGAAAATAATGGAAATCATCCCTTTTCTATACAGGGCAAATTGTGCATATTAATCTAGGAGAGCGGATGTCAGATTACAAGGATCTTCGAAATCGACTGGAGTCTACTCCCTGCTTGGTCGCCGATTTACAGAGCGGTCAAGTGGAACTGGCTAACCAAGCGAAAGCATCGATAGCAATGGCTACACAAGGACCATTCCCAACGAAGATCGTAATTAATGTCGGTCAAGCGTTGGAGACCTTCAGTCGCCTCCAAAATATCGGAAAAGATGACCGCGAATTCACTTTACGGGAGATTAGTGAAATAGCTGGAATGAGTTACCACCTAGCATACTACTATGTCAAGCAGGGGATATTTGTGCCATCGGTTCGCAAGTTTCGAGGCAAAGGCCGGGGTGCGGCCCATGAAGGGCGATTCTCCTGGTCGGATGCTTTCGTTGCAGGCGTCGTCGGGTCGCTACGTCGTCAAGGGCTTCGGTCAGAGGTCCTAGCTAAAGTCCCGCCCCTCTTCGGCAAACAGGTGAAAAAGAAGAAACGTACCAGACGGAAGGCCACGACTTCCGACCGGTCCTGACCAGAACCAAATCTACCAAGGAGATCCAGAAATGGCTAAGAAGAATTCTAATAAAAAAACGGGAAATGGCAAACCGCTTCGGTCGGTCGGGTACGTCCGAACCAGCGGCGAAGGGCAGCGGAATAATACATCCATCCCTATCCAGAAACAGGCCATCGAAGCAAAGTGCTCTATGGAGGGTTGGATATTCCTAAAGCATTACGTGGACGAATCGAAAACCGGCAGCCAGATTGAGGGACGAGACGATTTCAAGCAGATGATGAAGGATGCGACAAACGACTGTTTTGATGTTGTCGTTATATATGATATTTCTAGGTTTGGCCGCGACGGGTTCGACATTCTCGCATCCGCAAATACATTATATACAGCTTTTTCCGTTTTTGTTGTTGACTCAAGAGGAATCTTTGATACTCGGAACCCAGACAATGATTTCATAAATATGATATATGCCGCAGGATCGCATAAGGAGGTGGGTGACATCCGCAGACGGACAATCGAAGGTCGCGAGGCAAAGGCAAGACAAGGGAAACCCTGGGCTAAACATCCAATTGGCCGGACCTGGGACAAAGATAATGAGAAATGGTACGTAACTGATAAAGGTAAGAAAATTGCCCAAGCATTGGATCGCTACCTAAAAGGGGAGTCCCTTACAACCCTTTGCAAAGAACTCGATCTGGGCGGAAGAACCAAAATCTCTGAATGGGTCCATAACGGACAATTGTCAGGCGCCTATCAAGTTACATTTACAAATAAAAAACGCATGACCGAAGAAATCATCCCCGTTCCGGGCATCCCGGAGGTCGTTCCTGCGTCTGTCCTGGAAAAGGTCAAGGCGCGTTTACTGCACAACAGAAAATTCAATCGAGTCGACGTCAAGCGTTACTTACTCAGCGGTTTTGTCCGTTGCGCAGAATGCGGCCGGGCCCTGTCGGGTACATCATATGATGGCAATTCTTACTACTACCATAGCAAGACCGAGAAATGCCCATACAAACAATTCAGAGCCGACGTACTTGAATCAGCGATCCTCGACTACCTCTACTCCTTCTTTCTGGACGAGCCCGCTTTCAACGAAGCTGTCGAACGGGCCATGCCATCGGCAGATAGACGCCAAAAACTCATCGACCGCCGAGAGGAAACAGAGAAACGATTGAAGAAAAATGGACGAGAAATTCAGAATTTGATCAATGCGATCAAAAAGGGATTTGACCCGGATTTATCGAGGGATGAGCAAACGAATCTCAAAGAGGAAAAACAAGTCATGACCAATCGACTGCGGGAAATCGAAACTGAACTTTATTCCTTGCCTTCGGTCGAGCAGACCGAGGCCGCTGCAATGGTCACTCGGCTCGCGCTAATGTTTAAGCACAAGGATCGAGATTGGCGTTCTCTTAGTCGGGATGATATTCAAAAGTTCCTCTTTCATCTGTTTGGTGAACAATGCAAGATGAGCGATAGGGGCGCATTTATTGGAAAAGACGAGCAGGGATGTATTGGTATTACCTTCAAGGGGCAAGTTGAGTTTTACGACAAATTGGCCAACAGCAGACCGATCAGCAAAGCCATGGAGGTAGAGGTAGCTATATTCAATAGAAAAGTAGATAAGATATTCGAGGACGTGCGACAACGCCATGAACAAGAAACGGCCTTGAATACTAGGGAAAGACAAATTCTGCGACCTTTCCCGGATTATTCATGAACCATACTAACCCGAAGCGCAAGCGAGGATAGCAAGGTTTCCCTTTCATTTTCCGGTCGCGTTTGTGCTTCGACTGAATTTTTTCCATAAAATTTACTGGTTCGTGAATAATCCAGGCTCGAATTTTATGTTGTTAAGTTGACGTAAAATCGCAATGCGCTGCGACGCGAGGGCATAAACTGTAAATAATTGCCGGAGAGGTTTACGCTAACGAATCGGGGGTTACTGAGGCGGTTTAGCCCGTCAAATAAAGGTAATGCAATCACCTGGAGCTATCATCTGAACCTTGCCGCAACCAACAAAACAGTTGCCGCAAGGCTCACAAGCGGCTAGTCTGGTAGTTGTGTGTCGAGTTTCACTCGGCACCCGAATGGAATCCGCAAATGCCGGATCGTGATCCGACCTACAAGTAATCTACCCCCACCTGCTCCCACCTTATTCGCGAGGAACACAGGCCATGAAAAACGCCACCCGCCGCCAGTTCATCAAAACAACGGCTGCCATTGCAGCCGCTTCGTCGGCCATTGCCGCCCCGGCCATCGCCAAGGATACGAAAAGCCCCAGCGACCGCGTGCGAATCGGTCTGGTCGGTTTCGGCGGCCGCATGCGAGGCCACGCCGGCAGCCTCTGTGCGATGACGAAAACCGACAATGTCGAGATCGTCGCCGTCTGCGATTGCGACAAGCGCAAACTCGACGCCGTGGAAACGCACACGCCCGCCCTCAAGGGTATGAAGTTCAAACGCTACTCCGAACAGCAAAAACTTTTCGACGACAAATCCATCGATGCCGTTTCGTTTGCCACCCAGGACCACTGGCACGCCCTGCAAACCATCTGGGCATGTCAGGCGGGCAAGGACGTTTATGTTGAAAAGCCGGCCTCGCACAACATCTGGGAAGGCCGCAAGATGGTCGAGGCCGCCCGCAAGTATAAACGCATGGTGCAGACCGGAACGCAAAACCGATCGAGCCCCAACATCGTGGAAGGCATCCGCAAGCTCAAGGAAGGCGTGATCGGCAAGCTCTACATGGCCCGCGGTATGACCTACAAAGCCCGCGGCAACCTGGGCAAGCACAATCCCTGCCCCGTGCCCGCAGGTCTCGATTGGGACGCCTGGGTAGGACCGGCCAAGATGGTCGATTTCAGCAACTTCCAACACCGGCGCTGGTATTGGAACTCGAACTTCGCCAGTGGCGATATCGCAAACCAGACCACGCATGATATCGACATCATCCGCTGGGGACTGGGCCTGGATTCCATGCCTAACACCATGATGTCGCTGGGCGGACGCTACCTGCCGGGCGACACCGACGACGCCGACACGCCCAACACGCAATCCTTCATGTGCCACTGGGACGATCGGAAAGTGCACGTCACATTCGAGGTTCGCCACTGGTACTCCAACAACGAGGCGCGGATGGGCGAAAAGTATCCCTTCGTCGCGCCCGACCAATGCGTGGGCGTGATCTTCTACGGCGAGAAGGGCTACATGATCATACCCGACTACAGCAGCTACTACACCTTCATGGGCACCAAACACGAGCCGGGCCCCTCGAAGTTCAACGCCAAGCCCATCGACTGGTGGACCGAAAGCATCCCCCATTTCCAAAACTGGGTCAAAGCCATCCGTGCCCGCGACCACAAGGTGCTAAACGCCGATATCGAGCAAGGACACATGTCGACGGGCGTATGCCACCTGGCCAAGATTTCCAACGCCGTCAAGCGCAGCTTGCGGTTCGATACGAAGAACGAAATAATCGTAGACGACACGGAAGCCACGAAGATGCTCAAGCGGGAATACCGCAAACCATACGAGGTGCCGGAGAAGGTTTAGAAATGATGAGAAAAAACGGATTTACACTTGTCGAGTTGTTGGTGGTTATCGCCATTATCGGCATCTTAATCGCGCTTTTGCTCCCGGCCGTGCAGGCGGCCCGGGAGGCCGCGCGAAAAGTGCAGTGTACCAATAATCTCAAACAACTAGCGTTGGCCGCCCACAACCACTGCGCCGCCGTCGGACACTTGCCGGCCGGTGGCTGGGGCTGGTGGTGGATTGGCGATCCCGATCGGGGCACGGGGCGCGGCCAGCCCGGCGGCTGGGTCTTCAATCTCCTCCCCTACACCGAACAACAGGCTATCTACGATTTGCAGTCTGGAAAAACCGGCACGGCGAAAATGGACGCCGCCACGCAAATGGCGTCCACGCCAATCGCGGGCTTGAATTGTCCCAGCCGCCGCGCTGCCCAACCGTATCCTATCGGCAAGGTGCATCCCAAACAACGAAACCCGCACTATGCGTCGATGTTAACGGAAGTAGCCCGCACCGACTATGCATCCAACGGCGGCAGCGTGCTCACCTACCCGAACATCCTGGGCGGACCGTGGTCTTCGGGCGGCCCGCCCAGCACCGCGGCCGCCGATGCTCCGGCCGGGGACGCGGAATTCGCAAAAATCGACAATCTGGCAAACGGCATCAGCTATTTTGGCAGCACTATCCGCCTGGCGGATATTTCCGACGGCTTGAGCAAAACCTATCTCTATGGCGAGAAGTTCATTAACGTCGATGCCTATTACACGGGCACCGACGACGGCGACAACGAAAATATGTACATGGGCGAAAACGGCGACATCAGCCGCTGGACAGAAACCGTCTATCTGCCCATGCAGGATAAGCCGGGCATGACCAATTACTGGCAGTTCTTCGGCAGCGCGCATCCGGGCAGCTTCAACATGTCCTTGTGCGACGGCTCGGTGACTTCGGTCGATTACGAAATCGACCCCGACGTGTATCGCCGAATGGGCGACCGCAAGGACGGAACGCCGTAGATTGCCTGCAGGTTGAGGGATTGGTCTTCTAACCTTTGATGGACAGGGAACTTACGGTTTCACACCATATTCCGCTTAAAGGCGGTGCTACAAACGGGCTCAAACAGTTGAATCAATCCGATCCGAAGATCATACCTCTACCGCTCCCAGTTCCTCGTAAACCGACTCGACAACCTCGCTGTCGATCTCTTCCAGGTCGCGGCCGGCGCCGGCCAGCAGCGAGAGGTCGGCCAGTTGGCTCACGCGGCGGGGAACGCCTTGGGTTAGTTGATGCAGCCGGGCAAGCGCTGGCTCGGCGAACGCCGGATGCTCGCGACCGGCGCTGATGAGCGAACTTTTGATGAACTCGAACGTGTCGCTCGTTTGCCAGGGCTCGATGTCGATCCGTAGCGTGGAGAGTTCCAGCAGGCGGGCGCCGATCCGGCCCAGCCGCTGGGGCCGAGCACTGAGCACGATGGTCAGACGCGACCGCGAGGTTAGGTCGTGGCGAGTCAGGCGGGCGATCTGCGTCAATACGCTTTCGCCCGCCAGGTCGGCGTCGTCAAATAGAATCACCGTGTCGGTCTCTTGATAACCGTTTGTACTCAGGTGGTCTTCCAGTCGCCGCCAGAGCGAAACCAACGATTCTCGCGGCGAAGGATTAGTCCGCAGGGACCGCAAGATGCTCAATAGCATCTCCGCCGGTTCCAGCCCTTCCAGCCCGACCCGGGCAACCGCCGCGCCTGCGTGGCGCAATTCGTCGGCAAAAAATCGCAAAAGAAACGACTTGCCGCTACCCTCGTTGCCCAGCAAAAGTCCCAACCGCTGGTGCTGCTCGAATAGACAAGGCTTTTCTCATCGCGTAGCCGATGATAAAAGCCTCTTGGACGAAGTGCTTCGCCGCGGGAGGGGGGAGCGTGGGCGGTTGGGGTGGGATGGTTGTTGCGAGAAGGTTGGCTGGACCGATTGGGTAGCTGGCTTGAATGGGATTTGAGATCGCTGGCGCGCATCGTTTTAGAGACCGCGTCCTCGTTCGGTGGAAAACGCGGTTCTCAAATGGCGACATTCATATTTGAGGGTACGCTGCCGAACGGCTACGGCATGCGGGGACGAGGCCACTCGCCGAGAAACGTCGTCCGTGTGCTGCCGCAGTGGGGGCAACATGGGCTGTCGAGGTTATCGTCACCCTCGCCTATCTCCTGGAAGTCGTCGATGTCGGCAAGCTGGCTCAATGCTTCGAGCAGGTCTGCGATCTTCGGCGGGCTGGCTGCGTCGGTCGGCTTCTGGAGTATCAACAGCAGCCATGCCCTATTGGACAAGTCGCGTTTAGAATGGTGCCATAGTCCGTAGTAGCGGACCTTATGAAAACCTCGCGGCAGGACGTGCTGCAAGAATCGCCCAAGGAACTCGACGCCCGGCAGTCGCATGGTTCGCCAGGTGTCGGCGCCACGATCCTTGTAGCGAAAGGTGACATGTGTCTCGTCCACTGCCAGAATCCGGGCATTACTAATCGCCGTGCGGAACACGTACCGCGACAGATAGTTCAGCACGGCGTCGTTGCCGTGGCCGTAGTGTTTCACGAACGAGACCCACTCGCGACGCCAGACGCCGGCAGGGATGTGTGCGAATAGATCCGGTTTTTGCTTCTGCACGGCATCGCGGAACGTGGCAGCGATCTTTTTGGACAAGACGCCCACCGGCACGAGAAACTCTCCTCGGGCCGGTTCCCAGTGTTCGCCATCGGTGGAGATTCCGCCGCCGGTAATCAGCATGTGAACGTGCGGGTGAAAGCCCAACCGGCCATTCCAGGTATGCAACACCGCCAAGATGCCGGGCAACCCGCCAAGATGACGTTTCTTCGCGCAGAGATCCTTAACGGCCTCTGTCGCCACACGCATCAGCAGGCCGTACATGAACTTCTGGTCGTAGTGAAAAGCATCACGCAACTCCGACGGCACGGTAGCCACGGCGTGAAAATAGCTGCACGGCAACAATTCGGCTTGGCGTTTTTCGAGCCACTGTTGCGTCTGTTTACCATGGCACTTCGGACACGCCCGGTTGCGGCAGCAATGGAAACGCCAGAACGATTTATTGCAGTCGTTGCATCGAAACAACCGTCCGCCCAGTTCTCGGGTACAGCAGGCCGCGATGTCCGCAAGGGCCCTTTTTTGCGAGGGCATCATCAGGTGGCCGAATTGTGACGTATACTTGGGGCCGAACCGACGCACGATGTCCGCCAGCTCTACGCCCGTTTTTGTCGAGTTAACGCTCGAATCAACCATTCTTCGGCCCCCTTCCTTCAAAGAGGCCGTCGGTGGTGCGGCTGAGCAGTTGCCGGAGATCGTCGCGCAACGGTTCGGTCAAATGTGTGTAGACCTCCGTGGATCGCATGCTCGAATGTCCGAGCAAGATCTGAATGATGCGGATGTCCACGCCTTGCGCGAGCATGTGCGTGGCAAAACTGTGTCGAAGCGAGTGCGGCCGGAACCTATCGTCGAAGCCGCACTCGTTTCGTGCTTTATTGAACGCGAGTCGTGCGGTAGCGTCAGGCATATGCGTGACGATGCGCCGACTGGGAAACAACCACCTCCGGCTGCAGTGCGTCTTCCAGACCGCTCGAAGCACCTCCAGAATCGATTCGGTCAACGGTAGTGCCCGCTCCTTGTTTCGCTTGCCGATCACACGCAGGATCATCTGCTTCGAGTCGACAGCCGTGACGGGCAGCATGACCGCCTCGCTGATTCGCAAGCCATAGGCGTAGATCAGCGTGAAGCAACCGCGATAGACGGGCTTTTCGAGCGTGGCGATCAGGCGGCGGCAATCCGCGTCGCTACGGACGTCGGGCAGACGTTTTTGGCGTGGCTTGCGAACTTTTTTTTAGTCAAAAGCGGCCAGTCGTAGCCGAGCGTATTGACATAGAAAAACTTCAACCCGGCAAGCAACGGCGCGAAGGTCCCCTTGGCAACGCCCAGTTCATCGCGGACGTAGAGGATATAATCCTGCACCTGCCGTTCGCTGAGCCGGTCCGGCGCCACCATGTAGTAGGCAGCCAACTGGCGAACAGCCCGAAGATACTCCTTGGCGGTCCCTTCGACCAACCCGGCAAGCTTCATGTCCTGGATCATACGGTTTCTGAGTTCTGACATCGTGATACCCTTTCGGTAAAGTAAGGAACTCCGGCCACATCAGCCGGAAATCCAAACGTATCACACGTATCAAAATACTCCTGCCCAACCCCACACAACCCCTATAAACCGCTCCCCCCTCCCGCGGCGAAGCCGCTTCGTCCAACAGAAAGAAAAAATAGAAAATTCGCTCTCTCGTTGTCATTCAAGTAGCTCATTGTACAACCATGCCCGAGCGTAAGTCCAGTAGCGGTTTGCAGTTGCGCTGGATATCCCAATAAGGTCGGCTGCCTCGGCAAGCGTGCAACCGGTGAAATACCGGAGCTTCACTAGCGCCGCTTTTTTCGGATATTCATCAGCAAATTTAGTGAGAGCTTCATCCATCGCCAGTAACGCGTCTGGTGCCGCCTCGGTAACAGGGAAGACCTTGGCAAAGTCGACACGTTGCCGATCTCCACCATGTTTTGGACGCTTCTTCTTCCTTGCACGATCAATCAAGATTTGCCGCATTGCCTCTGCCGCGGCTGCGAAGAAATGACCGCGTGAATCCCAATGCTGTTGTTCTTCTGCGTCCACCAAGCGAATATACGCTTCGTGAACCAATGCGGTAGCCTGGAGAGTCTGCCCAGCCTTTTCATGGGCCATCTTTTGGGCAGCCAGCCTCTTGAGTTCGTCGTAGACCAATGGAAGAAGCTTCTCAGAGGCGTCTGGATCGCCCTGTTCAATGGCTGATAGGATTCGCGTGACCTCGGCCATGGGCAAAACCTTTTTCTGAGAAGGAATATCTACGACCACGATTATAGCGATTCAATGACACGATGCACTACTCCCCCAAAAACAACTAACATGGCGACGTGATTGATGACCCCACATGCCCATCCCAAAGTGCCCGGTATGGTGCCGAGAATCCCTGAATGGTGCCAATAGACGATGATTTTCAATAGTTGGCAGGTGATTCTCATATCAGAAAAATCAAGTTCGGTATTGAACATCAACCGTCGCTCTTGCTTCCAAGACGCATGCTCCGGTAGGTTGTCTGCCATTTCCGCAGTCTGATTTGGCAAATCGAACTTTCGGTGACAGCGATTTCATGCTTCATTCATCGATCTTATCGCTTGATCTTTTTGTCATGGTGAAATGGATTATCTTTTTCGATTTGCAATCCATTCCAGATCCACTGGGCTGAGCTTATCTAGCGGCAAGTTAACATATGTGCCGTCATCCCTTACGAGTTTTACATGATTATTGGCGATGCTGTGAAAACGAGCCTTTGCCTTGTGCTTGCCATTGACATCCATCCAATCTCGAAGCGGGTATATTTTGCGGTTACCATAAGCATGTCGAATCTTTTCGGCGACATCTTCGGACCTCTCCCTCTTTACGACCGCTTCATCAACCATTTGAAGTGTTGCTCCTTCGGCGGTGTAGACTGACTCTCCGTCAATTGCTGCGCTTAACAATGTCCACTGGTTGTATTCATACTTCATTTGCACCGTCCACTCATAGGTAAGTTCGGTACCAGAGACGTTTTTGGTTTTCACTGTTGATGATAACTGATAAACATTTGTAGCAGGGAGGTGCACTATATATGGAGATAAGACAGGGAATGATGCCTCATTTGGATATTTGAGAAATCTTTTAATATGCTCTTTCGCAGCCATGGAAGCGGATAACTCTAAATCAAATTGGGACTTTTTGTTCTTCTCAAACTGTATTCCCGCATCAATCAAAGATTTCGTTTCACATGCGGTTAAGCCAACGCAGATAACAGCTGCTAGCGCCAGACACCTAGTCATTGCTCACCCCCATAAAACACTCGCACAAATAGGCTTCATAGACAGTACACAATCTTCTACAATCCCACAGTCATGGTCAAGGATAGCCTGGAAATCCAATTCGATGACAGCTCGAGTTAGTTTATATGTGAGAGCATGTCAGTAATTGTTTACTTCAGAAACAAAAAGTTAACCGACTGTGAATAACAAAGTCTCCGGATTTGCCGAAAAATTCTGCAAAGCCCTGTAGATCTAGAATAAAACACATTTTGCCTACTCAGAAATAGAACGTAATAGACGAACTACTCGGGGGATCAAGGTAAGTGCAACGCAAATCCACACATCCAACCATAACTGCTACACAAGTAAAACGGGAACGGTAACAATTCAACTTGTCCTGTCGCAAAATACGTGGAAATCACGGTGCCTTCTAAGCGCCGTTATCGTCCATGGATGACTTTGGGATTTTTCGTTGCTTATCATCCAGCACATCTGTCTTCGTTCCTTCGTTTTGTTCCGCTGTCATTGCCACGCAGAAGGGAGCGGCCGTAGACGAGGATGACAAGAGATCGATGCTGACAACCTTTCGTTTTGGGTGTGGATTTTTCCAAGCAGCGAGATAAAGGCGAATCACCCTGTTTTTCTTCCTGGAAACCGCGTTTTGCCCAATCCAGGCTACGTGTCCACGACTTACCCGTGTAGGACCACCGCTCCACCAATCACGCACGTCTTCGCCGATAACGATAGGGATCGTCTCTTGCACGCCTCCTTCAAAGTGTACGCGATACTGCCCGATTTGAGTCCCATCATTCGCCCACACCCACTGTGCGCCATGCAAGATGTAGAGCTTGGTGAAGGCCATGTTTATCGGAATCCCTTCCACCTTCTTCGGCTTTCTGGGCAATCTTCTGCTACCCAGCAGAACCAGGCTTTCGTCAATCTGGAACTTAACACCTGCGAATGTTTGCGCACCAGTGGGTAGTTCAGCAAGGTTATTAGTCCGTCCGGACAACCCTAAGCCATCCGTGAGCTTCTGGTTGGCCTTTGGTTGTAAGTCAATGAATTCCTGTTTCCCTGTGATCCTGACCGGCGAATCGAGCAGGTTCTGCATTGCTTCCTTAAAAACAAATTCGTCATCAAGATCCAGCAATTCCACCGCTTCTTTGAGAAAGCGGTCGGTCTCGTTCCGGGTCATATGATTCTTTTCTTGCATCATGCACTCAATGGCTTCAATATACAACCGACGGCCCGCACCTTTGTTTCCCATCTTGGAGAGAACCATGGCCTTGAATAGTGTGTCGCGGAAGCTGGGACAACCGTGGAGTTTCGTTGAGCGGTCCAATGCTTTGATAGCCTCTTCCCAGTTGCCCGCACGGTACTCGGCGACACCTAGTATGTTCCAGAGAACTCTTTCTTTGGGTTGCAAGTCAAGTGCCTTTCTGGCGAGTTTGACGGCCAAGTCGGGGGCTAACTCTTGCGGTTTGGCGGACGTAGCGAATTGCCAACTCCAGCGGTTGAACAAAGTTGTGGCAGACTTTGATCCAACCAAGTCCGTTGCAGCCTTGAGGATGTCATCTACTTTGTCACGTTCTCCCAAATCCCAATAACATTTTGCGAGCAAGGCAGATATGGATTTATTGTAAGGATTAAGATTGAGGGCTTCCGTGTAGTCATCAACGGCTTTGCAAAACTTACGCATTGCGCGGTACGTATCACCTCTACCTTTGTGCACCTCGGCAAGATCTGGATAGAGCCGGATTGCTTTGCTGTAGGCGGTGAGCGACTTGTCAAACTTGCCGGCATTGCGATAGTCTTTTCCTTGATTGCAGCAAGATTTGGCCTCGGTGAGGCGATACTCTTCGGCTGAGATTTTTAACCATTCTGTGTTTTTTGACCATAGGACATTCGCCGGCAATGGATCGGAAGGCGTACGTATCTCTTCTTTGCTTGCCGCCCGCCAAAGGCGTGCTTCCCCCGTTTCATCACAGGATATCAAGGTGTTGCCATCCGGTGTAAATGCCACACTGTGTACCAAGCTTTGGTGATGCAGTGTCGAGACACATTGTTCGGTTTCCAAATTCCATAGCCTCGCTGTGAAGTCAAGTCCACCTGATGCTAGAGTCTTGCCATCCGGCGAAAAAGCCACGCACATAACTCCACTGGAGTGTCCATGGAAAACGGACTGAAGCTTACCCGTCTCAATGTTCCAAGTTTTGATGGTACCATTATGTAGTGCTGCTGCAATAGTTTTTTTATCAGGGGAAACCGCCAAATCCCAAATCCCACAGTAACCATCGTCATTCGGTATCCTTAAACTTCTTTTTTTCAACTCACGACCGGTTTTTACATCCCAAAACTTGATATTCTCTTGCCAGTTTCCAGTAACCAATGTCTTTTCATCAACGAATGCAAGTGTAGAGAAATCCGGTACGTTACACTTGTGTTTTTGTTTAGTCGTTTCCACATCCCAAAGTATTACACCATCACCAAAAGTGCCGGAAGCCAAGAGTCGACCATTGGGAGAGAACGCTAAAGAAATTACTGAACCATTATGTCCTTTGAGTTTTTTTGGGGGGTTGTTTGTTGGCAGCGTCCATATCCAGATTTCTCCATACACCTTTCCCGAAGCGAGAAAACCACTATGAGGTGAGAATGCAAGAGAATCAAACGTTCCCCTACATTCAAACATTTTATTTTTGGTCTTTCGATTCCACAATGATAAAGCCCCATAGCCGGTCATAGCCAAAAGATGTCCGTTGGGGGAGAATGTCGCACATCGAATGTCGTTGCGTGGATTGTGCAACACTGTTGGTTCCGGTATTTGTGGTGCAGCGTCCCATATCTTCACAGTACCGTCTGCACCACCCGACACCAACGAACTACCATCCGGAGATATTGCCAGCGAATAGACGTTATGCATGTGCCCCCCCAGGGAATCTAGCATTTTGTTGGTAGAAAGATCCCACAGGAAAATCGTCGAGTCGTCACCGCATGAAAACAATTGTTTGCCATCAGGAGAGAACGTCACACAGGTAACATTGCCTTTGTGGCGACCATCAACTTGAGCAGTACGCCGACCAGTGTTCAAGTTCCAAAATGTCACATCTCCATCATACTCTCCAGTAGCCAGAGTTTGGCCATCAGGAGAGACCGCCATTGAGTGAATAGCATCACTACATTTTATTTTAAGCAATAAGTGAGGTTTCAGACTGTTTTCAGAAATATCCCACACTATGGCAGTCTTGTCATGGCTTCCTGAAACAAGATTCTTTCCATTGCGAGAGAAAATCAAAGACCATATTATCTTTCCGCTTTTGTGAGCACCCCAAGTATTCTTCAGAAGTCCAGTAGTAGACAACCAGAGATTGATCGTCCCATGATCGCTACCAGAAGCTACCGTTTCGCCGTCAGGAGAAAAAGCCACAGAGAATACTCTGTCCTCGTGTCCACTAAGCGTTTTCTTCAGAGTGCGTGTTTTAACGTCCCATAGTCTGACCAACTTATCCAAGCCTCCTGCAGCGATCGTATTGCTATCTGGCGAAAAGGCAATCGCTCGAATTTCCTGGTCTAATCCTGGTATCAATGGGGCATGAAATGTAGCTTTACGTTCACCTGTCTTTGCATCCCATATATGAATTGAGGAACCAGAAGAACTTGCATACATCTTGCCATTCGGCGCATAAGCGACACTCCAGCATCTTTTTTTGTTATCCAGGCTAATCTCGAACCGGTGTGCCCGCCGCCACCAATAGTACCAAGCAAACTCTCTGAGATCTTCCTGACCAACCTGAGGAAAATGACGCTTGAGGAGATTGATTGCATGTCCCAGGTTTCCTTGTTCACATGCCCACTGTGCAAGATTAACGTCGGAGACGTAGAGATTACAACGCGATTGTCGGTGAGCCTGCTTTTCGCGTGAGGCCGCCGCTTCAGCTTCCTTTCGAGCGATGGTCTCCTCTTCTCGTGCCGCCGTGGCGGCGATTCGTTGCACGGATTCTTTTTCCCTGGCTCGCGTGGCCTGTACCCATTGCCAAGAAGTACCCACCAAGCCAAGAATCAACGCAAGAGCTATTGCAGAAGCGGTTACGATAGTTGCCGTGTTACGTCGCGCAAACTTCCGCAATCGGTACGCGACACTCGGCGGGCATGCCATCACAGCTTCATCCGTCAAGTACCGATTAATATCATTCGCAAATCCGTTGGCCGTCTCATACCTCCGAGTTCTATCTTTCTCCAAGGCCTTCATCACGATCCAGTCCAACTCGCCGCGAACCAGCGTGCTGAGCTTCTTGGGCTCGATATGCCGCTTAGCAGCGATCGACGGTAAAGATTCGCTGCTGCTCAGCCGCAGGCTGGGCTTGGGAGGCTCCTCTTCGCGAATGATTCGCAACATCTCGTCGAAGGCGGCCGAGTGCAGCCGCTCGCGATCCAGGGGCGTTTCGCCTGTTAGAAGCTCATAGAGTAGCACACCCAGCGAGTAGATATCGCTGCGGGTGTCGATATCGAGTTGGTTCAGCTTAGCCTGCTCAGGGCTCATGTAGTCGACCGTGCCGACCATCTGGCCGAGCTGAGTAAACATGGTCTTGGCGGTCAGCCGCTGTTCGATCGCCTTGGCTACGCCGAAATCGATGATCTTGGGCACCGCCCGATCGTCATATTCGGCCACCATCACATTCGATGGCTTGATATCGCGATGGATAATCCCCTTCTGGTGGGCATGTTGGACAGCCTGGCAAACCGGAATTAACAGCTCCAGCCGCTCGCGCGGCGACAGCTGATGCTCATCGCAATACTGGGTGATGGGAACGCCCTTAACCAGTTCCATCACAAAGTATGGCCGGCCGCTCTCCGTGGCGCCGGCGTCGAACACCTTGGAGATGTTTGGGTGATCCATCATTGCCAACGCTTGCCGCTCGGCCTCGAAGCGGGCGATCACCTGTCGCGTATCCATTCCCGGTTTGATGATCTTCAGGGCCACCCGCCGTTCGACCGGCTCAGTCTGCTCGGCCATGTATACCACACCCATGCCGCCCTCACCAATTTTCTGAAGCAGCTTGTAGGGGCCGATGACCGTGCCGGATTTTTCGACATCCTCCTGCATATTGCTGGTAACGTCAAGATTACCAGCGGGAACCTCCAGGAAATCGCCCGCATTGTTGTATGCATCGAGCAACTCTTCAACCTGATGGCGAAGTGCAATGTTGTCTCCACAGGCTTCATCGAGATACGCGGACCTTGCTTCTGGAGATGTTTTCTTCAAGGCCTCCGCAAATATCAAATCGATGTCGACATGTGTATCACTCATGATATGTTTCTCCAAATGATCGACCCGTCGGGTCGGAATAGCATTCATGTATCGTGTTTTTCTCGAATCTCGCGGTACAACCAAGCCTTGGCGTAGGCCCAGTGCCTACAAGCCGTTGCCCGGGAAATTCCCAGCGCTTGGGACGCTTCTTCTAATGAAAGCCCGGCAAAATAGCGCAGCTTAACGAGTTGAGCCTTTTCGGGCGCCTCGGTGGCCAGTTTCTCCAGGGCCTCGTCCACGGTCAGCACATCATCCAATGGTTTTGGCTCCTGTGGAACCGTCTCATCAAATGCGACTCGCGACGGCCGACGTGCTGTTTTCCGTGCTTTTTCCACCAGAATTCGGCGCATAGCCTCTGCTGCTGCGCCAAAGAAGTGCCCGCGGTTATCCCACGACTGTTCTTGCCCGTTGCCCACTAGCCGAATGTAGGCCTCATGTACTAACGCCGTGGCTTCCAGCGTCTGCCCTGGTAATTCCCGGGCCATTTTGCATGCCGCCAGACGTCGCAATTCTTCGTAAACCAGTGGCAACAACTGATCCGCCGCCTTGGAATCGCCACGTTGAATGGCATCAAGAATTCTGGTAATTTCTTCCATGCGATAACCTCTGTAATCCCAGAGCTTCGAAAGCCGAGCCCCGCTATCCGCCAGCATGGCTTAAGTTAAAAGGCTGCTTAACGACCAGGCTGGAAGTATTCACCCGAAGCCAGCCTGAGTCTCCCAGATGAGCATTTCGGTGGCTGCCTTCCTTCTCGCCATCACGATCAAGCGGCCAAAATGGCTTTCGGCCTGGGAGATGGCTGTTCAGATAACACTCCGTTTCTCTAATCATTTGGTTTCGCAATTCCATCTTGTGGAATTGGATAGACTGTACTTGTGTAAGTCACATCATTATCTCCTTTCGGGCGTATCGCACCACCCTGTGATTCGCATGTTCCAGTAAACCGGAATTGCGCTGTTACATATATTGTTGGTTGCTGTTTCTCAGGGCAACCAGTTCTCGCGTCCTAATTGATAATGCGATGCGAAGCGTCCGGCGCGCCTCATGAATTCCGAATGATCTCTGAGAATTAGCAAAAAGGTGCCGACTATGGTGCCGAGTTTTTCATAAGGGTGCCAATATTGGTGCCCGCAGATCCGCCGCGATCTGCATCGATCTGCCGCGTTTTGCCGCGAAAACGGCCCGAAGCATCGGTTTCCAGTCTGGGAGTCGATCGTCGCAAGGCTTTGTCGGGTTGGAGCTTGCGCGACGTAAGCGCAATAGAGAAGGCCGCTTACGTCGATTCGTAGGCGGCCTTTTTGGGAGTACACCCCACAGGGTTCGAACCTGTAACCTCCGGTTCCGTAGACCGATGCTTGAAAAAATCTGGACCACCATAATCGCATGCCCCGGAATAATTCGATCCGAGGCACACTACGGATACGCTTAGAACTGCTCCTGCTGAGTTCCAATCCCCATGGATCGGGCGTCTAACGGGCTCAAATCGCCTATGCCCTGGTAGGACACCTATTTGGCCTGGAAGCGCGTTAGAGGCGCGATCTCCCTGGGGTTTACTTGGGTTGACGCGGTAATCTCCCAAGGTTCATCACGTGCCACTTCTAGATTATTCGTTTACCGAAAAGCCTGCCCCACATGGGACTGCAGAATCGATGGCCTAACGTCGGATGGGGAACGTGGGGAATGTCATTTCCCACTTCGTTCCCGGCGTCATATCACTTGCAGTCAAAGCAGCCTTGTCGCCGTAGCGAGATAGCATTCTAAAATACATGGAATCGACATTCCCCATGATCCCCACAACCCCCGACTATTAGCGCCCAATTTATCCATTCTCGTTGGACTAAGCATCAACCAATTCGCCATCGACACAAGCCGAAAATTAAACTCCCCATAACAAGGGCAATGATTGCAGAAGGTTCCGGAATTGAACTTGCCTCACCGGCAACCTGCTGCCAATTGACGGCCAGCAATGTGGCATCAATATCGTCCACGTCTCCGTCGCCGTTGAAGTCGCCCATTTCCCAAGTTACATAGGCAGCGGTTTGCCAATAGGTTGCCAGAATCATGGCATCAATGTCATTAACTATGCCGTCATGGTTTGCATCTCCAAAGATGGGATTGGTAATCGATACAACTTGTACTGTCGCGTTGGAGCTACTGGAAATGTTCATAGACCACAGAGCCTCATCAGTCCACCACTTGCCGGTTAATATGCCTGTTCCCAATAGTCTTCCATTGTCCATGCTGAGACCGGCAGTCACACGAAAGTCATAGCCATACAGCGTAACAAGACTGGTGTCACTCGCATTCAAGTACGGAATTGTTCCACCGGCAACCGTTACATTGCTACTGTCACTGACGGATAATTGATCCATGCTTCCACCGTAGATCATCACTTTACTGTCTTCTTCGGCCAAAAGTTTCTTCGTAATCTCCCCGCCGGAGACCGTCACGAGACTGCTGTCGAGAGCATATAGCATTCCCATGCTTCCGCCAGATATGACCGAATGGCTCGTATCACATACCTCGACGTTATCCATGGTTCCGCCGATGATTGTAGCATTGCTATTTCCGTAAGTGCGTAAATTGTTTATTACATCCCCACCTGAAACTTTTAAGGTGCCGCTGCCTCGGGCATGTAGAAATGTCACTGTTCCGCCTGACATGTCCACACTGCTCGTGTCATAGGCAAAAAGACGACCTCGGATTTCCCCACCGGAGAATGATACACTGCTAGAATCGTTGGCGTAAAGGTCATCGACACTTCCACCTGGCTTGATATCCACAGAACTGGAGTCGTATAGGATTCCTACATCATGGTGAATCGTAGATGAGTCTAGCTCAAGATACTCGTTCCCGGTTAGAATGAAATCACTCCATCCCAGGCTTGCAAACGATAAGACAGCAATTGCAATAAGGCTAGTAATTGCGATTTTCATAATGTCCTGCCTTTCGATGTTGAGAAGCAAGTTACTGGAATCCATTCGATCTTTTTCGAGAGAAGGCCATCGCCATAGCAGTGCCAACTGCAAATATGGCAAGTGTCGATGGTTCGGGGACGGTATTGATGCTTCGTATTATCATCGGCGGACGGTATTTCTCGGTGCGGTAAGTAAACTCTTCGCCAGCAACACAATCACGACGAAAGATGACGTACTCTACACATGGGGCAGGTCCGCCAAGTTCAGCATCTTTCAGTCCAGTTGTGAATTCAGTCCAGCCTTGCGATTCCAGTTCTGCTCGCGTGGTTATCTCTGGATACCAGCTTTCATATATGTTTCCTCCACCTCCCAGTCCCCATCGCGTCGTACAGGCCATCAGTACGGGACCATCGTTTAGGACTTCAAATGTAGTGAGCCCATCCGCCGGATTAGGAAAGCCCGTATGCTCATACTGCCAGAAGAGGACGTCCTGCTCGACGGCGAACGCAGGCAGTTCATGCCAGTAGTACCGATCCCAGTTCGTAGAAACCAATTCGCCTATAGCCAGCACTTCGTATTGTCCGCCTGGAGAAGAGACAGCGACGTCGGCCGTTACAATGCTCCCGTTTACGGATGAGATTCCCCAGCAGAACATAACACACAACACGACAAATCCAAAAGTACAGCATCTCACGGCTCGACCCTCCGAAGTTAAGGTTGGAAAAAAATGTCGCCTGCATTCCATCTCGCTTTCGCCACGAGAACAGCAGCAATACGGCGCCACTCATGTCCAAAAAAATAAGGAGCGCCGAAACCAAGGCCGCTCCTGCAACCCCCGCCAAGGGGCCCAACGAAACAGCACTCAGCCCGACGCTCCCTTTCGGGAGCGCGGTACCAAGTGACTGCCTTGTTGGTTCAAGAGCCATAAGGCTCAGGTTGGCGGTTTTGCAGGAAACAGTTACTTGACGCACGCGCGTCATCGATCTAGTTTTTGATTTGCTTCTATATCATTCTCATGTCAATGTAATGCAGGAAGTTTGGGGCCTGCCGCCATGCGAAAATTTGGCAACGGGCCATAAACACAGAAACTACTGAACCATCAATACTGTTCGGCACAAGATTTGCGCATTCACACTAGGTGAAATGCGATGAATAGTCAGACTTGCGCTCCGCAACGATTTCGCGCATAATAGCCGCATGGCCAACAAAAAACGCGAAGACGTTCGTGAGCAAGACATCACGGGCTTGAAATATTTCGACAAGCTGCTGCCGTTGTTCGAGCGGTTGCATGAGGTCGGGTGCCAGCGCGATAAGGCGGGCAACCGGCAGCTTCACTTCGATCAATACTGTACGCTGATTTTGCTTTTTCTTTTTAATCCGATTGTCACGTCACTTCGCGCGTTGCAGCAAGCTAGCGAACTGAAGAAGGTGCAGCGTAAGCTCGGCTGTTCGCGTGCGTCGCTGGGATCTTTGAGCGAGTCGACTGCGGTCTTCGAGCCCGAGTTACTGCGGGAGATCATCGGCGAGTTGAGCGAACAGCTCGAACCGATCCAAAAGGTTGGCCGTGGGCATCTCGACCATGTGCTCACGGCCGTCGATGGCAGCGTGGTGAAAACACTTTCGACGATAGCTCAAGCGGCTTACTTGAAGAACTGCCACGGCGAGTCGAAGTCTGCCTGGCGATTGCATACTCATTTTGATATCGACCATAGCGTACCGACGCGAATCGATGTTACATCCGGCAAAAACAGCGGGAAAAGCGACGAAAAGAACGTGCTCCGCGGGGCCTTGCAGGCGGACCACTGCTACGTGATGGACCGCTGGTACGCCCAGTTTAAGCTGTTCAACGAGATCAACGCCGCAGGCAGCAGCTATGTTTGCCGACTGCGCGACAACAGCGCCTACGAGGTGCTCGAAGAACGCCCGCTTTCGGAAAAAGCCCGCCTCGCAGGTGTGATATTCGACGGTATAGTGCGGCTGGGGCTCACGTCGCAGGGCAATGCCAAGCCGGATCATCCCATTCGTTTGGTCCTCATCAAAACCAATCCGCACACCCAGCGAGGCAAGCAGCCCGGCGGCAAGACGGGCCCGCCGAGCGACGGCATCCTCCGCATCGCGACAAACTTGCTCGATGTGCCGGCCGAAATAATCGGCGACATTTATCGGCACCGCTGGACCGTAGAGATCTTTTTCCGCTTCTTCAAGCACATTCTCGGCTGCCGCCACCTGCTCAGCCAAGACCCGGTGGGCATCGAGATTCAAACGTACATGGCGATTATAGCCTGCATGCTGATCAGTCTTTGGACGGGCCGCAAGCCGACGCTGCGAACCTACGAGATGGTCTGTTATTACTTCACCGGCATGGCC
>JAFGFZ010000081.1 GCA_016930815.1 Pirellulales bacterium | reverse complement strand
CCCTGCGCCGCAAATGAGCCAGGGCGACCAACGGGAGCCCGGCATTTGGCGGGAATCGCTCGATGCCCAGGGTTCAATGACTGTGCAGCCCTCAGTAAAACGTTCCAGGGATGCCAGGGAAGGGTACATGATGCGGTCTGACGCCATTCTCCTCGATTCACGGCAATCGATCTGCCGCAGAACGTGGTTATCCGTGTTCGTCGTTTTGGTCTTTTTCTGTGTCAGTGGCGCGACTTGTTGCCGGCAGTTCTGGATTCCAATGCATGATTATGGAATACCGGCCCCTCAAGTTCTTTCCGCCACGCCAACGCTTGATGATGTCATTTCGGCCGTGAACGCGAATAGCGGCCGGGTCCAGTCCTATGTGACGCACAATGCTTCGATCCATGTTCCGGGGACACCGAGTTTGCCGAGTCTCGGAGGGAGTATTGCCATGGAACGGCCAAATCGATTTCGGCTTCGGGCGGGAACCGCCTTGCTAGGACAAGAAATCGATCTGGGGAGTAATGAGGAATTGTATTGGCTCTGGATTAAACGGAGCCAACCCCCGGCCGTGTATGTGGGACGACATGATCGATTCGGACAGAGCCAAGCTCATCAAATCATGCCGATGGATCCCGATTGGCTCTTGGCGGCCTTCGGCCTGGTTGAATTCAATCCGGCCGACCACCATGAAGGTCCCATGCCACGATCCGATGGCAAATTGGAAATCCGCTCCATCCAGAATTTGGCGTCCGGGCAGGTGACCAAGGTCACGGTGATCGATGCCACCCGGGCATGGGTCTTGGAACAGCACGTCTATGCTCCAACCGGCACGCTCCTGGCCAGCGTCATCGCCCGGTCCCACCGGTATTATCCGGCCGATCAAGTCTCACTGCCACAACGGGTCGAGATCCATCTGCCACCAGCACAACTCGACCTCTCCATGGATGTCGGTACCGTCCTGATCAACCAAATCAGCGGCGATCCGAATCAACTCTGGGGCTTGCCCCAATTCGATGCCCCAACCATATCCCTTGACACAATGGGTGGATCCTCCCCGCAGCCAATGCCTGGAACAACGAATCCAGTCCCACCGGATTCTGGATATCCCCAGCCAAAGGGATCGTGGATCCCGTCCGGGCAACCGCTGGATGCCACGCCAACCATTCCCAAGACGACCTTGCCAGGCCGGCAATCCATCCCATCCATTCCAGCTGGCAGGTGGCATTCCGGTTAGTCTTTGCTCTCCTGCTTGGCCCGTTTGGCCGCGGGTGATTCGAAATACAGACGGACCGTGGAGATCACGGAAATTTCCGGATTCATGGGTAATTCTTGCGATCGGATATCCGTGTCGACAAAGAGTCCGCGGTAGTAGGTGTTTAAAGGGCGATAGGCGTGGATGAAAGGAATATTACCTCGCCAGGCTGGAGTCACCGACTGTTCCAATGAATTGCTGAAGGAATGGTAGAGCGATTCAGGGTAGTGAACGTTCGTCTGTTCCTGCACATTGATCATCGGCGGCGGATTGTCAAAAAGAGCTCCCAGAAGCGTATCGGCTTTTTTACGGGCCGCATCGAGCGCTTGCTTGCGAGCTTCCACCTGGATCGCGTCCAACTCCCTGCTCCAATAATCGAAGGCAATAATATCCGTGACACCTTGCTCGAAGGCCCGAGCCATTGCAGTCTGGGCCTCGGATTCGTTCTTGACAGCCAGATGGATGTTTGTCTGCATGCGATAGCCGTTTCGTTCCTCAATTCCCACATCCGCGCCTTCCTGCTTTTTCAGGCTCCATTGGTAACGAGGAAGAACGGCAATAAAATCGGTGACGATATTGTCTTGGGCAATCCCTAAGTTTGCCCATGCTTCTTTCAGATGCGTGGTAGTCTTCGTGATTTGGTTTTGGCATTCCTGCGCGGTTTCACCCTCGCTGATGATAGCCAACACCATCCGGATCTCTGTCGGCTGCACCCGAACCTCGGCACGCCCATCGATTGCGATATACGTTTCGGCAATATCTCGTTCCAGGAGCGGGGGGCTGGTTGCTTTCGCGGTCTGCGATTCCATTCCTCCGCGGGAACCGGCAGCCTGGCCGAACGCGGTTGGCATGGCCACGAATCCCCAAAGAATCAAGATGGCCAGGCGGCGATGCATTGCGGAGTCCATGATAATTTTCCTCGATGGCCTTTCATGGGTGAAATTTCAATCAATGCCCGGCCAATTCCTCGAAACGCTTCCGTTGTGCCTGCATGGCCGCGACATAATCATCGGGTTTCGTCCGTGCTTCAAGGAGGATCCAGCCGTGGTAGGGCATCGCTTTTAATAAATCGAACAGTTGCGGATAGGGATAATCATCCATGTCGAGTTCGCGGACATGCACCGTACCGCCCAACCGGTCCTTGACGAGATTGAAATTATGGACGAGTCCGTCGCCATCCAGGTCGGCCGGATTGGAGTTCCAGCAGACCTTCGCGTTGGGATGATCCGCAACATCCATGATGGCCCGGATGACGGGTAGTTGATCCGTGCCGTATCCGTGCACTTCCAGACGGATTTCTTGGCCGTATGTTGTTCCATAAGCGGCCAATTCGCGGAGTGCGGTGCCGATCTGTTCGATGGTTTTTTCACGTGGCACGCCTTCGGGGAAACCATTGGGTTTCACCTTGACTCCACTCCCGCCGCAGTCGTGCATCAGGTGAATGTACGATTTCGTTAATTCGATGTTTTTTTTCAGTTGATTGGGATCCTTTTCATGGAACTGGGCATTCGATCCGTATCCAACGAGGGCGACTGGGCTGTTTTCGAAATGCATCCGGACCTCTGCCCGTTCCTTTTTTGAAAGCGCCGGTTCCACGCCATGCCGATGTTCGGTGCGGAGTTCCACACCAAGAAGATCCGACCTTTCGCAGATCTGGAGGAGCGTTGGGAGGTCCATATCCTTTCCCCAAAGATAGGTCACCAGCCCGAATTTCATCTGGGAATCCGGTTGGGATTCCGCGAGGGCGCCACGCAGCCAAGTACCTAGCGCCGGAAGCGCGGTCAGAGTGGCCAGGGATCGTAGAAAGGTGCGGCGATTCGAAGCAAGCATTTCAGATGACCTCCATGGAACGTTGTTTGCAAATGACTTGATCCAGGCCAGCCTGTAAATCACGTATCCGATCCGTCGTCCACCACGCCAGGAATTCATCCCGGCCCCGGGTGAACTCGGCCCATTCTTCTTGGATGAGGCCGGCCAGATACGCGGCCACCGCATTGGGTGGGATCGTGGCTACAATTCGTTGGAACCTTTTTTGGGCGACATTGTGATCATTCAACGCGCCTAGTTTATCTTGAAGCTGTTCTACAACAGGGTAGAGGATTTCACGGAATTCATTTCCAAACGCGTCCGCGAAGATTTCCATGGCGTATCGCAGCCGTTTCCCAGCGATCCGGAGAGAGTGCAAGTCCTTGGCCGAACCACCATTCCCGGAGGCCACGTCGAAAAACTCGGATGCAATGGCAGCCATGCGGATTTGGGCAAATTCGGCATAGGTCGGTTCCGGCTCGCTCGATTGCCATGGAATCGAGTCCATCAACGACGCGACACGTCGTGCGAACTTGTTCCGCCCGATCTTCTTATGCATCGCGATGATCGGAGCCTGACCCTCCTGGCGCTGTTGGGTAATTTGATCGATCAGCGCATTAAAGCCTTCGTGCGGGATATCTTGGGAATTTTGAAAGCGTTCAAAAAGAACATCATGATCCCGGGCATCGTCGGCGCTCCGCCGAATCTTTCGCAGCATCCGCTTGACCCGACGCGCTGGCTTCGCGGGCAGGATTGCTTTCCATGCGGTTACGGCTGCCATTGCTCGGCGGCATCCCACACGCAACTGGTGGACATGCTCGATGTCTTTTTCGTATTCCATGGCAGCCAGTGGTAAATAATGGCGTACCACATCCAACCGCTTTGCCAGGGTCTTCCGGGCCACTTCACTGGCAGGTTGCTGCGGCGAGATATCTCGAAACCACTTTCCGCGATCCTCGTTTGTCATGGTGCCCTATCGCATGTATCCAACCCGTGCATCCAAAAAAAACCTTGGAATCGCACGGTTCATCTACCTGGCCCGCATCTTTCATGAGCCTTCTTTTGCAACCGCTCGCGACGAAATTCACCCGATGTGCGGGCTAGCCACGACTGCCGTCATCAAAGTCACCCGCGGCCCTCTCGCATGATATCCCTATGATACTTCAATCATGGGGTACTTGCACATGTCCAGCACAGTTTTCAACCCCAACCGGCCTGTGCGATGCCGGTTTGCCTGTAAGTTCTTTTGCAATGGGAACTTAAGTGGCGTCCATATCACGTCGGCTCGTTCTTTTCCGCCAGAAATCGGCAACCAGCGTATCGACAACCAGTTGCCCCACGTGGTAGGCGACCATTGGGAGCACGACCAGCCCGCCGAACATCGGGGCACATTGGATGGCCACGCTCAGGCCGACCATCAGCGTCTTCTGGCTGCCCGCAAAGGCAACGGCCATGGAATCGGGGCGGGAGATACGCAGGGCACGGGCCGCGATCCAACCAATCACTAGAACCGACAGATGCACGCTGAACACACCGATCACCATCATGGCCCAATGACCGAGGGTGATCACGTGATCATGGATCTGGCGTAATTGGTCCCCTGACTTGACCGCCCCAACGAAAACGATACTCAAGATGCCGACTTGGGCCAGGGTTCCGAGTGCTATCTTCTGGCCGGTAGCCCAGGTTGCCACTGGCCGCAAACCTCTCAAGATTTGAGCCAGGATAATAGGAAATCCGACCAGCCAGGCCAATTCCAAAACCATTGTCCCGAACGAGATCGTCACCTGGGTTCCGAGGAAGAGAAAGATCCATGCGGGTGTGACAAGGAAACAGGCCAGATTCGTGACAATCATGACGAGCAAGGCAATGGCATCATTGCCACCGGCCCGGCGAGTCCAAACGGCCGCGGAAGCGAGTGTGCATGGGGCGGCCGAGGCAATCAGGAGTCCCTCGGAAAGACCATGCGGCAATTGCCACGAGATGAACCACGCAAGAACCGGAGCAAGGCCAATGTTCAATCCGATGGCTAGCAGTCCCGGAAGCGGCCGCTTTAGCACGCGGCCGATGGCCTGCAACTCCAGAGGGAGGGCCATGAGAAAGAGGACCATCGCAACGATCGGGCGATGTGGGATCTGGTTGGACCATCTTTCGAGTTCGCCAGGCCATGCCAAGCCGCTCACCAGAATGACAAGGAGGGCCCAGAGGAACCAGTGATGGACAAAAAGCTTCAACACAGGTGGATTCAATCAAGAGACCATGTCCATATGCCAATGGACGGTTACTCCTATTCTTCTTTTTTCTTGAGCTGGCTGGAACGGAGCTGTCGTGCCCGAAGGCGGTTCCCGAATTGTTGCAAAGACGTGTCGGCTTCGTAGAGGGCGATGGCTTCGTCCAGTTTGCCAATCGCTTCGTAGGCCCGAGCCAGATTGTAGCGGGCACCGTCGGTCCAGGGGCCATCTGGCCAATCCTCGAGCGTGCGTTCTTTCAGCCAATCGATGGCGACAGCGGTTTTGCCATCGTCCATGCAGATCAGGCCGGTCCAATAACCGGCATGTTGTTTCGCGATGGTTTTGAACTTCAGTTCTTCGGTCGAGGTGATCTGTGCGAGTTCCCGGGCCGTGGGTCGGGCGCGACGATAGAATTCGAGCGATTCTTTATGGCTATTGATCTCTTCAACGAGCCCCGGATGTTCCGGATCGATGACTTTTTCGCGTTTCCCTTGAAAATGCAGGACCCGCGCTTTCCAGAGCTCGGGGATCAGGGCAAAGACGCAAAAATCAATCGCGGCATGGGTTCTCCGGCTCCGCTTGAGGCTTTCTCCCGACCGAGTTCGGTCCTGGGATGCGGTGAGTAGCCTTTTTGCCAATAGGGTGCGGAATGGATAATCCCAGAGCCTCACATCCTGGATGGAACCAGTTGCTTCCAGCCGCTGGGCCAGAATCGCCGTTGGAGCCGTCAGCACGAAAGCATCCTTGCCCGCGAGTTGAGATTCCAATATCGAAGCGCGATGCGAGAGAGCCAATGGGGAAGCGACAATGGACGCCGTGGCAGTTTTCCATTGGTCTTGTGTTTGTGAATACCGGTTGTCGGAATCGATATCGAGTTGCCGAAAGAGACGGTCATCGGACTGGATCTGTTCCAGGGTGGCAATCCCAGTTCCATTGGGGCCCGGTATGGGCATACCGAGAACCGGATCGAACAGATACAACTCGCCTTCGTGAAAAAGCGCAGGTAAGAAACCCGTGTTTTCCGATGGTGTCCCACTTGTCCGATTTGGGTTGTAGGGTGAGAGGATCACGATATCGATTCGTTGATGCCGGCAGAGTAGGGCGAAGACCCAAGCCCGTTCGATGGCAGTCCCGCGCCCTTGAAGGATAACTTCCCATGGTTCTTGGGGTGGTCGCTGGTCATTCTGCGCAACGAGCTGGATATTACGAACAGTCCAATCGAACAATGCCGTGGCGCGAGCCACAGGATCGAACGAATCGCCCCTCGCCCAGAGCCCTATATCGCGCATCCAAATCGCTTGTTGTAACAGACGCGATTCGTGAACTTCGAAGATCAGACTGCCAAGTGCATCGTGGGAGATATACTTTTGGAGTATCT
The DNA here is from genome assembly GCA_016930815.1 of Pirellulales bacterium. Taxonomy (GTDB): domain Bacteria; phylum Planctomycetota; class Planctomycetia; order Pirellulales; family Lacipirellulaceae; genus JAFGFZ01. The sequence continues at coordinate 5,533 of JAFGFZ010000081.1, read as the reverse complement.
TCGATTTCCGAAGGTCTTCCGGCAACGACTCGAGGAGCGGATCCGCCTGCCAGCCAGTGCGCGGTTTGGCCCGCGCGAACCACTGGTTGAGCCCTTGGTAGATTTGCTCGAGAATCACTTCATCCGGACTTGGCTGCCAGTGGAGTGGATACAAGCCGAATTCCTGATAGACTTTCAATCGTTCACGGATTTTTTGCGTCCGTTCGTCCACATAGCGCCAGATTTGCAGCTTAAAGGGATCCGCAACGGGATGGGTTAGCGATGCATCGACCAAGAGGCGGTTGTCATCGAGCACTTGGGCTACGGGCATTTCAAAATATCCGTACGCGGCAATTTCGAATTCTTGGGCGTCTTCATCCAGATTGGCGAAATAGCGCACCAGATCGCCTGATTGTATCCGGCTTCTCTGCTGAATTTCCGATCGTTGAAAACCTGCGTTTCCCGTGACGACTGTCAACATGTTGTTCAGGCCCTCGGGGCCGTTTGGACTGGGACCGCAGACCGCCAGAATTTCTTGACCGTCGGTGCTCGACCGGGCGTCCAGAATAATACGGGGTGGATGGAGTTCCAGGTTGACATATTTCGGAAGCGTGTTGAGCTTACCAACAAGGTCATCGAGCAGCTGTTGCCGGGCTTTGGCGGATTGAACGGCCGAATGTTGGCTAGTCGATTGGCTCGGTGAATCGTTGCATCCTAGATAGCCCAGAAGGAACATCAATACAAAGAATCGCGAAACGTTCTCAGTCATCCAGTTGCTCCACCGTTTTCCGAATGGCCAACAGCCGGTCCAGCAGGTCTGGCAGGGCATCGAGTGGTACCATGTTTGGGCCGTCACTGGGCGAGGTGTCGGGATTCGGATGGGTTTCGAAAAACAGGCCATCGACACCCATGGCAACCGCGGCCCGGGCCAAGGGTTCAACCAACATCCGATTGCCGCCAGTTGAACCGCCAAGCCCACCCGGTTGTTGGACACTGTGTGTCGCATCAAAGACAACCGGTATTCCCAAGTTTTGCATTTCGGGTATTGCCGTCATATCGTTGACGAGCCGATGATAACCGAAAAAAGTGCCACGTTCCGTGAATAGGATTTCTTGACATCCGGCTTCCATTAATTTTCCGGCAACATGGCGCATGTCGTCCGGAGCCATGAATTGGCCCTTCTTCACATTCACCGCCCGCCCAGTCCGCGCGGCAGCAACCAACAGGTCGGTCTGCCGTGCCAGGAATGCTGGAATTTGAAGCAGATCGCAAACCTCGCCCGCGGGTCCCGCCTGATGCGTTTCGTGGATATCCGTGGTTACGGGAACGTCGAGTGCTTGATGGACCTTGGCGAGGATCGCAAGCCCCTTCTCCAGTCCCGGACCGCGATAGGATGTGATACTCGTTCGATTGGCCTTGTCAAAAGAGGCTTTGAAAACGAAGGGGATCGACCGTGCCAGAGTGACCGTGGCAATGCGTTCGGCGATCTGAAGAGTCAGTGCTAGGCTCTCCATGACACACGGGCCGGCAACGACCATCAGGGGGAGATCTTTGCCGCACTGGAACGGTCCGATGGTAACTGGATTTTTTGATTTCATGACAAATGGCTTTGGCTTGGGGGTCGCCAGCGGTGACTTCCAATCAGATTCCATAGGCAATTCGACCTCGGATGGCTTGTGCCCGCTTGGCCGAGATCACGGCTTGGTACCGATTCGGTTCCACAACCACATCAACCGGTAAGAAACCACCCGGATCACCGTCGATCTGGTAGGGAACCGGCACGTCGGAATTCGTTTCAATCCGCATCCACTGACATCGCTGCCAATGAACGTCAGGCAACTGGAGATGATCTCGAACCATCAAATGGTAAAAGTAGCGGGCAAAATGCAGGGTGGATCCGCGATCAAAAGTGCAGACATCAAGCTGACCATCCGTCCCATCCGCCTTCGGGGCAAACGGGAGATTCATTGCATATAAAGGTAAATTCATCCCAAAGAGCCAACGGGGCCAGTTCGGTTCACGGATCGATGGACTGGCGGATAATGGGCTTCCGTTTCCACAATATACCTGGAACTCCGGGTATGTATAACTACGCAATGTGGCGATCAGCGGCTGAATATACGACATCTTTGAGATATGGCCTTGCCGGATCTTTGCGAGTTGACGGACGACCTCCGCATCAAAACCGACACTGATCATGATGAGGAAAAGCCGTTTTCCGGCCCGGCATCCGTCCAGGGTGATCGTATTGCCAATCGTGATGAGCTTGGCCACCTCCTCTGGATCCCGCGAATGACCGAGGTACCTCGATAGTAGGTTCTCCGTCCCCAATGGAAATGTGGCCAGCGGGATACCGGGTGGAGTACGGCTGACCACTTCGGCTGCCGTGCCGTCGCCTCCAGCAGCAATCACCGCGGCCAGATCGTTTCGCTCGAATGCCCGAGCTGCCAAATCACCAAAGCGATCCAAATCACCCACACACTCTGGCCTCAAAGCCCTAGCTTCCAGAGCGGCCTCCAATTGCCGTACTTGATGCGTACGGGATTGGGATCCCGCCTGGGCGTTATAGAGGATCAGAACATTCCGTTTAGAACGCATCGGCCACAAGTCTTGCCAGGGTATGGAAGAAGACCACGAAAGCATGTCTCAATATGGGACACCTGGCCGGATACTTTGAACTGAGAGATCTCAGACCGGATGAATGCTGCATTCCGCACCGGCCAGCGCTCTATCTTATAGCGCTTTGAGGATCCTGGAAATGCGATGGAATTATAAAATGGTTCTTATCTCGATCCAGGGATAGCTAAATAAGTCTCTTTCAGAAAAGGACTTACATCAAGCGTCCTGATACGAAACCAATGGATGAATTGACTTGGCACATAAAGTGCTTCAGTCCATAGGAGGCATCCGATTTTTTTGGAACCATCAAGAACTGGCCCGCGGGGCCTCGAGCGATTCGGTGGCTTGATAGTTGCTTTGCCCCTGACTGTCATGCTTTGCCAAAGTGGCTTTGGCTCGTTCGAGGCCCGTTTTTTTGCGCCGACCGAATTCTATTCAAGACCGTATTCTTGGCGCCAAGTCGCCTGGTAGGGGAGGCTAAAATGGAGCAACACCTGCTCGGCGCGATTGGGTACGGATTCGCACAGTAAAGGCAGGGCTTCCCTGAGTTGAACATATCGTGGATCGCTGGCGATTGAACCATCGGCGCGATCCAGGCGATCCAGTGTCGCAGCGAGGGCCAGGATCTTTGCCCGGGCGTCGAGGAATTCACGGTTGAGGACGTTCATGGCGGTTGGCATGGCAGGTATTTCCTATATATTCGGAATAGAGAATTTACTCTGATTGCGTGGACTACGGGGCCTTAAGTAGAGTTTGCCGACTCTTGGAACCGATGACAAGAGATGAAGGGATGAAGTTTTCGAGGCTTGGTTTTCAAATCATAACATATTACCATCCCAACGTTTCGGACACGACGCATCATGGCATCCGGGCTTCAGAGAACGCTCGATCTTCTGGCAACGACCCGCAATGAAGCGGCCGTGGATGCCCTCGTCATGCATCTGGAATCGGATCACTCGAAGATCCGGAACGGTGTCTTTGAGACACTCTTGAGGCGTCGCAGTCCAGCCGGGCATCGTGAGGTACTCCGCCGACTGCACGATTTACCCAGTGATTGGCGCCCCATTGTCCAGCGTTATTGCGGTCGAATGTCGATGGCATTGCGGGATGCCGTCGTTGGCAGCGATCCGGATCTTTTTCAGAATGCCTGTCACGCAATCCTCTGGTTTCATGAATATGATCTCATGCCGGCTCTCGTCATTGCCTCGGAAGGTTCAGGCAATCCGAATGCCGGCTCGGCGGCGGCGACCGTCCTTCGGCTTGCCGAGCAGCTGTACGAACAAGTGTCGGGAAATCGTAATTATCACGATCGCCGGGATCTGCAACGCATCCGGAACGAGCTGATCGTCTGTCTGGAAGGATCGCTTGCGAGGTATCCATGTCACAAGCGACTGGAACTTGTTGAGGCCTATCTTGTTTTGGTTGGCCGTGAAAACCAAGTGCTCAATGATATCTTGCACGCACCGCATGACCCGCGCCATGCATGTGTCATGGAGTCGCTCGCATCCAGTCCGCTGGCTGGAATCATGCGGTTGCTTTTAAGCTTCCTGGACAATCCGCGGGCTCCTGGCCCGGTGATTCGGACATTGAGCCAGCGCCGCGATATTCGGTTCCTTGTCGATCTGTTCCATCATATCCAACAAGGCTTATCCAGCGTCGCTCAAAGGCACCTGAAGCGGATTGACCATGTGTCCTGGTTTGGCGCGGACCGAATTGACCTGGAGAAGCTGGACGAGACGGCGCAGCAGGGTTTGGTCCGCCTGGTAACGGTGATTGGGATTCCGCGATCAGCCAAGTTCGATTTGCTGGCCCATGTGCTGGCACACGGGAGCCCCATGGCGCGGCGGGACGCGTGTGAGGCGCTGGCGGACTACAGTGGCCAGCAGGCAGGTCACTTGATATTAGCGGCACTGGACGATCCAGCGCCCGAGGTGCAAGCGCAGGCTGCTCTACAAGTTCGACAGCGGGGGCTTCCTGGCACGATGAATCGGCTAATCGCATTGTTAAAGAGTCCCCATGACATGGTTCGGCGTGCCGTGCGATCGGCTCTGGATGAATTTACGTTTGATCGGTTCCTTAGCTCCTTTGAGCTTCTTGATGAACGGATTCGGCAATCGACGGCCGAGCTGGTCCGCCAGGTGGATCCCGACTCGGCATCCCGCATCATGAAAGAGCTCGAGGCACCGACCATCACTGCGCGAATTCGTGCCATTGAAATGGCGGTTACGTTGGCACTCGTGCCGGAGGTCACCGACGCGCTTTGTGCGCTTCTGGAGAACGATGAAGATCACTTTGTCCGGTCCGCCGCCGCGTCAGCCCTCGCGGAATATGATTCGCCTCGAACACGCGCAGCCCTCCAATCCGCTATGGCCGACCACAGCCGATCCGTGCGAGAAGCGGCTCACTCGGGCTTGTTGCAGTTGGGGCCGCAGCCAGAACCTTGAACGGGAACGGCATACGCCATGATATTCGATCGACTGTTACTTGCGCAACGTGACCGCTGGGAACGGCTTGGAGACCGTTTCCAGAGTGACCGAAGTATCGATTGGGAAAATGTGATTCTCTGGTGCGCGCTAACGGCATTCTTCGCAATTGGAGTCATCCTGCTCGTCAGATTCTCGCACCGAAAAGAGAAAAAAACCAGAACGCACGACTCTCAAGAGCTGTTTGCTGAATTGTGCCGTGCCCACGGTTTGTCGTGGAAGATGCGCCGACTGCTCCTGCGTCTTGCCAAGGAACAGGGACTATCGCAACCGGTGACCCTCTTCCTGAATCCGGATCCGTTTGTCCAGGATCGTCTCCCCGAGACACTTCGGAGCAGGTCCCGCCAGTTGGCAAAACTTCAGGACCGGTTGTTTGCGACGAATTAGTAGGGGGGTTTGGGAAATCGCTTTTGGAAAAGCTCGGATGTGCTTCCACCGACATCGAGTGGTTG
>JAFGFZ010000490.1 GCA_016930815.1 Pirellulales bacterium | reverse complement strand
GCATCTCTACCTTCCAGATATCTTACAGACCAGTTTGGTTGATCCCAATCCATCGATTATCTACGATCCCGGTGTTGGTACCGGCTGGCGTGATATCGATTACGATGCCACGACCGGCAATCTTTACCTCCGTGCAGTCCGCGGTATTGCAAAGGGTGTCCGGGATAATATGACCTCACACGATTATACCCGGCCCGATGGAACCGGTCCGGGTATTCAGACGATCGTTAATCTCAACGATGGCTTTGATTCGGCCATCAATATTGAGTTTCTGCCGGCGAGTTTCGCGGGCCAGGATCTTTTAATTGTGAATCGGCGAGTCAATCCAAACACGTTCGCTGAACAAATAGAACTCTACGATCCGAACGCGATCGACACCCAGGTAGCTATCACGTTCCTTGCCATGGATGGATCGCCATTCATGACCGCGAATGCCGACTCGGGCATTTATGACTTCAGCTACGATCCAATCCATGAATTGCTCTATATTAGCGATTTCTCATCGAGTCAAATTCATATCTTTGGAGTGCCTGGTGGTCCAACCGCTGATTTCAACGGGGATGGCGATGTGACCCGAGAAGATCTTTTGATTTGGCAAACCAGTTTCGGGATCGATGACGGCGGCGATGCGGACGCCGATGGGGACACCGACGGGAATGACTTCCTCATGTGGCAGACGCAGTTCGGAAGCACATCTGGAAACAGTTTATCCCCGTCCACCATTCCTGAACCTCAATCCATGATATTAATCGCCATGGCTCTTTCCTTCCTCTGGATCCAACGGGGGGTCCCTATTCGGCAATCACGTTTGGGCACGGTTTTTTGCAGTAACCGGCACGTTATTTTGGCACACTCGAACACCTGGCCACCTATGGCCACTTGGTGATTGCCCCGACCTCCGAATTGGGACTCTTTCCAAATCATCTCGACTTCGCGAGTGACATGCAATTAACACTTGACTATCTGACGAGCTATTTTGGTTTGTATCTAAAAGGGGATCAATCGCTATGGCGGAATATTTGGGGGCCTGAGGCCTTTGCACAAGGAGGCCTTCCGACCGAAGCAAATCCTGGAGTTGCGCTATCGGCGGACAAGACGTCGCAGACGCTAGCCGCCGGCCAGACGGCGACGTACCTGATCACCGTGACCAATACAGGGCCTTCCACTAACAGCTTTTCACTCTTCGTTGAAGACCATGTGTGGTCGACCATGCTTGGTGTACAGCAAACCCCCGAACTGGAACCAGCCGAACAGTTCGCATTCAGCATACAAGTCACTGTGCCTTCGAACGAAGAAGCGGGAATTCGTGACACGGTGCTTCTTTCGGCGCGGAGTGACTACGATCAAGGTTCGCGCGGATATCTCATACTCAACACGATGGACGCCGTCGACTTTGACGCGGACGGATCCGTCGACCGAGACGATTTGCTCGCCTGGGAAAGTGGCTTCGGCATACTTGATGGCGCCACCTTCGCCCAAGGTGATGCTGACAACGATCGTGATGTTGATGGCAACGACTTCCTCGCTTGGCAACGGAAGTTTGGCAGCATTGCAAGTAGTATGCCGCCGGTCACGTCAACCATACCTGAACCAATGTCGTACTTGTTGATGCTAATTCTGGCGGCATCAATGGCATTGGCTCTCGCTGTCGATCACGATTAATATTTGTTAAAATAGAGTTCAACAACGATGGCACTGGCCCCTGGGATGCAAGTCCTTTTAGGACTGTTGATCGTTTCGGCGATGATGACTGTCCTTTGGTTCGTCCAGCGGCGGATTGGCAACGCGGGGATTGTTGATCCGGGATGGGCGGCAAGCATCGGCCTCTTAGGTTGCTTTTACGCAATCACCTCCAGCGGCTACCCACCACGTCGCATCCTGGTCGCTGCGCTGATTGGAACCTGGTCGATACGATTGGCGGTCTACCTTGTACGGGATCGGGTGCTTGGCCATCCCGAGGAAGGCCGCTATCGGACTCTCCGCGCCCAGTGGGGCACCAGTGCCGAGCGGCGACTTTTCGTTTTCTTTCAATACCAGGCCCTTGCCGCCCTGTTTTTTTCAATGCCGATCCTGGTCATCGCCCACCATCCCGGAGCTCATGGAACCGTTTGGGATCTGGTGGGCGTACTCCTATGGTGTATCAGTGTCGGCAACACCATCCTCGCCGATCGCCAGCTCGCTCGCTTCAAGCGAAGGCCGGACAGTCGCGGTAAGACGTGCCGTGAAGGCTGGTGGCGCTACTCGCGCCACCCGAACTATTTCTTTGAATGGTTGCATTGGTGGTCATATCCGGCATTGGGGGTCGGGGCTCCGTACTGGTGGCTGACCTTGCTAGCGCCGCTGGTCATGCTCTACTTCTTGCTCAAAGTGACCGGAATCCCGCCGACCGAGGCGCAGGCCCTGGCCAGCCGCGGCGAGGACTACCGCCAGTATCAACGCACGACCAGCGCCTTCGTCCCGTGGTTTCCAAAGAAGGGGGCGAATTCCAATGAACCTGATTGAGCTCGCGGAACGGGCTATCCTGCCAGACTGGCTGATTCGTATCGGCATGCGCCGGCTCATGACGAACCGTCTTGAGCAGGAGGCAGGCCGCGAAGCGGCCGCACCCGGCGAACCGCGACGGCGTTTTCTTGAGGAATTGCGATCCAGCCCAATCGCCATCGCCACGGACGCCGCCAATGTGCAGCATTACGAGGTTCCCAGCGAGTTCTTCCGCCGGGTTCTCGGCCCGCGGCTGAAATACAGCTGCTGTTACTGGCCTCAGGCAGATACAACCCTGCCCCAGGCGGAAGATGCCATGCTGGAAATGTTCTGCCGGCGGGCGTGCGTCGAGGATGGCATGGAGATCCTGGAACTGGGTTGCGGCTGGGGCTCGCTCTCGATCTGGCTCGCACAACACTATCCTGGTTCAAATATTCAAGCGATTTCCAATTCGCGCATCCAGCGGGAGTTCATCCAGTCACGCTGCCGCGACCTTGGACTTAGCAATATCGAAGTGCTCACCGCCAACATTGCCGATTTCAACAGCGAACGTCGATTTGACCGGGTGTTGTCGGTGGAGATGTTTGAGCACGTCCGTAACTATGAGGAATTGCTACGCAGGATCTCCACCTGGCTGAAACCCGATGGGATGTTGATGGTTCACATTTTCTGCCACGCCCGCTTCGCCTATCCGTTTGAAACGGAAGGCCAAGCGAACTGGATGGGCCGCCACTTCTTCACTGGCGGGATCATGCCTTCCGACGATTTGCTCCTGCACTTCCAGCGAGACCTTATCTTGGAGGACCACTGGAGTATATCGGGGATCCATTATGCTCGAACACTGGAGGAATGGCTGTCGCAATGCGACGCACAACGCAGGGAGCTTCTACCGCTCTTTCAGGCTGACCTGGGAGAAACGGAAGGCAATCTCCAGTTTCAGCGTTGGCGTATGTTTTTCATGGCCTGCGCAGAGCTTTTTTCCTACCGTAACGGAAACGAATGGTTTGTTTCCCACTACCTGTTTTCAAAACGCCGGACTTAATTGAAAACGAGTGACACTGCTTGAAGTTGTGCCAACCGGTGAAGTCCTTTTAATCCAAGAATAGCTACCAGCCGGCCCTCTTCTCCGCATTGGTCAGGGTGTTAATCTTCGTGTCCTATCTAGCAGCGGATTCGACACCTAGCTTCTTTTCCAACGCCGTCTTCCACTCTGCACCCAACTCTTGCACGGTGTGGCCGGTATATTCCTTCCAAAGGTCCTCGCTGTAGCGGCCCTCGCGAGCGGCCGCATTCAGCTTCATGATCAGTTGCTTGTCGTAGGTTTTCGTAACCCAATCGAGGAAATTCCCGCTGGTGCGATAACTGGCGTCATATCGGGCACCGGAGATACTTCTTATAGTGATTTCGGCACCATGCGTCTCCGGCTCGTATAGGAACCATCGGATGTAGTCGGCGATCCCCTCCACGAGCCAGCCGGGGGTTCGCGTGGCGTTGGCACCAGCCCGCCGCGCTCGGCCGTACTGTTGCACGACGTGGACCAACTCGTGCACGATCGCTCCCTTGGCTTCGCCCTTGAGGTTCTGCCGCATCCAGCCCGCGGCGCACTGCACACGCGTTCCGCTGGTCGCCGCCACACCTCGCATCCGCGCACTGAAGATAATGAAGATTCTCCTTGGTGCCTCATATCCTTCACTCGGCAGCATCTCGACGATCTTCGGATACCACTCCCGCACGACCGGCGCCAACTCCTCGTGTGCCCATTGCGTCAGGTCGGGCGCCTCGGTCGTGTCGATGGTGATCTGGTACGTTCCTCCGTTGGCCTCGACGATTTCCCTACGTGTCTCGGAAGCCGGCGGCGTGAACGCCTCGCGGGCTTTTCCGTCATCCACGTCGATTTCGCTGTAGAATGTGTTGCCGAACGGATCGGTCGCTTCAGTACGGGAGACATCGAACAGGAGATAGCTTTCGTTGCTGTTGTGTTTGGCAATAGTCTGGATCTCGGCATGGGAGACCACAGCGATCAACAAGACGATCGAGGCTCCGATGATAAAAGAGGTGCGAGATCTCATGCGATCCTCCGCTTGTTGCGTGGTGTTCCATTTGGGTGCATTGAGCCTACTCATGCAGGCCGATGGGATTGCTTCAACCGTCAGCCCGGACTCGCGCCAGGCTGAAG
>JAFGFZ010000489.1 GCA_016930815.1 Pirellulales bacterium | reverse complement strand
TTGGTGCGGGACTGATTCGCAGGATAAATCAATCGCCGCGCGGCATTCGCGCTGACGGGATGCCCATCTTGCCTGTCGCTGGCAACTTTTCCTGCTGGCGGTTGTGCCGGAATAATGTAAACCACGGCATAGAAAGCTTTTACGAATTGAAAGTATTTTATATTTTTCTCAATTAATAATCGTTCCCTTACTTGTGATTTCATGAATCTTCCACTATCCTGTGCAAAATACTTGTCGCTTCGTTCAGTCAAGATTCCTTGATGTATTGCAACTGGGAAGGGAAGTTCCTGATGATGCATCCGCTGAAACTGTGTTGTGCGTTCTCGATTGCCACATCCTTAGTCGCCGCACCACTTGCCCACGCGCTCGATATCATCCCCATCTACATTCCCCAGGGAAATAACTTGCCTGGCATTGGTATTGCTGGGGGACCTTCTTCAAACAGCTCAGGAGGTGGCAATCTCCAAGATATCTTTAACATAGCCGCTCATATGTGGGAACAGAAGATACAAGACAACTTCACCCTCACTCTCCATTATGGCTGGTTTCCCACTGAGCCAGTATCGATGAGTGCGTTTCACATGGGAATCTCGGCTGTAGGATCACCCCAACACGAAACACAGGGTAGTATTGCCTTCAATAACAGCAATACGAATGATACCGACTTTCGCTTCTATTTGGATCCAACTCCAAATGACAATTCCGAATTCTCGGCAGTTCATGAAATGAAACAGGACCTAGGTGGTGGGTCCATTAATGTTCAGCGGGATTATGTGTCTTGCCATCCAGATGTTATCGGCAGCATGGATCTTTTGAGCACAGCATTGCACGAAATAGGGCATGCTCTCGGCCTGTCGGGATGGTCCTCTTTTCTATCGGAAGTTGCCGACGGCGATATTGATGTGACTCTGCCTCAATTCCATGGAACGACCATTCCCATGCGGGGGACCCATGTTGCCGTTGCCGGTTCCCTCATGTCCTACATCGGGACCGAATTGGGGCATCGGAGGGAAATCTCCTGCCTGGATCTTCTGGCGGTTAGCCAACTGAATCAGTTCACCAATTGCCAATTCGTCTTATCGAATGCAGATTTTGATTCCAGCGGCGAGGTCGATGGACTCGATTTCCAAATTTGGGAAGATGGATTCGGCACGACATCCGGAGCCCAGTTCCGTGACGGGGATGCCAATCTCAATGGCGGCGTCGATGGCACTGATTTTCTTTTCTGGCAAACGGAATATCACACACATCCAGGTGGAGTCGCTGCATCTCCGGCTGCTGTCCCGGAACCGGCAACATTTGCCATGGCTCTCCTTGGTTTGTTGGCCGCCGTGGTCTTCAACCGAAGCCGCCGGATGACTCATCTTGCCCGGAAGCCCTTTGTTGTATATCACAACCATAAGATTCGATGACATCTTTCGGACTCAACCATGATGCAAATCATGCGGCACTGGGAAAAGAAAATTGGGGTTTTCTTATGTTCATCTGGTCAAGATGGAGTTTGACTCATATTCTCTGGTTTGCGCTCGCCATCGCTTGTTTTTCTGGCGAAAAGTGGGTGGACCCGACGGAGCAGTGGGAAACCATGGGTCCGCCGAACGGCACCTTGTTGATCCATGGCGGCTCCCATGGAGGCAAAGGGGCCGATGCATTCCTATCGCGGATCAACGATATGGACGCCCTGATCGTCGTCATTCCAACCGCAGGATCCGACGAGTTCTGCGGTTCCGACGGTCCCGCAGTCCAATCCCTGATGGAAAGGGGAGCCAAGAACGTCACAGTATTACACACGAGGGAACGAACCGTGGCCAATTCTCCGGAGTTTGTTGCCCCATTCCAGAAGGCGGCCGCGGTATGGATCTCAGGAGGGGTGCAGAGCCGGCTGGCAAAGGCCTATCTACACACTCGGACACATAAGGAGCTGTTTGGAGTTCTGGAACGTGGCGGGATCGTGGCAGGCAACTCCGCCGGTGCATCCATCCAAGGCTCGTTCCTCTACGGCGGTCATGCGGCGGGAGATGTCGGATTCGGATTCGTCCGGAACTCCGTCTTTGGACAACACTACGTCCGGCGTCAACGCATGGGGAGTGTGCAACGAATCGTCGCGAAGCATCCGGAACTGCTCGGAATCGGACTCGATGAAGGCGCGTTCATTCTGGTTCGAGGCGATAGGTTCGAGGTCCACGGCAACAGCCAGGTGGCAGTTTGCAATGCCAAACGTCCCGGCTGGCCGGACGATCAGCCCTACGAACTCCTTTTCCCTGGCGACAAGTACGAAATGAAACTCCGCCGAATCTACCCCGCGCGCGTTTGGAACCCCCTAGATCAATGGGAAAATGCACATGAAACATGGAACAACCCGGCCGAAACGTGGCCGACACTAGGCCCTCCCAAGGGCAGTCTCCTATTGACCGGTGACCAGCCAAGTTCCGCAATGGCCAAGCGATTTCTGGAATTGGTTGGGAATCCCGAGGCTCGGATCGTGGTAATCCCAAATGTCAATGGCAGCAAAAGCGATGATCCCTGCGAAGAACTGGCTTTACTCAATGCCGCCGGTGCCAGGAATATCGAGCTTTGGCATACTTTGGACCGTAGGGCATCGAATTCCAAACAATTCGTCGAGCCTCTTGCCCATGCGGATGCGGTCTGGATCTGTGTTGGCGAACAATGGAAATTGGTCGACGCCTACCTCCACACTTTGGCCCATCGAGAACTGTTCCGACTTTTGGAAAGGGAAGGGGTCCTTGCGGCCAGCGGTGGTGGCGCGCGCTTTCTTTCCGACCGGATGGCCGGCGATCCCTACGGCTGGAATCTTGGCTGCGGATTCTTACGCAAAACAGCTGTCCACACTTGGCCAGCCAATGACCGCCAAATCGACGAAATGAAGGCGATCTTGAAACAGGATCCGTCCTTGCTCGGAATTGGGATCGATGACAAGACCGCGATTCTTGTCCGAGGGAGTGAATTCGAAGTGATCGGCTGCGGGAAGGTTGCCGTGCTGGATGCCATGCGGCCTGGTTGGCCTTGGGAGAACGCCGATGAAGCCTACATCCTACTCGGCGAGGGTGGACGATTTGATATGACAACACGCCGACCCGATTGGTAATGAACCAGAATCCCACTGAACCGGCGGGCTCTCCTGACGGGCTCGTCGCTTTTCCCTTCAACCTAATTAATTTCCGGTAGAATCATGTCTTGGGGAGGTTTGCCGGTTGCCGGCCTTTCAAAAGACTGGCCATATTCCGTGAACCCGGGTATGAATCCGCCATGGGATAAGAAAAATTGACCTTCTTCAATCCCCATGAAACGATCGAGCCGGTCGTTGCGTCCGGTAGCATCGTGGCTGAACTTGGCTTCGGTCAGTTCCATCCATTGGCCCTGAGGATCGCGAATCCACTGGTTTCCATAGAAGGCTTTGCGGATAAGATGCCCATTCGAACCAATAAAGTTTTCGCTGAAGCTATGGGGTCGGCTCAGATAGCCTCCTTCCTTTGGTGCCCGCCAACTGGAAATCAGCATCCACTCTTGCTGATCAGGCCGGAAGTAGAATCCCGAATAGGTCGTATGGGTGGCATCATCG
>JAFGFZ010000488.1 GCA_016930815.1 Pirellulales bacterium | reverse complement strand
GGCCTGGTCGTGGTGTTCACCGCCGATTTGCCCATCGAGAGCGCCGATCAGACACTGGATTCTCTCATGCGGGATTTTGTGATTCCCGCGGTGAAGTAAATGCGTGCCTGGGATCTATTTCGAAGGGTTTGCCTCTGGCACCGGCGGCGCAATGGCGTTGTTACCGCCCGTTGGGGGGCATTGACATCGGTCGTGGTGACGGCAAATTCAGGATGAGAGGATTCCCGCCCTACGGTTTGGCGCAAAACACTGCGTCAAAGAACGATTTCATCTTAGCGGCATAGGGCACACCATACTTGAGAAAGGTCTCCTTGGTCCTGCGGTCGGGTTTCCAGTCGAAAAACGCATGATTGGCCCCTTCAACTTGGACATATTCCACAGTCTGCCCAGCTGCTTTCAAGGCATCGGTATAGGCTTGAACGGGTTCATTTCTTATCAGCATGTCCGCAGTTCCACGCAACAAGAGCTGAGGAACCGCTCGTTCTTGAGCATTGGGGATGTTCTCGATCGGCGCGATCGCCTTCAACCAGCCGCTGGGAACGTCACGAACGAATAAACGCAACGAGTCACCGTCAAATACGCCGTAACTGGGTGCTGCGGCCCGAATGGCCTTTGCCATCGTACTGCGGACCTGTTGCGCGGGTTTGCCGTTGGGCATGTAGGTGGGTAGGTACTCAAAGACACCTTCTTTAACGCCGAATCCTCCATCGCCAATCTTGTTCACCATGTTGGCTGCCGCAGCCGACAAGTGACCGCCAGCACTATCACCCGTGACGGCCAGACGACCGGGATCGGCACCATAGGCTTCAGCATGCTCCTGGATGTGGGCAATGGCACCGAAGACGTCTTCAATCAGGTCGACCATGGTATTGGGTGTTTCATCGCCATCCAGCGTGCCGAGCCAACGATAATCGATACTGCACACCACATACTGATTGGTCTTAACCAGTTCGCGGGCCAGGCCGCGCATAATATCCTCTGTATTGGTGGACCACCCACCGCCGTGGATAACAACAATGCAGGGCAGTCTCTTGGCCCCGTCCGGTATATAGACATCGTACTTCAACGGCTTGACCCCGGGCTGGGCGTAGATCACATCCTGAATCACGTGGAAGCCCTTCAGCTCTTCTGCCTCGATAAAGGATGCTCCAATACGCTGGTCTCGGTCCACGGTAATGGTGAAGGGATTGGTCATGGATTCAAAATACATGGTGCCCCAGCGTCCCGGAACCGAATAGTAACCGGAATCAAAGGCATAGCCGCCATTCGGCGTGGCCGTGACCGTCACCTTTGTACCACCAGGGTACTCGCCATCTGGGGGCAAAGCGGGACTCAATGTGATTTTTCCGTTGAACGGTTGATCCAGAGTGACCGTGAATGACTCCGCCTGGGCGTAAGGCGTCATACTTCCCATAGCAGCCAACACAATGATGAGGAACCATATTCGATCTAATGTAGAACTCATGGTGTGATCTCTCCTGTAATATAATGCTTAACATCTCGGAGAATGCACAAGTCTGCCCAGGAGGAAGTGCTGCGAGCCCAGCTGAATTCCGTGTAGGACAGTGCATTATTGGGCATCCATTGCCTGTATTCTTCAGTTAGTGATGATATCCACCTCAGCGTAGCCGATATTACTGTTATTCTCGGTATTCTCCAAAGCTCGCAGCCTGATATAACGAGCGTTCACCAGGGCGAACTTCTTGGTTTGCCACAGTGGATTGTTCTTGATATTGGAGAATTCGCCGTGGCTGACCAGTTTCCATTCGGCATTGTCATTCGACACGTAGAACTCGTAATCTGTAATGATACCGGGGCCCCACAAGCCTTGATCCGGGAAGTACCTGAAACCACAAAGGCTCAGTTCCCTTCCCAAATCGATAGTCAAATCGATGGGCAATCTCCTGCCTCTGCGCGGATGCCATGCTGTAGATGGATTCCCGTCCAGGATAGCGTAGGCCTTTCGGTCCTCGATCCCCAGGATCTTCCAGTCCTTGCGAGGCAAGTCGAATTGATCGTGACACACAGGGCTGCTTTTTCCTGAAGCAGGTTCATATGCTATGGCACTGACCTGGACTTTACCTTCCATCTGGAAAGGTCCGGTGTACCTCTTCGAATCCGGCGTTGGCGCACTGCCGTCGGTGGTATAGTAGACAACCGATTCTGCATCAGCCGGAGTGATGATGATCTCACCGGATTGATTTCTGATGATGGAGGGAGCCGTCAGGATTTGCGGGGCATTGTAAACTCCGATATTGGAGATCACAGGACAGCTTTTCGAATCGGTGATGCTAAAACGAAGCTGTGTGGCCTCGACTGTTGGGAAACGAAGAATACGCTTGTATCCTATCGTGGTTGCATTGGCCAGTTCCTCCCAGTTTCCATCGACCAAAGCCTCAACCGTGAAGGCTTTCACGCGTTGTCCCAAACGAATGTATTCCTGGGCCATAAAACGGTTAAAGGTGGTTGGTTGGCCAAAATCGACAGTCAATGAGGCTTTGGTGACGCTGCCGTCCGTTGCCCAATATGTGTCTTTGTCACCGTCTATAGCTCTGGTCGCTTCAAACTCGCTGGCATTGCCGCGAACATTGGAGGCGGATGCTTTCGCTTTCTCCACCAGGTTGACAGCGAATGCCTCTTTCACGGCTTTGGCAAGATCCAGTACTGCTTTTTCGTCATTCTCATGGATCAGGCCATTGGGCATGATCGGAAAGTTCAGAAGCAAGGTGGCATTGCGCCCGATGGAGTTGTAGTAGGTGTCCATTAAGTGAGGAAGCGTTTTGACCTTGGTATCCTCACTCGGGTGGTAGAACCACTCGGGCCTGATGGAGGTATTGACTTCACCCGGTACCCACGAATCTCCGTTTTCCACCCCGTAATGCAACATGTTGAACGGGACCTCCCCCGTGGCGTTGAGCAGGCTCCAGTTGGTTTCGCCAATAAACCCCGCTTCGGTTCCCACCCAGCGAAGATCGGCCCTATCGCCTCCGTCGTTCCATATCACGATATCGGGCTGCAGCTTGCGGATCAGTTTGTAGGTATTGCTCCAGTCGTAATAGGTGGTCCGGTCGATTTTGCGGTTCTCATTGGCCCCGCCATAGTATCCCGTCCCTCCGTTCGCTCCGTCAAACCACACCTCGAAAATGGGCCCGTAGTTGGTGAGCAGTTCGGTCAGTTGATTCCGAAAGTAGGTGATGTACTCGGGTC
>JAFGFZ010000080.1 GCA_016930815.1 Pirellulales bacterium | reverse complement strand
GAACACACGCATCCGCGCCCAGAGTCTTACACTTCTTGATCAGACGAAGGATCAGGCTGTCTGCTGGGCTCGATTATCCTACTATGCGGGTCTAGCACCGGCCGACGGTCTTGAATTCTCGACGCAGGTTGCCGTCTATCCGATCTTTCCCGAATGGGTAGCGTCGGGCATCTTCAATCGTGATATCAATATTCCGTCCCGCGCCATCCAATGGCAAGACAAGCAGTACTTGACCGAAGGATGGCTCGCATCACGGACGCCGACACAGTATCTGACAATCGCCACCCGGCCATCGGCGCGCCGTATCGATATCTCCGTGCAATCGGACCGCGTGGACATCGTCAACAAACTCGGCACTGCAATCAATCTGCTTATTGTCCGAGGGCTGGATGGAAAATTATTCTGGGGGAAATCAATCGATCGTGATGGCAAGTCGTCGCTCCAGCCAGTTGATGAATCGGAAGCAACGAGCATAGTTCGAAAGATTCTTTCGGATCATGAACTTCAGTTACCGGTTGGATATCCAGAGCGTTTTACCAGGCGTGGACAGCGTGTTTATGTCGTGAATCCCATCAGGAACTTCAGTATGCAAACGGAAATCGAGCCGGGAGGCAACCAAATGGATCGATTTCTTGACGCCCTGGTCATCCCGGGGGCGCCGGCAAATCATTTGCTCCAAATTGACAATTGCACATATCTGGCGGTGACTCGGACCGGCCCTGAAGTCGAGATGGGAGTCTCGGACTACAGCGAAGAGGCCAGCTTCCATGTGATTGTGGGAACTTGGGCCGAAACCAAGAAGAACAAGAGATGAGAACGCGTCCATCCCATCCTCTGATTGAGCTGCGCCGCTTGCATCGTTACTTCGGCGACACGAAGGCGGTGCGGGATGTCTCCTTTGAAGTGGATGCCGGCCAGGTTTTTGGATTCATTGGTCCAAACGGTGCCGGGAAAACGACCTCGATGCGGATTCTCGCGACGCTCGACGATCCCACGGCCGGCGATGCGTTCATCGATGGCTTCTCGGTGATCGACGATCCCGACCGCGTCCGCCGCCGGCTCGGTTTCATGCCCGATTACTTCGGAACCTATCCCAACGTGAATGTCAAGGAATACCTCGATTTCTTCGCCCGAGCCTACGGGCTACGCGGTCGGGAACGGATCGCGGCCGTCGAACATGCGATGGATTTCACGCTCTTGAACACATTGGCCGAAAAACCAATCAACGGCCTATCGAAAGGAATGAAGCAAAGGCTCTGCCTGGGCCGGACGATGGTCCATGATCCAGGCGTTCTGATTCTCGACGAACCGGCCGCGGGCCTGGATCCCCGCGCCCGGATTGAAGTCCGCGGCATGATTGCGCGGCTGGCCGACGCGGGGAAAGCGGTCCTGATCAGCTCGCACATTCTCACGGAGCTGGCTGAAATTTGCCACGTGGTTGGGATTATCGAACAGGGCCAACTTCTCGCCGTCGGTTCGGTCGATGAAATCAGCCAGCAATCCCAACTGCTGCGCCTGGTGCGGGTTCGATTGCTGGGCGGCGCGGGATCGCTTGGCAATTGGCTCGAGACCCGGTCCGATGTCCATGAAATCCATCTCGATGGGGAATTAGCGACTTTCTCGCACCATGGAGATCGGGAATCCGAAGTCGTGCTGCTCCGCGATATGGTCCAAGCCGGGTTTCCAGTGGTCGAGTTCGGTACGAAAGCCAAGAGTTTGGAAGATGTCTTTTTACACGTGACCAATGGCCGTGTGCAGTGAACGGATTGGCAATGATTGAGACTCCAAAACCAGTCGCCTCCTCGGAACGGTTCCTGGCAACAATCGCGGTCACGGATCGCGGCCAGATGGTCTGGGAACATATTGAGGCCTGGCTTGCGCGGATGGGGGATCGTCTCAATCCGATCCTCGTCAAAGAAACACGCCAGGCGATTAAGAGCCGGCAATTCACCTTGACGTTTGTTCTCGTCCTGGCCGCCGTTTGGATTACCACATTTGCCGGCATCGCGATCATGGGACCGAGCATCTATTACTCGGCGAGTGGCCCTGGCATGTTCTGGGCCTACTATTGGATCCTGGCATTTCCCCTGGCGGTTGTGGTGCCGTATGGGGCTTATCGATCCTTGGCAGCGGAGCGGGAAGACAATACGTACGAACTCCTGTCGATTTCAACATTGACGCCACGGCAGATTATTTGGGGCAAACTGGCCAGCGCGTTCGTGCAATTGCTCGTTTACTTATCAGCCGTCGCGCCATGCCTTGCTTTCACCTATCTGCTCCGTGGCATGGATATCCTTTCGATCGCGCTCCTTCTGGCATATACCGTGCTCGGATCGATGGGCCTGTCAGTCATTGGGCTTCTATTGGCAACCGCAACCAAGGAACGCTACGGACAGGTCCTGCTTTCGGTCCTGTTTGTCCTTGCCCTGTTTGGAGTTTTCATCGGTGCGGTTCAACTCGCCTACTTTTTTATTGAAGAAGGCTACCAAATCCTGGGCGATTTCGAGTTTTGGATCGTGAATCTCGCGATTCTAACAGCCTACGGCACGACATTCGGGATCGTATTCCTCGCGGCAACCGCTCAAATCACCTTCACCAGCGATAATCGATCGACACCGCTCCGCATCGCCATGTTGATCCAAATGGCCTGTTTCATCGGCTGGATGGCCTATGCATGTTTCTATGTTGTCCAGGAATCCACCCGGCGTGGCAACAGGATCGCACCCGTCGAAGAAATTGTTCTTACCGCATCGATCGTCTGCGGTGTCTATTGGTTCATCATGGGCACGATGATGACCGCCGAGTCTCCGGTCCTGTCGCGCCGGGTGCAACGGGGCTTGCCCCGAAGCTATCTTGGCCGCCTTTTTCTGACGTGGTTCAATCCGGGGCCTGGCACCGGGTATGTTTTCGCCATTGCGAACCTCACCTCCGTTATACTGATGGGATTTATCATTCTCACAGTCGTTCCTTCCTGGTATACCATATCCACGTTCAATGCTGTTTCATTTGATCAAATATTCTACTTTCATATCATCGGTATCGGATATGTGACGCTCTATCTTGGAATTGGGAAATACCTCATCAGCCTTATCCGGCATTTTGCTGCCGTGCCAATCGCCGCAGCCGTACTACTGCAGGCATTCCTCGTGGCACTCGGATGTTTGGTCCCCCTCATGATCCAAATAACCTTTTACCCTCCCGGCTATCGAGGCTACTCACTTCTGCACGCCTCGAACTTATTCTGGTCGCTCGCCGAGATTGTTGATCGGGGCACGTTACCGCAAGAGGCATATACTCTTGTCTTATTAATTCCCAGCCTGGCCCTGTTGGTCTTCTTTCTGAATTTCCGCGCGATCGCCCGCGAGGTTCGGCACGAGCGGATCGAGTTGCCCGCGCGAATTGTTGAAGAGGAGGCCGCGATGCGGCCTCCTGCCGCTCCGCAACCCCAAAGTCCGTGGGATAATACGGGCTAGTTGTCCAGCGTTGCCGTCCAGCGATTGTTCCCGCGCTGTAAAACAACTTTGGGCGGTTCGATCGAGATGACATGGATCCCGTACTTCTTCTCCCCTGCTTTCATCGGAGCAATGGTCCCATCGATATTCAGCACTACCTGAAGTTGATCCACTTGCACGAAGCCCTGGAGTGTCACGGTTTCATTCGTATCTTCGTTCTTCCGAACCGCCTGCTGGATTCGTTGCGGTGGCGCGAAGATGTCAACGCGGCTGCTGAATGGCGTTTTAAAGGACTCGACGCGTTCCTTCTGCTCCTGGACCCGACTGCTCTTCGTTGCAGCAGGTTCCGGGTGCTTGGAAGAAGAATGACTTGCAGAGAGCAAAGGAGATTCTCTTTCCAAGCAAGTATTTTTCTTATGGAACGCTTCCACGACGGTAGGTAATGGATTCGTGGTCACCTGAGTTGGCATCGGTTTTCCACAGCTGATTGCAACAATCAGGGGAATGCACGCACTGAAGGCAAGGAATGGTACGCAGCGAAACATGGAACCGGCTTTGGATTTGTCCAGAGAAGTGGTTCGCGTATTAGAGACCACAATATTTTAGCTTACGCGGGCCCGGCTCGACGATGATTCCATTCTTCCCGCTTCGCGGCAGACCGGATTCGATCCCTACAATCGCAACACGCGCTGCAACCAATTCTTTTGGGCCTTTGTTGAATCGGGCGCTTGCTGAGGCTTCTTCTCGGATCGAGCAGGTTCCTGGAGACTCGGCGGGGCCGGGTAGATGCCGCCGGTGGACCGGAATCGGTCCTGATACGCGATCCGCATCTGGTGGGATGAACTCTTGGGTACTTGAACAACACGGGAAGGAACGGCCCCTGATTCGGGGAGCGATGGATTGGGCGAAATTTGGGGTGGCTGAACCTTCGCCGATTGTACGCCGTTTTGAAGAACCGAGGCACGCCGTTGGGGCCATGGATCGGAATCACGGCGAGTCATCGAGGGAATCGAATCGGTCTTTGGCTCCGATGCATCACCAGGAAACAGGATCTCCTCGCTGCCGTGCTGGTACGGGGTTCCATCCGCGGCCCCGGCCTCATATCCGTCTCCACATGCCTCGCAGGAGAGGCGACCTTCAGCGACCGGGATCTGGTTCAATCGATGCAAGGTCGTTTCGGCCGCGGCCATTTGGCGCGGTTTCGGGGGATCATCATAACCAATGATTTCCGGCATGATGAAAACGATGAGCTCGCTTTCGCGGACATCCGTTTCTCGAGCCCGGAACAGATTGCCGAGAATTCGCACGTCCTTGAAGCCAGGCACGCCATTGAAATTGCCCGTGTCGCTGCGTTGCCGAAGCCCCCCAATGACTAGGGTTTGGCGGTTGGCAACACGTACCGTCGTCGCTGCTTTTCGAGTATCGATAATCGGCTGGTTATCTTCGGGTGTGAAGCCTGACAATCGGCTGACTTCCGGTTCGACATGCATTTGAATCGTTCCATCACGGGCAATGCGCGGCTTCACCATCAGCTTGATGCCAGCATCTCGGAATGCAGTCGTGCCAATCTGCCCACCTTCGGCTGTCTGTGTGAGTTCCTGGTATGGGATTTCAGAGATACTTTCAAACATGGCCTCTTCGTTATCCTCGACGGTCACGTTCGGATCCGCGAGGAGCCGGGCATCATTGGCCGTTTGGAGGGCAAGGACGACCGCCGTGATATCAAAGCTTTCACTCAGGCTGGCAAATGTTAGCGCCGCACCCTCCGTCCCCGCTTGAAACGGGATGGATGTGACCGAATCTATATCGAAAACCGTTTGCGGCTCACCCTGGTCATTGGTGCGGCCCTTGACGGCATGGTTCCAATTGATACCAAGCCGTTCGACATCTTGCAGGCTGATATCATAGACCAGCGCATGAATTCTGACTTGGGGGCGGGGAATGTCGACTTGTTTAACGACATCGCTGGCTCGGGCCAGATTCGACGGGTAATCGACAACAACGATTTTCCGCTCCTTGTCGATGATGGCTGCTTTCCCATCCTCGCTTAGCACCGCCTCTATGGCATCCTTCACGCTCGAGGGCTCAATGAAATCGGGCGTTAAATACATAATCGATACGGTCTGCGGCACGCTCGTTATTTCATCTTTTACCGGCACGCTGTGGGCATCGATGTTCTGAACAAATGCTCGAATCATGGCCACGCGGTCCGGAAAATCCAGGATCATAATACTGCGCGCCGATTCAATTGCGTGTATCTGCCCCTGCGGTGAGGATAATAATTTCGCTCCCTCAACTATCTCGCGCACATTCCCGCCATGCACTGTCAAAGTCACTGAATCAAATAAAGGATTGATTCTTCCAAGCTCATCGAGAGGCATTACAACAAGACTCTCCCCGACAATCCTGTAACTGTATCCGTGCGAGAGCAAAATCGCGTCGAGAATTTCGTGCAATGGTGCCTTTTCAAATTCACCATTCACCTGGCCTTTGACATCGTCACCAACCACCAGGTTGATATCCCATAACTCGCTGATGGTGAATAAAGCACCTCCCAGTGTGGTATTGCGTAGAGTCAAGTCGCCGTGTTTTTGGAGTTTCTCCTTTAATTGGCCTTCGGCTGCACTGCGAAATATGGATGGTTCCTGCGCATGCAGCACCGACAACGGAGTGAAGATCGCGACAACTACCGCCAGAACCACACGCAAGCAGGCTTGCCTCACACAGCCTCGCGCAGCAAGCAATAAGATATATTGTGCACGCATGTGTCCTCCGTTGACACGTATCAATTCAGTATCAATTCTCAATGAGATTGGTATCAAGTCGATCGCGTTTTATGTTGCTGCAGCTGACAGTGCATTAAGGTCAAAAAACCAAAGTTCCAGATCGAGAATGACTTGTTTTCTCTGCGATCCCAAAGGATGTAATTCCATGCTTTTGACGTGCATCAAAGGGCGATCTTCCCGAATTTCCTTCAACAATGCTTTGAGACTTGTCATCGAACCGCTGACTGACATAACCACAGGTTGCCGTTCGAGCACGAGATTTGTTGTATTCTCACGCGTTACCTTGGCCGGTTTTTCATTGAGTGGATCATCTCCCTTGCACCATGGGCGCGCCTGGGAAACACCCACGGTGAGCCGGCGTAGCTGGCAGCCCGTCAAGCGAACCAAATCGACCAGTTGGCTTCGATACGCATGGACCGAACTTTTTGATACCGTTTTTTGCTTGATATCATTGAGTCGGGTAGTCAGGTCTCCGACTTGTCTTGTGAGCGTATCGAGGTCCGCCTCCTCCTGCCGAGCGACTCGTAAATCTTCGATGCACTCCTTTTTTTCCGTTTTTCCGGCATAATAGTCATCGACCAACGGTAGGAGAGTCACGATCCCTAGGCCGAGAGTTACGGATATGACGATTGGCCCGCGGTGGCGGTTGGCGCGTAACGCCGTTAAATTTAATTCAGTCATCCTTTATTTCCTCTTTTTCCCAATCTTCGGAGTTTACCAGAACGAAATCGATATCAAATTTAGTGGCTGGACCAGCCGGTGTTTGGCTTGCGCGTGACCCTCCGAGGGCGACCTGGGTAATTCCGGGTGCCTTGTCAAGCCAGCCGACGAATTCCTCGATTCCGCTTTCACCGTAGCTGGCTCCTGCCAACGAGACCTGACTGTTATTGAAAATAGTCATCCGGTCGAGCCAGAGATCCTCTGGCATGCACTTGCCAATCAGCGAGACAGCCTCGTCTTCGGGAATGCCATCGAGTTTTTCCGCGAGTTTTTTGAACTCTTGAAGCTTGTTCTCTGTTTCGCAGAGTAAACGGCGAAATTCCATGGTCTTACCTCGAATCGGTTCGAGTGCTTGAAGCTGAGATTGCATTGCCTTGATCTCTTGATGCCTGCTGAAATTGACCAGGAAGAGAGTCAACGCAGCGATTAGGACTGCTGCAATCGGCAGGAGACTTTTCGTCAAAAAGGGGCGCAGCGGTGGCCGGCTTTCAGCAATTAAACGCTCCATCAGGTTCGGACTGGTCTCTTCTATCTCGTTGTGTTGCATGAACAGAATCGCGCCCAAAACGGTAGCCATGTCACATCCGGGAGGCTTGCCGATATATTTCCAATTGGAGTCGATCTCTTCCGGGTTGAGCATTTCGGCATTCAGCTGCTCATACGGATCGAACGAAGCAACTGTTACGAGAGTTGGAACCGCTTTGCCGCAGATAAATACATGCCTCAACGGCCGCGTGAGGAATTTGTAGTGTCGATCACAATATCTTTGCAGGCGCGTGAGATGTTGCAAAATGATTTCAGCGACGTTATTTGAATCGTACCGATTGGCAGGCCGATAGTCCAAGAGAAGCTGCCCTTGATGACAAACTCCCAATTCAAATGTTTTTCCATCGAGATGGACAACCATCTGAGGTTCCCCTTCGGGCTGCTTCATGCGTCCCACCATCCGGCTGAGCGCGACCAGTGATGGCTCGACGATATGGAATTGCACTCCAACCGTATCCGCCACATGAGCCAGCATGTCCATCGTTTTTTGGTTAGCAACCGTCAAAAGCGCGATTTGATGGCGAGCATCGAGCTGGTGAATACTTCCTGCGATGGCTTTTTTCCCGGGGCCAAGCGATAGGTAGAGTTGACTCCGATCCTCGAGTTGCAACAGTTCCTTCCGGACATGTTCTACCGTTCCCGTAAGGACTCGAGTGACGCATAAATCACCGCTGAGCGCTATGCGGATAGGACTACCAGACAATTTTTCTTCGACAACGAGGATTCTAAAAGCTTCGGTCAATTCCTGAACCGCCGTCTCAGAAAAGTACGAAGTCGTATTCTTGCGCCATGGGATCGCCCGCGTTGCTACTTGATCGGGGCCCTTGCCATCCGAGCGATGAAGTTTAGCCATTCGAAGCTCGGACCTGCAAATTTCAATTGCCACCTCGCGGCGATCCAACGATCGTCGCCGATCGGTATTCTTGCGTCGTTCACCATAGGATCTTCGATCATACATGGACTGGATTTCCCATACTCATGTGAAACTTTAATTACTCTGTACCACCGTGGCTTGCAATCGACGTGTCATATTTCCCGCAACCCCAATACCTGTAATCACGACGGTGTTCCCGACACCATCCACGGTGGTCGCCTGGTAAGAATCATCCGCTGGAAATGATCCATCGCTCACAGCCCCGCGCCAGGTTGGCGTCATCTCCAGCTGAGTCGTTGCATGATGAACGGCCGCGCCAGCCAGATACAAGGCCCTCTCGTAATCCACGGCATTGCGATGTGCCGTAAGTTGGAGTGTTTCTGTATCGAGGATGTTAAGAAGCATCACTGTTACGAAACATATCACGAATAGGCTCAACAGCAGGGCCGTTCCACGATGCCGTGAAACATTCCCTTTTGCGGTGCCCTCGTACGATATGAATCTGGTTCTTTGATTCATCTTCCATCTCCAGTGATGCTGGCCCTACCAGCTTCGGAGCCATGCTTTACATCGAACAATTCTCGATTCACCAGCACCGTGCAAGAGAATTGTCTTCGTTCGGCACTCAACGAGTTGGATCTCCTCGACAGATGTTGCCTGCGTGACACCATCCGCCCGGTATCCAAGAAAAACCAGCTCGTTGATATCAGTTGCCAATAAATGGTTTGGCGCACCGATACCATAATAAACCGAGTCGTTTGATTTCAGTTGCCATGTGTGTAGTTCACCCGATGGCATTAAGAGCGTGATTTGCCCCGATGGATTGGACGGGTCCGTGATATGAGTGACTGCCTGTGCCTGGCGCGCACAACGCACAATATGCCGGAGTGTCGCATAGGCATTTTCCATTCTTTCATAATCCTGCTCATGGGCCTCCCATGCGGCATGGCTGGTTCGAATGAGCGAAATCACGGCCGTCATGACCGTGGCAAGCATTGCCGTGGCCACAACGAGCTCCAGCATCGAGTATGCGGCGTTGGATTTATGAACTCGCTTCATAGGTATAGGTTGCCAATCGGGCCATTTTGCTGCGAAAAACAACTCGAGGCTCCTCGGCCCCCATGACATCATTTTGATCCACGTCGTCATAGACGGTAACAACAACGCTCATCAGACGGTTGGCGATTCCTCCAGCGCTGAGCTGATCGGATCTTTCGACAATAAACCGCAGATCCGGATAACCATCTGAGGCATAATCACCGGATGCGGAACCGAGCACCCATGAAGCGCCAACAATCGCGAGTTGTTCTTCTAAGGTCGCAACACAATACATCGCCATCATGTTCCGCCGATCTATTTCGCGGCTAAGATCCATCCCATCGCGCAGCAGCTTCAGCGCTGGAACGAGCGTTGCCGCGACAATCGCCGTCGCCATGATCAGTTCGAGCAAGGTATGCCCGGATGTCGTTTCTGATGTAAAGCGGCCCATCATGATTCTTCATCTGTGCGGCGATTCACATGCATTTCATGGCAGTTCCGTAACCCGGACGTTGCCCGTTGCCGGAGTGACTTGAATTTGCCAAGACCGATCAGGCCCGGAAACCGTGACAAAATAGTCCGCCAATGCGGAGCCCTCGAACGCATATTCACATCGCATATGCGATGTCGTAACCGTGACATGTTTTGGGACAGTGCGTTCGGAATCGACCGCCGTGTCACCACTAGCGCCGCAGCGGAACAGGGTGGAGCTTTCGATTGCCCCATCGGACGATACGAATTGGACATAGTGGTTATCGCCCGTGCTGATGGCCCTCCTTTGTGCTTGGAGCATATCCAAAGCCAGCTTTCTGGCAAATCCGCGTGCACCGGTATTGGCAATCGCGTCATGGCCAAACCGAGTGACGGCCATGGTAGCAAACAAGCCGAGAACAGCTACGACAAACGTCAGCTCCAATAACGTCAAAGCGCGGCGTACTCCCGTACGTCGCGCCTTGAATGTTTCGGAAAATCGCGTTGGGTATCTCACGTTCGAGTCACAATCAATTCACTCGATGGGTTGCTGGATTAAGTGTGTAATCACTTCCATCGATGGGATTCGTCGGAATGCCGTCCGGGAAGTAATTCACATCGGCTCCGATATCCGAGAGATCATCAGCTGGCCAGGTATTCTCGTTGATATAATATCTTTCAACAGCTGAGTTGATCGTCGCCTTGTTGTGCTCATTTGCTTTCTGCTTGGCAATGTCACTCGACGTGGTAATCCGCGGCACAACAATCGCCGCGATAATACCCAGGATTGTCACGACGGCCAGCAATTCAAGCAATGAGAAGCCTTTGGATCTTTTCTTTTTCGTTTCAAACATCAGCTCATGTCTCCAGAAGAATTCCAGAGGGAATCGCATGCCGCGACGCCTCGATGAACAATAGGATTTCATACTTAATGCAGTTGAAATATTTCACTTCAACTGAGTAACTCTAGGTTATAATCAATGGTTACAAAACGTCCCTTCATTTTCTTATATCCACGGCCACTGACCGTAAGAGGGACAATCCAGATAGACTCTTCAATTCCGCAGCACTGGTTCTTAATGAACATGCCCTACAATCATCCCTTCCGCGTCAATCGTGTAGGATGAACCATCCACGGGACATCTTGGTATCCCCTCCGGGAAGTACATTGGATCCGCACCGATATCATTCAAATCAGACGCGGGCCAGGAACCATGATGGCGACGCCATAATTGGACTTGAATTTCGATGTTCCCCTGAATCGTGTAACATGCATTCCGATCAGCTTCTCGATTGCTTCCAGTGAATCGCGGCAAAACCAAAGCTGCCACAATGCCGAGAATCATCACAACCGCCAGCATTTCAAGAAGCGAGTAGGCGCGCCGGCTGTGCCAACTCCGCCCATTTCCAGAAACGATGGCATCCATCATGAACCATTCCTTCCGTATCGAGATTACATATCGGCCGTATTGATCATGTCAAACATTGGCAGATAAATCGCCAGCATGATGACTGCAATGGCCGCCGCCAATGAGATCGTCAATACCGGTTCAATCGTGCCAACCATCACACTCGTCTTTCGTTCGATCTCACGGCGAAGATGCGTGCGAATATGAGCCGTGGCGTTCGCCAGTTTGCCCGTCCGTTCTCCAACGATGACAAGCTGGCTGACAATTGGTGGAAACATATCTCCATGCCGTTCAATCTCCCGGCTGAATCGCTCGCCACGCAGCACTGCGGATTCGAGGGCTTTCACTCCCTTGCGAATGGCCCGATTACCAATGGATTCGGAGGCTTCCTCAAGAGCTTCAGCAAGAGTGAAACCAGACTCCATCAAGTTCCCAATCACTTCCATGAGCTGTAGAACGGCAATGTCCCGAAGCCAGTTTCCAAATATCGGAAGATGGAGCAGCCAATAATCGATCCGTTGTGCAATCCGGTGATTATCTCGCAGTCGTTGAATAACTATCACGGGCACCAGGGCAGCGATGGCTACAAGCCATCCGTACGTTTTCGTTAGCATCGCGGCGCCAATCATGAAGCGTGTGATGTATGGCAGTGGAATACCCGCATTCGAATAGGTACTCTCGAAAGTCGGGATGACATATAACATCATGAAAATTACAATGCCGATTCCGAGTGTCATTAGGACGATGGGATAAGCGAGCTTTTTATAGATTCGGGACTTTAATTGTCCTGTATTCTCATGTTGCGTCGCCAGTTTATCCAGCATCTCGCCCATTGTCCCAGACCGTTCGCCTACCTTGATCTGACTGATTGTCATCGAGTCAAACGCATGCTGATATTGTGTGAGAGCATGACTGAAACTTTCGCCAATTTCGACTTGATGGCATATTCCCTCCAACATCCCGCGATACCTTAGAAGCGCCTTCTCTCTCGCAAGCGTACTCAGTGCCTTCGGAAGCGAGACACCATTCTGCACCAGGGTGGCGAGATTCCTGTAGAGGAATGTCAAGTCCTCGGATTTGATACGGGAGGCGGGTTTTAACGTTTTCTTGATCGCCGTGCGAAGCTTGCTCATTTATTTATTCGTGTCTGGTTGAACATTCAGCTGGAGATTTTGTAGAAGACTTCTTCAAGTGTAGTGCGCCCGGCAAGAACTTGTTCCATGCCCGCGGACGCCAGTTCGACCATGCCTTGGGACAAAGCGATTTCTCGGAGCTTTGTCGCGGATACATTTTTCTCGATCGCGTCTGCCATCACTGGTGAAACCGTCATGATTTCATAGATGGGAATGCGCCCGGAATATCCGGTACCCAAGCATTTCTTACATCCGCGCCCATGGTAGAAGATGGAATCGGTGGGTATGTTCTTACCCTTGCAAAGATTGGCCAGGAGTTTCGGGTTCGCATCGCATGGTTCTTTGCATTCCGGACATATCCTCCGGAGCAATCGCTGGGCAATTGATCCTAACAGTGCACCACCGACTTTAAACGAATCAACTCCCAAATCCGTCAGTCGGGCAACAGCTCCAGTCGCATCATTCGTATGGAGTGTGCTGATGAGTAGATGGCCGGTGAGTGCTGCTTGGATCGCCGTATTTGCCGTTTCTTGATCACGTATTTCCCCGACCATGATCACATCGGGATCTTGTCGCATGATGTATTTCAGGGCATTGGCAAATCCAAGACCATGCTCATTGTCGGATGCAACCTGGTTGATACCAGGAAGTCGATATTCAACCGGATCTTCGACCGTAACGATATTACGACTAATCCGATTAATTTTCGAAAGGATGGCATACATCGTCGTGCTCTTTCCGGATCCTGTTGGGCCGGTCACAACGAGCATCCCATGTGGTTTATCGATCAATTCCTCGACGAGTCTAAGATCCCGTTCATTCAGACCTAGATTTTGTAGTTCGAAAATCTTGTTCCCTTCATCCAAAAGTCGCATGACGACTTTTTCTCCACCTATGATCGGAATGGTGCTGACTCGGAAGTTTACTTTCGTGCCACCTTCTTCGATAGTAAGTCGACCATCTTGTGGACGCCGAGTCTCAGTCGTGTCCATGTCAGCCATGACTTTGATCCGGGCAATCACTGCCTCTTCGATGTGGTTTGGAATGGTCATGACGGCTTGGAGATCGCCATCGACACGGTAGCGCACTCGCATTTCTGGAATATGCGGTTCCAGGTGGATATCGCTCGAGTTCGCATTGATCGCGCCCATGAGGATTGCACGTACAAGTCGGACAACAGGTGCTTGGTTTTCCTCGCTATCGACTTGGATCTGGATATTCTCGTCGATGTATTTTTCCGCCGCAGCCAGGTCGGCCATTTTCATATCAACGATCGTCTGGCGGGCAACAATACGATCATCAAAACCGCGATCAAGTGCTGCTTGGACTTCGGACTCCAAGGAAACAATTGGTTCAATAGGATATCCGGAGATCAACTCAGCCTCGGAGATCGCTTCGATGTCATCCGGCATGACCATGGCCAATTCAAGCACTCCATCAACGACGCTCACCGGGACCATCGATCGGTCGCGGGCCAGATTTTCTGGCAAAAGTCTGGCAATTTGTTGATTGATCGTTTGCGGAACAATTTCGCGGTACGGGACTTCGTACTGTTCGGAGAGTGCAATCCCAAGCTGCTCATAGGTCACCAGGCCGCGGCGTATTAAAATTGCTCCAAGCATCCCCCGTTCCGAGCCTTGTGCGATTAAAGCAGCCTGTAGCTGGTTCTCGGTGATCCAGCCGTGCCGCACCATGATGTCGCCAAGCCGACCTGCCATGACTTTGATTTATGCCGTTAATAGAAAATCAATTTTCCGTTCCAAGACGGCGGGATCGTACGGCGCAACAAGGTACTCATCCGCGCCGGCATTGTAGGCTTTCTGCACTTCGTCAAGATCCGCGTTGCTGGAAAGAAGAATGACTGGAATCTCGCCGATTTTCTCATCATTGCTGAGCCTGTTGATTAGATCCGTACCAGCCATGCCTGGTAACACCTGATCGATAATGATGAGATTCGGCAATTCATTCTGAAGCCAGGCCAGAGCATCTTCCGCACTGGTAAAATGAACAACCTTGTATCCTAGCAACTCGAGCCGAAATTGAGTGATCTCCGCCAGAACTTGTTCTTCTTCAACCAACAGAATTTTGGGTATTTCATGAAACATGGCAAGAATGGACCGCTGTTGATGATCCAGCTTCGAAGTTCACATTCGATAAAGTCTGCGCGCAAAGGCAACTGCTACAACGATGCTCCAGACGAAAATCGTTTGACAACAATGGGTAGCTTGCTGGATCGTGAAGTCAAAAAAGGGTCTGGAATGTCTTGGGGACTACCCATTCGAAGACGGCCGGAAAAACCGGAAATTCGATCCATCCATTCCATCTGGCCTGTTTGGAGCATTCCCTCTGGCGCTCCACTCCGGCGGGCTTTAGAATCAAGCGGGCAGGGAACGCGTTATAACCTATTCTTTTGAAGAAAGCCCTGCTATTGAAAAGATGATGATTCGCCCAGTCTGGATCCCCATCCCGCCCATGAAGGTGCCGTTCCTATCCCTGAGCTGCCTTGACGCGGCCTGTCTTCTGGTCGTTTTCCTGCTCGGCTGCTCGAGCGAGCCAGCGGCGGATCGATCCAGCCGCCCCGGAAACCGTGTGCCCAATTCTCTCGTGCAAGCCCGCTCACTCATCGGTTGGTCAAATTCCACCCTTGCCCCGCAAGAAAGGAAACCGGATTCCTGGTCATTCGACATGCCAGGAATCGATGAGAATGATTCGATCGAGGACCCTCACGGTCGCGATGAATCCATGATCCAGCGAATCACCGTCTGTGGTTTTGGTGAAGTCGACAAGAACATGGCGTTTCTAACCGTTGATGATTCTGCTCGTACGATTCAAGAAGGAAATACCATCCTTGGCTTCCAAGTAATCAAGATTGAAAATCCATTCGTTACATTCTCGAAAGCTGGACGAACATGGAAACTTTCGACCGCAAGAAAACAGGCCCGAGAAGAAAATCAGTACCGGAATCTGATTCCACTATCGCCACCTATCTTTCATGATAAGACAACACCTGAGGACATGGTCTGGGAATCAATCGATTTCGAGCATGAGATGATCGAATCCATCGATCCTGCGATTGAAGATTCAGATCAGAACATCCTGGATCCAGCACGCGCTCTGGAAACGGGCTTGGATGAACCAGAAGATCCATAAACCATACTGGATTCATGCAATGATTCCAACAAATCGCATGCACGATGCCATCTTGGTAATTCTCTTAGGAGTTCTTATACCCGGGCAAGCCCGTGCGGATGGATACTCGGACCTCATCCTTTCACACAGCCCGATCGCTTATTGGCGCATGAATGAAACGGGCGGGATGCAAGCGATGGACATCGTAGGGGGGCATATTGCAGCATACAATGCAACACCTTCCTTCGGACGGCCTGGTGCGATTGATACAAGTTCCGATTCCGCGACAGGTTTCTTGGGAGGTGGGAATTGGGCAACCGCACCGCACCATGTTTTACTCAATCCACAAAATGCCTTCACCTTGACATTCCTCGCGCGGCTGGCCGCGAATCATACAAGCTATCAGACTGTGATCAGTTCGCTGCAATGGGATGGAGCCACCTATAAGGGATTCTGGGTTGCCGTGCATCCGACAAATAAGTACTGGTATTTCTTTACCGGCGCGGGTCCGACAACACGAGCAGTTTCCGGAGGTTTCCATGTCCCGGGCCAGTGGGATCATGTTGCCGTGACATGGAAAGCCAATGGAGGCACGAATGGAAACGGCGTGCCAACCGGGACGATGGCGATTTATGTGAATGGATCGAAAGCCTCACAAACAGAATCCGGCGCCTATTTGGCAGCCGATCTCTTTCCATTCGATATCGGAGTCCGGCGCAATGGGGAAGCTCAAACTCCAATCGTCTCCTATTCGTGGGACGGCGACATTGACGAAGTCGTCCTTCTGGACCATGCCTTGACCGATAGCCAGATCCGCACTCTGGCAGAAACAGCCCTTGCCCCCAGCAATCGAACCTTCTATGTCCGCAAGTCGGGGAGTGACACCAATAACGGTCTATCCCCGGGAACGGCCTTTGCAACATTCGATCATGGTATCCGCCACCTCCGGGCCGGAGATACACTCTACGTTGGTGCGGGTGAATACACTCTCGATGCGCAGTATACCCGGTTTGACGGAACCGGCCGCGATGGTGCTCCAGTCCGAATCATTGGCGATACGGCTGGGGAACAGACTGGAGATGCCGGTCAAGTCACCATTCGAGGTCACGAATGGACAACGATTGATAGCGAAGGCAACGAAACAACTCGCTACTCCTATATGTTTTACGCCTTGTATGCAAGGAATATTCATCTCGAGAGCCTCACGTTCGCCGATGGCGGTTACGCCATGTATTTCTACGACTGCCAGGATACTATGATTGCCGGTTGCGAATGCACCGGCCAGCACTACGCGTCAATCTACTGTAATTATGGATCAGCAATCATCAAGAGCTGCAACCTTCATGATAATGCTCAAGATGGCATCCTCGCATATCGTGGTGAATACTCCGTTCTCGATACGCAGATCGAGAACTGTGCCTCAGGCTACGGTCTGTATTTTTACCGCCATCCCGACGAGCATGATACCCAGGATATGCAATGCCTCGCCGAGGGCGTGACCATCCGGGGATCGGGAAGCTGGGCTCTGCGATCCTATTATTGCAACGCCACGATTCGCAATTGCACAATCGAAGACAACCAGTATGGTGTCATCTGCTTTGGCGGCTCGAATTTGATTGATGTGGTGATTGACGACGAAGAAGATAGCGGAGGATCCAAGGAGGACAAACACAAGGAGGACACGGAAGAGGACAGCGGAACTCCCAAGCTATATTGGCATCCGACAGTTATCGCTGAAAATGTTCATGTTCGAGGTTGCCAGAATAGTTGGGCGTTCTACACTGCCTATACCGACACGACGCTCAGAAATTGCGTTATCGAGAATAACATCGATGGCGTACTTTGTTACGACAACGACACTCGCAACGACATCGATCGACTCACTTGTGTTGCCGAAGGATTGATGCTGCGTAACAACAATGGATGGGCAATTCATTTTGCCCGTGTGAACGCCGAAGCGTCGGATATTGTCGCCGAGAATAACAAATATGGAGTCTCCTTCTGGGACAAGGAGCGACTCACTGGCAGTGACAACCGATGTACGGCATCGGCTGCACGAATCCGGGTCACCGGCACAACCGAATATTGGGGGCTGCGTGGCGTGCGAGTCGACCTGGATCTTTGCGATTCTCAAATTCTCAATAACCTTCGTGGCATCTACCTCTATGAAGATGAGGGCGCGTTGGGGACCGGATCCCGAATGTATCTGGATCGCATTGAAGTACGGCATTCATCCCTGAGTTGGGGATTGTATTGCTGCCGGGCTGATCTCGATTTACGGAACAGCCTCATCGCCGACAATCGATATGGCCTCTATTGCCTCGACATGGATGAAGGATCCCAACTCTGGCACGTTAGCGTGATCAACAACGATTCCCACGGCATTTACAATCGCGGTGGATTCATGAGTGTCCACAATTGCCTTTCCACGGGCGCGAGCAGTGGCTACGGCCTAGTCAATTACGAAGGGACTCTGGTGAACGATTACAATCTCGTTGTGGGAAATTACAGGAATTACTATTACTGTAATCCTGGTCAGAGTTCGGTTTACGGTGTTCCGATATTTGCCGACACGGAAGATTACCACTTGCTCGATACATCCCCTGGTGTCAATGGTGGAATGGACCCTGGAGAACTCTGCCCACAAGATCTGGAAGGTTACGATCGTTGCCAAAACGGCGGGTGGGATGTCGGTTGCTATGCCACCACAGTTCCTGGATGGGAATATGATGATCTGCCCCACGCGTATGAATCGAACCATCCCATTTCCTGGTGGCGACTTGGAGAAGGAGTCGACAACGATGTGGCGGTGGACATTGTTGGAAATAACCATGGAGCCTATGAAAACGGCGTTCGCCGCGGACGCGTCAGTCCAATTTCAGAAGATGGGTGCGTCTTCTTCGATGGCGTGGATGACCAGATCCGTATATCGCATCGCGATGATTACTTGCTCGACGATGGAACGGTTTTGTTGTGGTATCGAACCAACATGACGCCCCATTCCTGGTCGGGAATTTTTACCAAGGATACGAAAGATCTGGGTACTGGTGGCCAGATTAGTATCATGGCCTACAACAGCACCTATGGGAGACCTTATGCATACCATCAAACCATCGATACGTATCTGCCCGTTTATCCAGACACGGATGAATACCAGACCGAGGGGGAATGGACGTTCATCGCCTACACATTTGGTTCTCATGGGATTACCTTGTATGTCAATGGTGCCATGGTAATGCGGCGGGCCCAGAATCCAGAAGGATGGGGTCCTACCTCAGGGGGCGCCGGGAACTACGAACCGATTTTCCTTGGGGCAAGTTCTTATTGGAGCGCCAGCGGTCAGACCTATCCCTATCACCGCTTGAACGGATGGATGGACGAGGTTGCCATTTTCAACCGGCAGCTCTCGGCCGCGGAAATCATACGTATCTACCGCGCTGCACTCCATCCCAAACGCGATCCGTCAGCGATGCAAATTCCGCCACTATGGGGTGTGACCGGTACGAATGGCAAGCTGATCCGTATCGATAATTATACCGATCCAGCAAACAGCATGACTGATTTTGGGCCAATCCTCTGGCATGATGAGAATAAAAATAAAACACTTTCGATCGGGAATGAAATCGATTCTCTCAGCATCGAGAGCAAGGCAATGGCATATCTACTGGTGAACAAGACAATCGGCAATTATCAAGCCCCGGTGCTGATGTCCCTCAATTTGCAGGAAGTAGAGTCCGGAATACCCTTGATTGCATCACCCATATCAGAGATCAAGATCGGTGGGGGGGTTCGAGACATCGCGGTGGATGCCGATACCGGCCTGCTCTATGCACTTCGCGCGGACGGCCATCTGTATTCCATTGATCCCACAACTGGTAACGCAATTACCGACTTCGGTGAATTGAAAAATGATGCACTGGGATTACATGTTGAAAATGGCGTATCCATGATGTTTGATCAAACTGGCGCGTTGTTCGTGCTCGATGCGTACGACAATCATCTCTACCACGTGAATAAAAGCTCGGCAGTCATTTCCCACGTGCCAGATCCGATGTATGGTGGCGGCCTATATGCCTCGGCGTGGGATCACCTGGCCCACCGCGCAGTGGCATCAAATACATCGAATAACACGCTCCGCCACTTGACACTGATTCCTGGCAACAATCCATCTTTCGGATCGCTTGGCGGTACTGGAATTCACCATGTCCAGGGCCTGAGTTTCGTCCCGAATGAAGGTCGAGGGAACACATCGGGAGGCTGGCGGGTTATCCAGTGGCTTGAAGTGCGTTAGTCGGCAAGGCCTTGCCAGTCCTTGCCACCCGCCAGGTCCCGTTTTCCAATCAACGCCCGGTTCCATGGCAGCGTCAGCAGTGTTCCATGCGTGGGCTAGATCTTGAACCACCCGAATGAAATGCCATAATGAATCATGGCATGACCACTTCGTGATTGGAACGCCATCATGTTGATATGTCACCATTGCCACAAGACGTTAACTTTGCCCGAAGGTTGGACCCACACCGTGGTCTGTCCCCATTGTCGTGCTGAAATCGATCCCACAGCTCCGTTTCAACCGGACATTGGAATCCAGACGGACACGCCGATCACCGCAGTCCCCGGCCCGCACGATCCCGGAACGTCTCCGATCCAATGGAGTACCGTGGCCCGGTCGACCAATATGGCTGAAATGGGATATCTGGCCCACCAGCTTGAATGCCGCGGATACGAAGTTCGAATCGAACAGCACGATTCATTCAGCGCTTTGGATGGAAGTTGGACATCGTTGTATCTCTTGCAGGTACCAGCCGGCGATGCGGAACCTTCGGCCCATGCCATTCAGGAACAGCTTTCCTTGGACGAAACCGACTCGGACGTGGATTCGCTCCTTGCGGGCGAATTGGCACCCGAAGTTCCCGACGATGGTCTGGGCACTCCTGCTTTCTGGCGCCCGGTCGCCCTGATTGTATTCGCCGGTGTGGCCCTCCTCTTTGTCGGGCACAGGATGCGGGAACTGCGCGGTCCCGATGCGAATCCACCCCATTCTCCATCGCTCCTCCGGGCACTGGAAAAAATCGATCAGCCATTCGTTAGCCAACCATCTCCGAGCAATTCGAAACGATACCGCATCACATTCGATCGCCATCAGCATCGCTGGTATTTAGATACGGATATCGATGGCGATGGTGTGTACGACCAGCATCACACCTTTCGATAAACGGTTCTCATGCACGGTTCGGCCACTAGGATACGGCATCGCGGCGGGTGACCGCGGAGCCATGGATACCGATTCAAGATTCGCCCATGGACTTCCAATGCGACGGGTGGTTCCGGAATTCAACCGATCCATGGATTTTGTGGTTTGACAGAACCACTTGAGTTCTTTCCAATGGCCGGATACCATAGACTGCCTGGTGATGATTTTTCGGATTTGGTTGCAACATTCGGCCGCGTGGGGATAGGCTCTCAATGGAATTGGTGATGCATGCCTGAACTCGGGATTAACATCGATCATGTGGCAACAGTCCGGGAGGCTCGCAAGACCAACGAGCCGGATCCGGTACTAGCTGCCGCCCTGGCGGACCTGGGTGGCGCGGATGGGATCACGTTTCACCTCCGCGAGGACCGGCGCCACATTCAGGACCGCGATGTTCAACTCTTGCGTGAAACCGTAACGCTCCCCCTTAATTTCGAACTTGCCTGCGAGAAAAATGTGGTCGATATTGCGTGTCAAATTCGCCCCTATCAGGCAACACTCGTGCCAGAACGGCGGGCCGAGGTGACGACTGAGGGTGGGCTCGATGTCTTTGGAAATCGAGCCCGGATCATTGAAGTCATCCAGCAACTGCACGATGCCGGCATCGTTGTGAGCTTATTTCTCGATCCGGATGAGGCGCAAATCGAAGCGGGTCAAGAAGTCGGCGCCAACGCGGTCGAATTGCATACAGGCGCCTACGCGCATGCCGCCGCCCGCTTCGATTTCCAACGCGAACTCGATATTCTCCGAACCGCTGCTGCATGTGTCGTGGACCTTGGGATGGTATTACATGCAGGGCATGGCCTAACGTATCATAATGTGAAACCGGTCGCGGCGATCCAACACATGGGGGAACTCAATATTGGGCACAGCATTATTGCCCGGTCCATTACGACTGGTCTCGTACAGGCCGTACGTGACATGAAGCGGCTGATCGAACGGGGCGCCGGCTTATCCTAAAAAACCAAACTCATTTTTTATCAACCCATCGAGGCAAGATGCCCATGCCGACACGCGGAGATGCTTTTGCTGGATTGTCCGTAGCATTGATCACGCCGTTTCGTAACGGTGAAGTGGATTACAAACGGCTGCAGGAACAGGTGGAATTCCAAATCGGTGCGGGGACTGGCTGTTTGGTGCCATGTGGCACAACTGGGGAATCACCGACACTCAGCCATGACGAACACGATCGAGTGATCGAAAGTGTCATTCAAACGGCTGCTGGCAGGGCACTTGTCATGGCCGGCACCGGCTCGAATAGCACGGCCGAAGCGCTCCGTCTCACCCGCCATGCGGCCGAGGCAGGGGCCGATGCCGTGCTCCAAGTCGCGCCTTATTACAATAAACCAACCCAAGCAGGGCTGTATGAGCATTTCAAGTTGCTCGCCGAAGCGGTCGATCTGCCGCAGTGTATCTACAATATTCCAGGCCGGACTGGTCGGAATATTGAACCCGAGACCTTCCTCCGGCTGGCAGAAATTCCCAATATCGTGATGGTCAAAGAAGCCACTGGTTCACTCGATCAAGCATCGGCTATCCTGGCATCGACGGATTTGACCATTCTAAGTGGTGACGACAGTTTGACGCTCCCGCTGTTAGCCGTAGGAGCCCAGGGCGTTGTTTCCGTCGCTGCCAATATCGTGCCGCTGGATATGCTCGCTTTGCTACAAGCGTTCCGGTCACGCGACACCGAAGCCGCCCAGAAATGGCATCTTCGTTTGTTCCCGCTCTGCCGGGATCTTCTATCCATTTCAACGAATCCGATACCCATCAAAGCGGCAATGCAAATCATGGGTCGCGATACGGGTGAACTCCGCTTGCCAATGACTCCGCTGGATGAAGATCAAAAGGCATCGCTCCGCGACACGATGACTGCCTACGGACTGCTCTGAGGGATTCTTTTCTCATGAAATGGTCTTTATCCGTGCTCCCGTGTTACATGGTTCCGTGACCGAAATTTCACATGCAGTCCATGCCGGTTGATTCCGAATTTTTTCAACAATCATGTCAGCATGGTTCACGTTCCGGGCGATTGCGAAAACAGTTGGACCCCAGGACGATTGACCGACACCTCGCACACTCCATCCTTGGAGCGTATCGACGAGTTGCGCGATAGCCGGGCTGGCAAATGGTCCACCTTGGAATTTGGCAAAACATTCTCCTGCGAGCCGGCCATATTCAAAAACACTTTCCGAGAATTCATCGTATGCGGCGGCCTTGGCCGCCGGGATTAGATGCCATGTCACGAGGTTTTCGAGCTGGCGTGTCACATGGTTCGGGACCGGCAAGAGATCCGCGAATGCTTTCGTCTCCTCCTCGCCCGACTTTCCGATGGGTCCGGGGGCGCGGATGAGCACGAGACGCCAGTTTTCCGGAAATGGGACACGGGCAACGAGTGCTCCCAGGGATTCTCCAGCCGCATGACCGGATTCATAGATCAGCCCTCCATGAAAGAAGCCCCAGACACCAACACTCGACCTCCGGCCCCGACCAACACTCGCCGCCAAGGCGCTCTCGGATGCGGGTGCCATGCCCAGAAACGCTCGAAGACCCGCGGCAACGGATAGCGCCAGCTGTGTTCCACAGCCGAGCCCATGATGTTCCGACGGAGCCGTTTTTACACGGATCGCGCATGATGGCATCTTCGG
The DNA here is from genome assembly GCA_016930815.1 of Pirellulales bacterium. Classification (GTDB taxonomy): domain Bacteria; phylum Planctomycetota; class Planctomycetia; order Pirellulales; family Lacipirellulaceae; genus JAFGFZ01. Next base: position 1,799 of record JAFGFZ010000080.1, on the reverse strand, counting down.
GAGTTGCCAGTGGTCTACCGTGTATCGGACAAAGGACTGAATCCGCTTGGACAAAGGACCAGAGATCGATAATTCGCCGGCTGGCTGAATTGTCAACTCCAATCGCGGTTCGTTCACCATCAATCCCACTCCACCATACTGCCGACGCCCCCCATGGCCGAACGAGAGCATGCCATAATGGATTCGGCTTGGAGCCTGAATATGGATCGTGGGTTGCATGAGTCAAAATCAATCGTTCATTGATTCTTTTACGGATGGGTACTCGTGGACATATCGCACTAGAATCGCATAGGCTGCCTTTTCTTGTTTTCCGCCGGTCTTTTCGACCAGCCTGGCAAACCGGTCCATTTCCGCCAGAATTTCATGATACGGGGTGATATGGATCCGAGTTGCCAGAATCGCGGCCTCAAGAACAGCATGTTTCGCCCGATTGAATCCGAAGAAATCACGAACCCATCCCGAATCGATGACTTCCGCTCGCATCTGAGCTCGAGGGCTGGTGTTTTCGACCGATTCAATACGAAAGGCATACCACCGGCATGTGTCGGCCAACCTGGAACCGGCCACTGCCCGGCACGGTACCAACCGCGGCAATGGATCCAGTTCTCCAATTGCCGCACGGGCAATCAGATTGACATCGTCAACAACATGAAAGACACCATTGCCATTTCGTCTGAGATTCGCATAGGTCGTTGTCTCCAGATATGGCCGCAAAATGAACCGTTTCATCTCAGCATCGACGTGTGGGCCCATCGGCGAGATATTCGTCGAATCATCTAGATTGGTTGTGGTGACAATCCCTTCTAAAATCATTCCATCTGCTGTCGTCATGGTTTAAAAAGTGACGGGCATGTTCGGCAAGGATACCGACATCGACGGGCGAACTGCCAATTCACCCTGCGGTAACCGATGTTTGTTGGGGACATTGCATCCGGCAAGTCGCAGGAAGTTTGCCAGGATGGCAAAACCGGCGTCGCTCAGGATCGACTCGGGATGGAACTGAACACCGTAGACAGGATATTCTTGATGCTCGATCGCCATGACGGGAACATCGTCCGACCACGCCGTGACTTCCAGGATATTCGGCAGATGTCGATCAACAACCAGCGAATGATACCGGCACGCGGTGATAGGATTGGGAAGGCCCTGGAAAAGGCCGCGGCCGGTATGCGTAATTTCCGATACCCGGCCGTGGCACGGCTGGCTAGCACGGACCACCGATCCACCGAAGGCGGCGGCAATGGTCTGGTGGCCCAGACAGACTCCGAACATCGGGATCTGGCTTGAAAGTTCACGCACAATATCAAGCGATGCCCCGGCTTCGTTCGGCGTGCACGGACCTGGCGACAGGATCAGCGCATCCGGATGTATTCTACGAATTGCATCTGGACCAATAGAATCATTTCGTACTACGCGAGTCTCTTGCCCCAAACGCTGAAAGTACCGCGCCAGGTTGTAGACAAAGCTGTCGTAGTTATCGATGATAACAAGCATGGCCGAAAAGGAAATTCCAACTCTATCGAAAAGGCGACACCAGCCCGTGCCAACCCACCAAAATCCCTCCTTTTCCGGGATCCATTGTTTTCTTTTCGTTGAGATTATAGCCTAGTAGTTTATCAGGATTCAACCTTGAGGTAGCCGTGTGGATTCGACCATCGACCACCTACCGACGAAAGGCACCCTATGATCAGCGCAATCAGACAGACGCTCTGGGCATTCGCTACCTGGCAACTGCTTATCGGGCCAACAAGGATTGGTGCTGCTGAAACAGGCCCCGACAAGCCCAACATCGTCATCTT
>JAFGFZ010000008.1 GCA_016930815.1 Pirellulales bacterium | reverse complement strand
TTAGGATCGTTAGAATCACTCCATGGCTCGACCCTTACGCATCGAATACGAAGGAGCGATCTATCATGTCATATCACCTGGCAATGCGTGGCAAGCGATCTTTTCCGTCCGTCTACATGCGTTGTTGGCGATGAGTGAAAAGTCTTCCTGTTCATTCCGCGAACTCGAATCCGAACAGTTTTGCCTGCTTCATCTGCACGCGTAGCATGATCGGCTTGCCGCCGTGGCCGATGGTTTCCTCGCCTTTCCACGTGACGCGGTGCTCCAGGGAGTTGCCAATGATGCGGTCGCTCTCGGCAAACGTACGCCCCGCCAAGTCGCTACCGCTGCCCCAGACCCGCAACGCGACCTTGAGATAACCGCTGGGGGACACGTCCGAATTCACCCGCAATCGGTCTCCGGGTGGCACGACGAAGACAGTGGCGAATTCGCCTTCGCCGTCCGCCTGCAAGGCAACCAGCCGCCCTTTTGGCCACGTCGCCAACCCCGTCACCCCGGGCACACCAGGGAACAATCCTTTCCGCTGCGCCAGGTCGCGCCCCGGATATTTGTGGGGGATCGGATTGCCGCTGTAACCGATGCCCCACCGGTCACCCGGATACTCGAGCAAGTTGCCGCTGCACGTCACGAACGCGCCGTCCGGTTCGCCCCACTTGCCCGGCGACACCACCGGCCCGCCGGGCACCCGCGACCAGGTCCAGCCGTCCGCGCTCGAGAGCAGCCACACCGCGCCGCCGTCGTTTTCCAGTTCCCATACCCATGGAAACATCACGTGGTTGTCTGGTGCGCCGGGCAACGTCGTTTTGCCGTTGGTGTAGAAGAGGTGACCCGGCGGCAGATCCGCGCTCGTGCTGACAACAACTTCCGGCGGACTGAAATGCCGGAAGTCCCGGCTCACCGCCCGGCCAATGGAGCGCCGGCCCACGGTGATCCAGCTGGTTGAGTTCGCTGGTTGGCCGTCCGCAATGCGTTCGTTTACCTGCCACGCGCGCACGTAGGCAACATACTGCTTCCAGTCCACGTCGTAGTAACAGGTGTTCAGCGTGTCCGCGTGGTGGATCGTCAACGGCTCGGGCAGCGACTGCCAACTCACCCCATCCGGCGACACCGCGCCAAAGAAACCGAACACGCACCGAAATCCGCCTACATCGGGCCGCCGCGCCATGGTGTCCGCCTCGCCCGGATACTTCCGCTCGAACGCGGTCCATTCCTCGTCCGTGATGAGGCCCAGATAAACCATCTTGTAACGCTCCTCCGTCGAGGACGGGTCCACAAACACACTCCCGCCATGGAATCCGCGCGTCGAGCCGTTGAGATCGCCGCGCCAAACGAGATTATTGCTGAGGCTACCGGCGTATTCGTAGAGACCCAGGTTGGGCCGCGTCCAATGCACACCATCCATCGACTCCGCGTACGCCACGTGGCCATTGTGACCGGGCAGAATCTTGTTTTTGCTGCTGAACGGTTCGGGATCGGGGCACGGATCCACGACGTACCATGCCTTGTATTTGCCCTCGTCGAATACCTGCGCCGCAAACTGACATTCCTTGAATGGCACTTTCTCCGCCGGCTGTGCCACCAGCCGGATGCCGCGTGGCATGTCGAACGTCTCGAACAGGGCGGGTCGTGTGCCATCGCCCTTGAGCCATGCGCCGATGTCACGCTCTGCTTCGGTTGCGTTCGGATTTACCTGGACGCGCCAGGTGAAACTGCCCTGCCGGACATATTTCCAACTCGTGAAATAGATCGCCTTGCCTCGCAGTCGGACCGGTTCGCCGAAGTAACGCTCCGCCGCCCCGAGCGACAACACGGCGCCGGTTATAAAGATGAGTGTGATCGGGGTTCTTCGGATTCGGAGCATTCTTACCGGTGGCGAAGCGATAGGCGCATGGGCTCCAGATAGACCGCGTAAACCCGCGGGTCTTCGAGCCGCATGCCTTGAAAATTCACGCGGATGCGGATGGGGCGGTCGGATTTCACGATGTCGCCGCTCTCCCAACGCACGGGCAGGCGGAAGGCAGAATCGTCGCGGAATGGTTCGCATTGGGCGGCGGTGTGGCCGGGCAGCGGCCGGAATTGTTGGTCGAGAATCTCGACCGCGAGCCGTGCGTGTTCGGAAAGGTAGCTTGCATTGAGGAACACCCGGCCACCGCTTTCGGGCAGCTGGATCGGCGCGCTGATGAAGTGTGGCTTCACTTCATCCGCCCACGTTTGGCCCTCGATCGGCGCACGCGTGGCGTGGAAATAGCCGAGACGGTCGCGTCGCCACCACGCCGCGCGAATGCCTTCGCTGCCCTGGCCGCCCCAGATCGAATACCACGTCACGGTCTTGTCGCCGAGATTCACGACGCCCTGGCCTTGAGCCAGCCGTGGCGGATCGCCCGCCGGGCTCAGCGTCCGCCAGCCTTCCTCGCGCGATTCGATAATACGGAAGTCGGGAATCGGCTCGTCATAGTACAGTCCGTCGACACTCACCAGCAGGCCGATATCCATGCGCATATCCCGGCGGTCGTCCGAGTGCAACGGTGCGTTCCACTGGCCGTAGAAGCCGAGGATGACATTCCCGCGATCCCAGAGTCCCGCTCCCAGATGCACCTGCGGCCCGACCTGGTAGTTGAGATGGACTGGCCGTGGGGGCACGTGGTCACGGCGGAAGCCCAGCGCGCCCGCATCGGTCCAATGCTCGAAGTCGTACGAGACCAGCGTGAGCAGGACGCGCTTCTGAAAGGCGCGGTCGAGGCCGGCGTTCTGGCCATTTACGTAGTAGCAGCCGCTGCGTTTCACGAGTCCGGTGTTTTCGAAGCGGGTATGGGTGACAGGGTTGCGCGGCGAAGGTTTCCAGCGGAGACCATCGGAACTAAACGCGACACAACCCTGGTTCTTGCTGAGGTCGGATTCGACTTCGCAAAAGACCTTGAACCGCCGCGCTGGGTCGGGATCGTCCGGTTCGTAAATGACGTTGCACGACATCACCCGCCCGCCGAAATCCAGGTCCACGAGATTGTTGCTCGTCGAGCCGGCATACCCGACAAAACCGAGAGCAGGCTTCTGCCAGCGGAGGCCGTCCTGGCTGGTCGCGTAACAGATCCTTAGCGGGCCGTACTCGCTCTTGCCGCGCCCGAGATACCACATCCGCAACTCGTCACCAACCTGGAGCACCGTGCCGTAGTAACTCATGGATTCGGCGTCCGGATCGTTCGGCCCGCCCGGCTTAAGGACGGGATTCGCGCCGTCGCGCTGGGCGGAGATCAGTTCGAGCTGCAACCCGTGGCGGAAAGGCAGACTGTAGTGGTCGAAGGGAAACAGGACGGCTTCGCCAGGCGATGGAGTGATCGGCTGGGTCAGGTCAATCGTAATTCCAAAGGCGGCGACTAGAGCTGGTTTCACCCAAAGCAACAAAGCCGCCGCAACCAAGTGGAGCTGTCCCATAGCAAAATGAACTGTTCGGAGACGCAACTTCTCCTCGCACCATGCGGTGGATCGAGCGAGCAATGAAATGATAGGAAAAATGATAGGAAATTGGATTGCTTCCGGCAAGCTTCCGGCAAGTTTTGGGGTGTTTTGTGTGAGCTAGATGACCGAGCGCGATAATGCGCGGATTGATATTTGAGAAAGGAGGTAAAAAGCAAAAAATGGGAACTCCCATTCAATACTGTTTAGCGAATTGGAGGTTCGCAAGGAGGAGTTCCCATGGAAAGGATTGTGATCTGTTTAGGACGGAGCTGCAATGGCAAGTTCAGGGAAAAAGCGCGAGAAGTAGAGGATCCAAAGCTGGCAAAACGGTATTTGATCATCGTGAATCTGGATGAAGGCAGGTCGGTTAGCGATACGGCCCGTGCGTTGGGGATCGCGGAATCCACCGTGCGACGCGTGCGGCAGCGTTTCGTGGAGTATGGGGAAGCTGGATTGGTCGACCGTCGTGAGGACAATGGTCCGGAAAAGCTAAGTGAAGAGTATTTGGCAAAGTTGTATGACGTTGTAGCTGGCTCTCCGGAAGAACATGGCTTTTTCCGTCCTACCTGGACACGGGAGATGCTCGTCAAGGTGCTGCACAAGGGAACCGGTGTCCAGATTCATGTGAGTACGATGAGTCGGGCATTGAAAATCATTGGCGCTCGCCGCGGCCGCCCGAAACCGACGGTGGAATGCCCTTGGTCCAAGTTGGCCAAGAGTCGGCGGTTGCGCGAAATTGGAGAGTTGCTGGAAAATTTGCCAGCCGATGAAGTGGCGGTCTATGAAGATGAAGTCGACGTCCACCTGAATCCCAAGATTGGCCTAGACTGGATGGTTTGCGGACAACAAAAAGAAGTCGTGACTCCGGGCCAAAATGAAAAACGATATCTTGCAGGTGCGCAGGACTGGCGAACCGGTGGACTCATTTGGGTTGAAAGCAAAAAGAAAAACAGCTCGTTGTTTATCCGCGTACTCTGGGAGCTTACCCAGCACTACCGCCAAGCCAAGAAGATCCACGTAATTCTGGACAATTACTCGATTCACTCTACCGAACAGGTGCAGCTGAGTCTCGAAACGCTGGAAGGCAAGCGACTAGAGCTTCACTTCCTCCCGCCCTACTGTCCAGACCACAATAAGATAGAACGAACATGGCAGGTTTTACATTCCAACGTAACGCGAAATCATAAATGCAAGGAAATGACCAGGCTGATGAACAACGTACGCCGATATTTGAGACGTCGCAACAGGGACCATTGCCAACAGTATGCCAATGCCGCATAACCGTACCGAGCAAAATCGCGCTCGGTCATTTAGCGCGCCGAGGTGTCTGCAATTTAAGGACACCTCAGCGGATTAACAGGAATCTCAACTTGCCGAAACTTGTCCAACTTCCGCAAGTTGAAGGCGAGGCGATCTGCACGCGGTGTCTACGATCTGTGCGAGTTGCAATACGTCCATTTCGTCCAGAGGACGATCTGTCCTTTGGCAGTTAGACTCTTACTCTGTACCATGTACGCACGGCGCGCATGTTTCCAAGTCCTTTTTGGTTGCGGGCTTACAGCCTGCGTCAGGCTGTTAGAGCCTGTCCCACAAGAGAATGAAGTCTGCCCGATTTTCGACAACATAAGAGGCTCCGTTGTTCGTTCCGTCGACCAGAATTAGGCACACTTCATTTGCTCACGCCAGGAATCACACATTGAGTTGCATGGTGTTCAATGCGCACGCAGAGGTGATTGGGCGGGA
>JAFGFZ010000079.1 GCA_016930815.1 Pirellulales bacterium | reverse complement strand
TGCGGAGTTCTTCCTCTCGGACTTGGTTCAGTTGGCCATCCAACTTGCGAGCAAGCTGCCGCAAGAAATCGACCTCGCGGAATTGGATATAGGCATCCAAGCGTTCGATCACAGGCAGATCGGCTAGGAGAAGCTGGTTGGGATTGGGCCATATTTTCTGGGCGGCGATCCAGCCGAGGATGGCCATGGCGGCCAAAAGGCCGAAAGTCCACACAATCCGCCGGAGCCGATTTTTTTCAATCGACAACGTCTTCGCGGTCAACTCTTTCTCGGCGGCGACGGTTACCATTTCGATCGTCGTTTTTGCGAATTCTTCACCAGCCGTAACATGCGGTAGTTCGTCCAAAGCATCCCAAGCCCGGGCAAGTCGCTGCATCTGGTACCGGTAAGCCGCATCCTTGGCGAGACGATCTTCAACCAGGATGCAGCGTTCTTCCGAGAGCTCACCGTCCAGATAAGCCACGAGCTGCTCCTGTTCGTCGGTCGTCAGTTGGGATGAAGAATCAGACATCGTTGGACCTATTGTACCTTATCGATCTTATCCCCTAGTTCTATATAGGGTTCCAGAACATCCCGCAGGTTTGTTCTTGCCCGGGATAGGAGTGATTTAATGGCCTGGGTTGACATGCCCATGATTTTGCCAATTTCCATGTAGCTTAGGTGTTCGAATTTATTGAGCAGGACGGCAAGTCGCTGGCGTTCTCCGAGTGTATCGAGTGCATCCTGGACGATGGTGCGAAGTTCTGCCTTGTCGAGTTGGCGCGTGGGCATCAGGCCACTGGCGGCCAAGGCGGCATGGGCAATTGGATTCTCGCCAGTCCCACCGGTTGGATTTGGAACCAGCTGGACTTCCTTCCGCCGGGCAAGGGACCGCAAGGCATTCGAGGCGACGTTGTTGGCGATGGTAAAAAGCCATGTCGAAAACTTGGATCCCGGTTTGTATGTCTTTCTTGCCCGGTAAACGCGTAAAAAAACCTCCTGGGCCAGGTCCTCGGCCAGGTCGTGTTGACGGACGAGATGGGTTAGTACACCGACCAGCCGATCCTGGTACCGCAGCATCAACTCCTCGAATGCCGCCGCGTCGTCATTGCGCACGCGGAGCATGAGCCGGACATCGGGGTCCGACAGCCGATATCGCTCCGCTGTCGAGTCGCTGATCGCCAAATGGCCTCTCCGCTTTCGGATGACGCTAGTCCAAAACATTCTGGCCGCTATCGGCAACCAGAAAAGACTCCCGCCGAAAATCCAGTTTAAGCCACATGGCGGGCCAAGACCAGAGTCACCGGTTAAATCAACGGAGCGATCCAGCGTATTGAACCCCGTCCAGCAGCTGAAGTTTCCAATTCGCTTGCTTTCCAGTCGAAATAACTGTTCTTGTGCAGCCAGTAGTTGTCGCTGCATGGAATGCTGGGGCCAATGGGACTGTGCTGGCACGGACCCCCGCTCGTCATGCCGACTGTCTGCCGGAACCGGACCGGGAACCCGATTCTTCACCCATGCCACGATGGCGTGATTGCGAATCTGAGAAATGGAACGATGGTGGTGTTAGCAACTCCAATTGCCAATGGAGTGAGCTGACCGGCCTGTTCCGGTTCGGATGGGTCCAATGGTTTTGGGGCGTATTATCCAAACATTGTACGCCGTACTGGAATCGGCTACAGTCTTACGTGTTCCACATGTTGCAGGCGGCTTTGTCTGGAAACTTGAGATGCCTTCGCCCTCCGCCCTCTCCCGCAAGCCGGAGAGTGGACTTGAGGAGTTACTGCGCGGCTCATTTCCCAAATTTGAGGCAAAGCCTTAATCTCAACGGCCTCAGCCCTTTGAAGGAATGCGTTCTCATGTCGCAACAATCTGAACCCGATCGATTTCGAATTACGGCCCTTGGCCCGTGCACCCATCCATCACCGCTGGGAATGTCGACCGTTTCCGGTGATGGTGTTGGTGACTACGTACCGGATGACGCGCGGGTCCTCTACGATATTGTCCACCGCCTTGGCGAGCCGGTGAACTGCGATTTATCGTTCGAGAAGGCAGGACCGAGGCAGCACTTATTCTTTCAACCTGATAAAACCAAGGCCGCTGTGGTTACCTGTGGGGGGTTATGTCCTGGTCTCAATAATGTTATCCGATCCCTTTATTATGATCTGTGTTCGAATTACGGTATTTCGGAACTGGTTGGCATCCGTTACGGATATCAGGGATTAAACCCCAAGATAGGCCGTCCGCCGATCACGCTCAGCGGCCCATTCGTCGATGAGATCATTCACTTTGGTGGAACGGTACTCGGAACTTCTCGAGGGCCTCAGGAGCCGGCCATGATGGTCGAGTTTCTGCGGCGCGAGCGGATTGACATCTTGTTCTGCATCGGTGGGGACGGAACCCAGCGCGGGGCGCATGCAATCGCGGAAGAGATTGCCCGGCAGGAGCTGCCGATTGCCGTTGTGGGGATCCCGAAAACAATCGACAACGATATCCAATATGTCAATCGGACATTCGGATTCATCACGGCGTTGTCGGAGGCGGAAAAGGTGATTGACGGTGCCCACGCGGAGGCCAAAGCCGCTCCCAATGGTGTCGGACTCGTTAAGCTGATGGGCCGTGAGGCCGGTTTTATCGCCGCCGGGGCGGCACTCGCCAATGGCCAGGTCGATTTTGCCCTCATCCCGGAAGTTCCATTTCGAATGGAGGGTGAAGATGGATTGCTGGCCAAACTGCGGCGCCGTCTGCATCGAGCCGACCATGCGGTGATCGTTGTGGCCGAAGGGGCAGGCCAGGACCTGTTGGCCGATTGCCCCGACGCCCGAGATGCCTCCGGGAACCGGCGCCTGGGCGATATCGGCCTCTTCCTGAAAGATCAGATCCAGGCCTGCTTCGGGGCACGCGAAGTCCCCGTGAATGTGAAGTATTTTGATCCCAGTTACCATATACGGAGCGTTCCGGCCAATACGGCCGATAGCATCCTCTGCAGCGAACTGGCCCGGCATGCGGCGCATGCCGCGATGGCGGGAAAAACCGATCTTTTGATCGGCTTATGGCATAACTGTTTTATCCATGTCCCGCTCGCCGTGTCGACTGGAGCCGTCAAACGGATCGATCCCGAAGGCGAACTCTGGATTGCGGTACTCGCATCCACACGGCAGGAGAGCTGGTGAACGACCGCGCGGGTGTCTGGCCGGGGAACTGAACCCATGTTCAGGCAAGGTCTCCCGACCTGGCCCTGTGTTTGCCACGTGTAAAGGCCAGGTCTCCCGACCTGGCCTCGTGTTTGCCTGGGCGATTCCCTAAGACACGGTCGAATGTGCTGTCCGGGAGGCTCTCGGTCTGGCATGTCCGGTCGCGGTCAGGAGACCGCGACCCAATGAGAGGTCGGGAGACCGCGACACAACGTGGGGCCGTTTCATTTTCCGCGATGCTACTCGGTTTCCTCGAGCTGATCGACAAGCTTGCCGTAGTTTTCCATGGCCGCGTCGAGTTGCTTCTGCAATTCTTCCATGCCCTGCCTGTTTTCCTGGGTGGTTTTGATTAACGGTTGCATCCACGATTGCATCAGCTTGAATTGTTCGCGGATGATTGATAGGAAAACCCTCGGCACGCGGTTGATCACCTCGATCTGGTAGGGTGGAGTTGGACTGGCTGGCGTGTTGGTTGGAACATATTCGAGTTTGGCCAGGCCGGAAGCCAAGGTTTGTTGGATGGCATCCAGGCTCGTTCGGAACGCGTCCATTTGGTGGCCCATCCCCTCCAGCCGTTCGGCGGCCAGGCGCGCCGCGGTATCACGTTGGATCGCATTCTCGTCATCCGCCGCCGCCCGTTCCTCGATGCCGCTGACAACGGCGTCCCGGATTGCGTCCAAACCGTCGGCCACGGTGCTTATCTGGGCGATGACCTGGCCCACCTTATCGCTGGCATCCATCCCGCGGAGTTTCTGGTTCTGGCGGAATGTCCGCTTGATTTCCTCCCACCGCTTCGCGTCGGCTCCGGTGAGCTGTCCGATCAGTTCCCGGAATTTGAGTAGATTGGCTTCGGCACCGGTAGTTAATGTTTGAGCATCCTGCTCGTATTGAGAAAAGATCAAGGTATTCAACTCAGAATCATTCATCACGGGTGAAACGTGCTCGGCAATTCGATTCATATTCCGGTAGGAACCTTGTAGTTTGAACGGTGGTTCGGTCCGGTACTCGTCGGCCTGGCCTGCGGATCGGATGTATTCGCGGTTCACCGCGAGCACGACATCCCGCACGCGTATTAGTTTCTTCAGAACTTTGACCATTTCACCCAGCTCATCGACGGAGTAATTCCCCGCCAGATCGACGGGTTCTTTGCTGTCGGTTTCGGCCATTTGGATGAGGCTATAAATATCCTCTGGATTCCGGTTTGCGACACGAGCGAGCGTAGGATTCGACGTCATTGCATTTTCGAGGTAACTCATCTCGAATGCGATTTTGTTATCGCCGATGATCTCGCCCAGGTTGTACGTATCAGCCCGGTTGGCTAGCATGTCGGGGATTTTGAACCGCGTGCCACTTTCGGTGTACGGATTGCCGGCCATGACCACGCTGACCTTCTTGCCGCGCAGGTCGTAGGTTCGTGTCCGGCCGTTCCAGACTCCCTCGATTTTCCGGGTGGCATCGCAGAGCGAGATGAATTTCTGCAGGAATTCTGGGCTGACATGCTGGATGTCGTCGACGTAGATCATCACATTGTCGCCCATTTCGAGTGCGAGGTTGAGTTTTTCGATCTCTTCGCGGGCCGCTGCGTTGGGTGCCTCGGCCGGATCGAGGGATGTTACGCGATGGCCGATAGCCGGGCCATTCACTTTCATGAAAATGATCCCCAATCGATTCGCGACGTATTCCATCAATGTTGTCTTGCCGTAGCCGGGTGGTGAGATGAGGAGCAATAGCCCCATTCGATCGGTTCGAGTCTCCGCGCCAGCCGTACCGATCTGCTTGGCCTGATTGTCTCCAATCAGTGGCAGGTAGACTCGGTCGATTAGGCGGTTACGAACGAACGATGTCAGAACGCGAGGACGGAATTCATCGAGTTTCAATTCCGCTCGGCGGGTATCCGTGAGTTGATATTTCAAGGCCTGGTATTTCTGGAACGCCGGGACCACGGTCTGTTGGTATTCGGATAACCGCGTTGTGAATTCGTTGTAACTAAGCCGCATGCGGCCGTCGGTAATCCGCGGGTGGGATCCCACGAGGCCTTCCAGGTCACGGACAGTGGAGGCGCTGATGATACGACTGGTGTCATAGTCGCCCTCAATAAGGAGCTGGGCAACTTCATCGCAAAGCGACCTGGTATGTGCGTCGGCATCCGTCTCGTCAAGGAATGCAGTGATCCAGTCGCAAGCCAGCCGGAACTGGCTTGTCAAACTCCCAGCGAGTTTTTCGAGCGAGTTCGCGAATTCGCTTTCGTAGGCCTTTTTGGCCAGGTGTTCCCGGAACCGCTGGCACAAACGGTCGGCATCGCCGCTCGTAACAAATGTTTCGCCACCTGCCAAGGCATGGAAGAGGTATTCACCCGCTTCGTCCCCCAAGGGTTTGAAGCATGGGGAGTGCCCGGAGGAACCGTTGTTTGCCAAGGGGCATTCGAACGAGGCGAGCCACGTTCCCACCAGTTGCTGCAGTTCTGCAATGCAGTCCGCTTGCGTGGTCGTTTCTGGAAAGAGAGAGGTGATCTTACCAAATCCGGCGAGCCGGGCGGCAAAGATCTGTTTTTGAACGGATTCGTCCCAGGTTTGCCAGAATAGCCAGGCGAGCGTTCGGGGACGCGAGCCGTACCGGAGCAATCCGATCGTTGAGGTCATCTCGACGAGGGCTTGAAGTAGAATCGCTCCATCATGGTCATGGACGCCCTTGATGTAACCCTCGGCATATCGTGGGGCCATGAACTGTTGCACGATATCGGAATAATAGGAAGCGGGATTCCGTTCTGCTACGTTCTTGGTCTTCGGGAAGGCGGTTGGCAAGAAGAGAGAATTACCCTCAGGTTCGTTGGACCGCAACAAGATGTATGCCAGGTACTCGGCCCGGTAGACGCTGGGATTCTCGCTCAGGATCTCCTGGTCCCAGACGTCGCGGGTCGCCAAAAGATCGGGGTTGGTGATCGGTTCGAAGAAATTAGTCCCTATCAGGTGGAATTGCATCTGGCCATCGCGGAGCACCGTCGTGAGATCCAGCGACTGGGTGTTGACCGCGAACTTGTGCCGGCCGAATTGGATGATATTCTGGCCGTCCACGTAGAGATCCTGCCGGTCCTTGAGTTGCCGGACCGCATCTTCCCGGATCGTTTTGAGGCGGCTTTGGATGTCGCCGACCTTGACCGAATCGCCTAGATCCGAGAGCTGATGGATGATGTCGCGAACCTTGTCCACCATGAGATCCGAGGCAAAATAGCCATGGATTGTATCGACCGAATCCAGGCTCTGGACACGTGTTGTGATTCCTTTCAGGATCCGGTCGGCGGACTTCATCAAGGTTGTTGCGCGGCGATTCTTTGCCTCGACCAGCTGTAGCCGCCGCGCTTCGAAAGCGTTGTAGATCTCTTCCCGCTTCTGGCCCAGCTCATCGATCATCTCGTCGAATTCGGCGAAGCGGGCCTCCAGCTCCTCGACCTGGATCATCAGCTTGGTCAGGTATTCCTCGCATTTCTCCGGGGCATCGCAGATATCGAGGTAGTTGACAACTGCCTGATTCAAGAGTTTGATCTGCGACGCGAATTCAGCCGCTCCTTCACGCGATGCCAGTGATTGCATCTTATTTTGAAGCCCCGCGCGAATTCTGTTCAGCCGGGCGAAGATTGCTGAGATGTTCTCGATGATCGTCGTTCGCTGGGTTGTATCGTCAATCTTCAAGTTGCTGACGATTTCGATGAGCATCTCCAGCTCGCTGGCGGCATCGTCGATTTCTTCACCGAGGGCTTTCGCGCGGGCGACCTTGTCAACTCCATCGATCTGCGCATCCACCTTGGTGACTCGTTCTTCATACGGCACGAGCGCGTCAGGGCGAATCAGGAAATCGACGCAGGACGTGGCCAGCCGATCCGAGGAC
>JAFGFZ010000487.1 GCA_016930815.1 Pirellulales bacterium | reverse complement strand
AGACTGAGATTGGATACTTTTCAGCTATTTGAATTAGGCAAGTTCAATTGGGAATGGTAGTGCACGCTTACCAGAAAGAGGCCGTGCGGTGGAGCCGTGGGGCCCGCCAGCGATCGATCGCGGGACGCCAGGACATCCGCGATCCAGGTCTCAGGCCGGGCGCCGCGCCCTATTTCGACGAGCGTTCCAGCGATCGTCCGAACCATATGATACAGGAATCCATCCCCCTCGACTTCAATATCCACTCGATCCGGTTCCCCCCCCTGCCCTTTCCGAACCAACAATTCATGAATCGTTCGAATGGTCGATTCCCGCTGTGAACCAACGGATTGGAAACAGGCAAAGTCATGCCGGCCAACGAGCCCTTGACCGGCACGATGCATTGCTTCCACATCGAGTGCGTAAGGTACATGCCAGGTGATGCGCTGATTCAATACGGTTCGCAGCCGGTGATTGTGGATCTGGTACCGATAGCGTTTGCGGCGAGCCGTGTCTGTGGCATGAAAATCGGCCGGTGCCTCTTCGACTTCGAGCACAACAATATCGGTGCTCAGTTTGGCATTCAGCCCGTTCCTGAGGATCCTCGTTTCGAGCCGGCTTTCCGTGACAAGGCTGGCAACCTGGCCCAGAGCATGCACACCCGCATCTGTCCGGCTGCTCCCGGCAATGCGAACCGACTCGCCGGTGAGGGATTTCCATGCCGATTCGAGGGCCCCCTGCACCGTTAGTTGCCCGGGTTGCCGCTGCCATCCCGAATAGGAAGTTCCATCGTAGGCAATGGTTAGTTTGATACACCGCATCAGGATCTTCGTCCGTGCCATGCGCATCCAGGGGGTGACTGCGAGCCATTGCTTCTGGATTGCGGGCGGGGGGCGGCCTATTCATTCGTTCTGTAATTGAACCAGCAACTCGGCGATCTGCACTGCGTTGGTGGCCGCCCCTTTGCGCAAGTTATCACTGACACACCAGAAGGTCAGCCCATGATCACACGATAAATCGGTCCGAATCCGGCCGATCGAAACGAAATCATCTCCATCGCATGTTATTGGCATAGGGTATTCGCCTAGATCCAGGTTATCAATCACCCGGATTCCAGGAGTTGCTTCAAACAATTGCCGAGCCTGGTCAGGTGATATCTTGCGTTCGGTTTCGACGAGGATGCACTCGCTATGGCAATTGATCACGGGCACGCGAACACATGTCGGGCAGACACGGATCGTGTCGTCGTTAAAAATCTTGTGGGTTTCGTAGACCATCTTCATTTCTTCGGATGTGTACCCCGCCAGCTTGGGCGAACCGATATGCGGGATCAAATTGAACGCGATGGGATGTTTAAACGTTTCATAACGGTACGAAGCGCCATCGAGGGCCGCTCGTGTGCCCTGCTCCAAGTCCCGGGGTCCGCCTACTCCGACGCCACTGGTCGCCTGATACGTGCTGACCACGACCCGGCGTATCCGCCCCGCGTCGTGGAGCGGTTTCATTGCCAGTACCATTTGGGTCGTGGAGCAATTCGGGCTGGCAAGGATCCCTTGATGATGGCGCGCGGCGTCGGGATTGATCTCGGGTACGACCAGTGGCACCTTCGGATCCATCCGCCAGAAACCGCTTTCGTCCACCACGGTACAACCACGGTCCACCGCCCACGGAACGAATTCGGCGGCTACCGGATCGGGTGTGCTCCCAATGGCCAGATCGACACCTTGAAATGCCTCGGGTTGCAATCGTTCAACGCGATACTGCCGGCCGGCGAATTCGATGGATTTCCCGGCGGAACGGGCGGAAGCGAGGAATTTGATCTGCCGATGTGGGAACTTGCGCTGCTGGAGCATGTCACGTATGAGGCGTCCCACGGCACCCGTCGCACCTACGATGGCAATGGTATCAAACACGACTCGTTACTCCTTCAATGGATAAAAAATTGGGATGATGCGGTTATTGTGGATGGCAAGCCCGTTGGCGGCAAGGCCGGTGCGGGAAGGCGTGCGGGGACCGGCGTCGGGGGAGGGGCAAGAATCATCTTGTGTCCGTAACACGGCTCTTGGATCGCCTTCCCCTCCCAACGCGGCAGGGCCGCCAGCAAAAAGGACCTAAAAGACCTAAAAACCAAAGATATGATGGAAATGACGTACGAGCTCGCGCGTCCCGTGCGCGTTCAAGTGGGCAGGTCGTACGGTCTTAGCCGGCTTGCAGGAGTTGTCCCAAGGGGATGGCCTTCTGCACCCGACCAGAAAGGATAGGTTGAATGATCGCCCTCCCACCCTTCCAGGAACATTCCAAGGGCTCGCTAGTATGAGATCTACCTATTTCTCCGCCTTCATGGTCGTCGCGGCAATGGCCGGTCCAGCGGAAGCTCGACTATTTGCCTACACATTCGGCGCACAGTGCTGTGTTGATCATTACCATTACTTCCGATGCTCCAGATCCCTTGCGATTGGAGGTGGTTCCTGTGAGTATCGTGGTTATTGTACGCCCCGGTACTGCGACAGCGGATTCTACTGCCTCTACGGGTGCAACTGGTCCCCTCAAAACAATCTATCGGCGGGCTATTCGTGCTGTCATTCGTGGGATGGCTGTCGCTGGGGTTGGTTCGGTTTGGGGTCTGATCGACCTTGCAGTCCCGGACTCTATCATCCAGTCCAGCCCCGTTCCAAGGCCTTCCTCGGCTACGAAAACGCATCACCGGGACTCAATTTCTGGCCCGCGGATGCCTCGCACAGTTGCCAGACTGGATCCGGTCATCTGTATGACATGCTATTTGAAATGCCGGCCGGCCGGCCGCCTTGTTCCGGGTATTCGGCAATCCCATCCTCTGCACAGGACCATCAAACTCACTGCATCCAGTAGGATTTTTCTAGCCCGCAAATTTCATGGGCCTTCTGCTTCGCGTCCGGAAGTTTGCCTCTGGCCACGTCCTACAACACCATTCGATATCTGGATTGGGCTTTAGCCCGATCGCACGCCGATCCGATAAGAGGAATAGATCGTTAACGGGAGGGCGAAGCACGTACGTGTTTTGCTTCAGGATAGAGGTCATGGCAGGGCGACGGATCGGCTTGCCATGACCTTTTTTGATTCCAAGCGACTAGCCGCCACTTTGGCGTTTCTTAATGATATCGAGCAACGCTTGGGCCTCTTGTCGATGGATAAACAGTCCTCGGGATTGAAGTGCCCTCTCCAGGAACTGTTCGGCAACATCTAACTTATCCTCATCAAACTGGGTTTTGGAGAGGAAATAATAGCTGTCTGCATTGATATTTCCGAGCCGTATCCCATTCTGAAACTCGGTATTTGCATCCCGTTTTTGATTCAACTGGTATAGAACCCAGCCGAGTGTGATCGCGGGTTCCGATTCTTTTTGGTACAGCTGCCGGTTCATCTGGGCAAATTGGAGGGCCCGGTTTCTTTCTTTGGTATCTTCGCTATTCAGCAGGAGCAAGGCCAATTGATTGATTACATCCCGATTGGTAGGAACCAGAGCGTGGGCCGCGAGGAAATGCTCTTCCGCGGCTTGAAGCTCCTTGTTCATCCGGTCGGCCAGGCCGCTCAGGAAAAGTCCTTCGACTGAATCCGGACTGAGTTTGAGAGCTTTTGCAAGTTGGACCTTCGCTTCCTTCGAGTCACCCGTTTCGATCAACCATTGGGCATAGGATTGAAGTGTGTTGACGTTCTGGCCATCGGCCTTCACGGCACTTTCAAATGCCGCCTTCGCATTGGTGGGATCATCCTTTTGGTGGTACAAGGTGGCCATGGCAACTTCTGGATGGGCCAGTTGCGAATTGAGTTTCCTGGCGGTCTGATATTCGGCCCTTGCGGCATCGTATTGGTTCGGTTCTTTCGCAGTCATGAAGAGGGCATGGCCGAGTCGTTGATGGGCGGCCGAGTTATCCGGATCTAGTTCAATCCACTTTTTTAGGTACGAGATGGCCTTGTCATAGTTTTTCCGTTGATCGGCGACAATCGCGGTTCCGGCATAGGTTCGAATCTGAAAATTCCGCTTCCGCTTAGCATTCTGATCGAAGGATTCGGTCAAGGATTCAACGAAATGGTACAACGCACCTGCTTCGGTGACACGGCCAGATCCGATCGCCATGTCCGCGAGCATCAGATAAGCTTCGGGATCGTCCGGATGTTTCATGACTGCCTCTTCCAACGTGGTTCGCGCCTGGGCAGCATTGCGGGCCATGATGAACATTTTGGCCATGGTCACGTCGACTGGAGGGAGCTGGGGATGTTGTTTGTTGGCAAATTCCAGGTGTTTGCGGGCGCCATCAAAGTCACCATTGCGAAACCGGGTGATTGCTTTATCAACGTCGCTATACTGGGGACCAATATCGGAGACGGCCGATCCAATGAGTGCTTCGAGTGTCAGCTCTTGCGATTGCTGTGCTCTGGTTGGGGATGAGAAGACGCTGACCGCGATGGCGCATGCTAGAACAATCCACAAGCGCCACGTCCGCGTGGAAACAGAGGTATGTTGGTGGAAGCCGTGACCAGCATTTTTCATTTTCATCTCCAATCTGATTTTTAATAGGAAAGATTCATCGCAGTCCCCCTCTCTTTAGGACTCTTATGTATTCTACCCGATTCTGGTGGCTTTGACATTGGGGCAATGGAATCGATTTCGGAGTCGATCATCAAAGACGTTAATGAATGTCAGATTGTGACGGTTAAGCGAGCCATTTGGCGGGACCTTGGTTCATCCAACATGCCGCCGTCCGGCAATCGGATCAATCGCTCGACACCCCTCGGTGGCGGCCGTATACTAAGAACCTATCCCGAAACTGGCTCCCCTCGCCCCGCTTGCCGGGAGAGGGGATGGGGGTGAGTGGTTTTGGGATAAGCTCTAAGTCTGTACCAAGCCCGCACGCTGCGCCCATGTCCAGGCACGCAATTCGAAATTCAAAACAAATTCAAAATCATAAATTCATATGCCAAAATAACTTATGGAGAGATTGCCAGTACGTCGATCTTTGCAAGGAAGAACAGTGACTTGATTACCGGGCCCATTTTCTCACGTGAAGTAACGACACTGCCTCGCAGGCCACGATTTTATATCGTTCGTGCCCTGTATGTCGCGGCTTTGTTCGGCCTCGTCTTGACCGCCTTGCTCATGCTGATCGGTAATCAGGAGGTACGGAATCTTGGCGATTGGGCCCGATTTGGAGTCAAGGTTTTTCAGATTTTGGCACCGCTTCAACTTGCCTTGGCAACCTTGATGGCGGCGATGGTCACCGCGGCCGCCGTGGCGTACGAAAAGGATCGGCGGACATTTGTCTTGCTCTTGCTGACCAAGCTCACCAATCGCGAACTCGTCTTGGGCAAGTTGTTCGCAAGTTTGTTGAATGTGCTGGTGATGGTTCTTGCCGGGTTGCCCATCTTCATGCTGGTAGCCCTTTTCGGAGGCGTTTCCTACGGCCAGGTCGCACGGATGGAAATGGTTTCAATCGCCAGTGTCCTCGCGGCGGGGAGTCTTGGTTCAACCATTGCCCTCTGGCGCGAGAAAACTTTTCAAGCACTTGCCATCACAATCCTCACCCTGGTGGTTTGGATTCTGGTATGGGAATTGATATCCGCAGGCAGCTTGGGGTCACACTGGTGGGGCATTCCAACGAGTCAATGGGCCATGGCGGCCAGCCCATGGCATGCGATCCTCGCGGCAACTCGTCCTGAACCCGTCGCGGAAGCAACTTTGTTCGTGCCGATTTGGATCAGCGGTGATTTTCTCGTGGTAGCGATTGTTATCGCGGCGGTACTCAATCTGTTGGCCATTCTCCGATTGCGGGCATGGAACGCGGAACTCGAAGTATCTCGGAATCGCCAGGATACCGAGGGGATAGTTGCCGTTTCCGAGGCAGTCTCCATGGGAGAGGTTCCTCCCGTCTTGCCGGAACAGTCCGCCGGGAAGATCCGCCACCCTTCCCGGAACGTCTGGGAGAATCCTATCCTGTGGCGCGAAATTCGCACGTGGGCTTTCGGAAAGAAAATTCTGACGGTGCGACTTGTCTATCTTGGGCTAGCGATTGCCACGGCCGTTGCCCTATGGGGTGTGGTCCAGCGGCAAGATGCGCTCGCCGAATTGCAGCAAATCATTCCTCCCGCCGCAAAACCATTGATTCCACTCTGTGTCCTCAGCTTTGTCTTGGTGAATGCGCTGGCAGTCACTTCATTAACGTCCGAACGGGATAGCCGCGCGCTCGACCTCTTGCTCGTCACCGACCTCTCTCCGAAAGAATTTGTCTATGGCAAATTAGGCGGCGTGCTGTATAACGCAAAAGAAATGATCTTGCTGCCGCTTCTGTTATGCCTGGTTTTAGTATTCTCGAGGCATTTATCGGTATTTAATTTCTTATACCTTTTTGGCGGGCTGATCGTGATGTACGCTTTTGCTGCTGTTTTAGGAATTCATTCCGGGATAACCTACGCGAGCTCGCGTACCGCAATCGCCACGAGCCTCGGTACTTTGATGTTTCTCTTCTTAGGTGTCGCGACCTGCATGCGGATGATGGTTGCTTTCAAGGGCTCCTACCTCTATCAACTAGGCGCGTTCTCGGCATTTCTAGGCGGTGGCGGCTTGGGGCTCTGCTTCGCGCTCGGGTTACGGAATCCATCGCAAGCGATTTGGTTATCTTCCTTGTTTGCGCCTTTCGCGACTTTTTTTGTCATTACGAGCTTCATGCTCAAACAATACGGGGCGATGTTCTTGGTAACCTTGGCGGTTTACGGTGGCGCGACGGCAGCAATGCTCGTTCCGGCCGTCTCCGAGTTCGACGTCGCTCTGGGCCGGACCGGCGAAAATGTGACGGAGTAACGGATTGGAGTCAAGAGCCCAGTGGCACTCTTCTGGCAGTTCGGACCGTACTTCATCATGATGGCCATGCTCATTGGATGCTCGGCTTTCTTTTCTTGCAGTGAAGCGGCCCTTTTTTACCTGCCTCGGCGCGATCGGATTGCCATGCGAAAGGGGAATGCGGCAGAACGGCTCGCTGTGGAACTCCTCGCGCAACCAGACCGGTTACTAACTGCGATCCTCTTTTCGAATCTGGTAGTCAATATCCTTTACTTTGCCGCCGCATCGATAATCAGTATTCGCCTGGAATATGCCAAGGAACGCACCCTTGCCGGAGGTGTTGCCGCTGGATCCTTGTTGGCGATCATCCTCCTGAGCGAGATTTTGCCGAAGAATATTGCTGTTCTACGCCCGCGATGGATCGCAATGGTTCTGAGCGTGCCCCTGGCATTCGCCGTGCGCGTGCTCGATCCAATCCTGCCACTGTTACACGCTACCCTGCGGATATCACGTCGGATCATTTTACCTCATATCGATACCGAACCCTATTTGGAACTTGCTGACCTCGAGCGAGCAGTCAGTCTCTCGACATCCGACAAGGCCCTCATGGCACAAGAACAGGCCGTTTTGAGCAACATCATCTCGCTTTCGGAGATGCGGGTGGAAGAGCTGATGCGGCCACGGATCCGGTATCGGTCGTTTCGGCCACCAGTCCACTTATCCGACTTGCATGGGCAGTTGACCCCGAGCGGCTACCTCCTTGTTACCGAACCGGATAGCGATGAGATCGATAGCGCGATTCCGCTTCGCTACCTATCGAATTTACCGTCAGAACACCTGGAACATCACGCCGAGCGGGTTTGCTATGTTCCGTGGTCAACCACAGTGAGTAGGACATTGGATCTGATGCAGCGCCTCGACCGCGAAGTCGCGGTTGTGGTCAATGAATATGGCGAAACCATCGGGGTGGTGACCTTCGATGATATACTCGACACGCTCTTTCGAGAACAACCAAGTCGAAGTCGGCGACTCCTGTTTCGTTCGTCGATTGAGTCGTGTGGTCCGGATCGCTGGCGGGTGACGGGCATGACAAGTTTGAGGCGGTTGAGCCGCCATTTCAAGCGGCCGCTTCCGCCAGTCAAGAGTGTCACCGTGGCCGGGATGTTGCAGGAGCAGCTGCAGCGTTTTCCGCAGGCAGGAGATACGATCGAGTGGGCCGGCCTGTTCTTTCAAGTCATTGGCTCAGGCGAACGCGGCCCACTCACAGTCGAAGTTTCCAAACTGACGAACAAGGAACCATGGCGGTGATTTACCCAATTGTGCTATTCCTTGTCGGCCTGTCGCTTAGCGCATTCTTCAGCGGCTCGGAAACTGGCTTGTATCGAGTGACCCGCGTGCGTCTTGTGATCGACGCTCTGGGCGGCGACCGGATTGCCCGCAGTCTTCTTTGGATGACGAATCACCCATCCGTCTTTGTCGCAACCGTCCTCATCGGCAATAACCTGGCAAATTATCTGGTATCCCTCAGCGTCGTCATGGGGATGCATTACCTTATTCCAGGGGGTGGTCCGGGCTGGGAACTGCTCGCACCCGTTTTGCTGGCCCCGCTTCTTTTTATCTATGGCGAGGCCATGCCGAAAATTGTCTTTTTTGAATCTCCCAACCGCATGTTGCGGTGCGTTTGGCTGGGCTTGATTGTCGCGAAGTGGCTCTTGATGCCTGCCACTGCCCTATTATGGGTGGTCAGCCGTAGCCTCGAACGGATCCTCGGGCAATCGCCGCCGCAACTTCGACTGGGACTCGCTCGATGGGAACTGGCTCACGTGTTGGAGGAGGGGCATGCGGCTGGAATCCTGCGGCCATCCCAACGATCGCTGGCGCAAGGGCTCTTTACCATGGCAACTCTGCCAATCCGGGATTTCGCGACACAGGCCGGCCGGATCGTGCGAGCAACGACAGCCATGGATCGCCAGCAAATCCTCCGCCTGGCGAGTCGCCATCGCCTCGATGTGATCCTTATCGAGGATGCAACCGGAAGTCGAGACATCGTCGGTTATGTGCGGATTGTCGATCTCTATCTTGATCCATCCAACTCGAAACCAATCCCACGGCCACTTGCCGTTATTCCAGCCAATGAGTCCTTCGTAGGCGCGCTGATGCAACTCCAACAGGAAGATGTACCCATTGGTTGCGTTGTCGAAGATGGGGGCCGAATTGTTGGGTATGTCACAGTCCGGCAACTTAGTAAAGCCCTTTTTCGCGGTCAGTAGCTTGCAACTTCTACCCACCTATTGCAAGAATGGGCAACGATAGACCCTTCTTTTCCGGTTCCCTCCTACAAGATGAAAGGAGCAATGTAATGGGGATGCTGAAAGAATTCAAAGAATTCGCAATGCGTGGAAACGTCGTCGATATGGCCGTCGGCATCATTATCGGTGGTGCGTTCGGTAAGATCGTCAGCTCGCTCGTCAACGATGTCGTTATGCCCCCTATCGGGATGATGCTAGGTAATGTCGATTTCTCCAACCTTGCTTACACTTTGAGTGAAAAGACCAAGGACGCTGAGGCCGTGACGATCCGATATGGCGCATTTATCAACACGGTACTGGATTTCCTTATCGTCG
Organism: Pirellulales bacterium; assembly: GCA_016930815.1. Lineage (GTDB taxonomy): Bacteria > Planctomycetota > Planctomycetia > Pirellulales > Lacipirellulaceae > JAFGFZ01. The sequence goes on along the minus strand of JAFGFZ010000487.1, from coordinate 5,212 downwards.
CTTTCTGCATCTTCATGGTTATTAAGGTCATGAACCAATTGCAGCGCAAAAAGGAAGAAGTGCCACCGGAACCGACGACGAAAGAATGCCCGAAATGCTATTCCAGCATTCCAATCAAGGCAACACGATGCCCGAATTGCACCTCGGAACTTTCAGGCACCTAATGCAGATGAGAGATGATCGTTACCTTGCGGAGGTGGGGCTACTTGCTGTAGCCCAGCGATTTAATGACGAATAGCATCTCTTCGTAGGTGATAAATCGACGGCGATGGCGGAGTTTGTAGGTATCAATCGCATCGGCGAGTTCCGCCGCGTCGGGCGAGATATCCTCATGGCTATTGCTAAACTGGCGCCGTTCTCGGAATGGATGGGGCGCAATACTGGTCTTGCTTCGCCGCTCCGTGAATGAGATAGGCGAATCATGGAGAGTCTGGGTCATTATGGAACTCCTTTTATCCCAGTGGCCATAGGGCAGTATACACAGACACAAAAAGATACGTTACAACTGCTCCTGGAGCAAACTGGAAATTATCATTATCCATTTTTACGGAATATAACGAATAAACGTTCGAATCAGGGGCGGAAATAAATGGATTGTCCGCTATCGAATGATCTTTGCTGCTTGCAAGCCCTGCCCCGTGTTTTGATCGAATTCCTTGCTTGAACTTCCTGTTTGGTTCATTTTCGAAATTAATGCAAGCGTGGCTGCATGATTGGAATCGGTTGCCAAGACGCTTCGAGCGGTCAATTGGGCTGCTTGGATTCGACCGAGTGCGAATTCCACTTCCGCGAGCTGATAGAGGATATCCGCTCGGGGCGGTCCCCGCCGGAGGGCTGTTTGAAGGCTTTCTGCCGCGTCGTCGAATCGACCGAGTTGGGATAACGCGATACCCTCCAGGTAAAGGGCCTCTTGCGGTTCTTCACCTGGAGGATGCAAGTCGAGGAGATGGTGAATTGTCGTAAGACATCGTTCGGGTTCCCGACGGCGATGATGGATCGCCGCGATATCCAATAGCACGTCCTCATCACTGGGGGAGTACGCGAGGGCTCGATGCAGGTCGGCAAGACTCTGCGTCAGATTCCCGGTTTTGGCATGGATACGTCCCCGGAGTGCCCATGCGGCCGCCAGATCAGGCTCGATGGCAATCGCCCAATCTGCATAGGCCAGTGCCTGTTCCACACGACCCGCTGCCAGAACCATCTCACCCGTGCGGACTGCAAGGGATGCATCACCGGGAGCAAGACGCAACGCGAATTCCATCTGTTGAATGGATTCTCCGGTCACACCTTTCTGCCAGAGGACTTCGGCCAATTGGCGCCGAGCCTCATGGTCCACCGGACTCGCTTGGACCGCCTGGCGGAGGTATTCTTCCGCCTGATTCCATTCACCCCGATCGACGGCCGAACTGCCCTGACGGGCATACTGCCGGCATCGAGCAACTGATTCGGGAACAACCGATGGCTTTCTGAAGACAGAACACCCTACGGTCAAGGCAAAGGTCGTTCCGAGTCCCAAGAACAACCACGCCCACCGGCGCATTGAAGAGAATTCTGACATCGGTGGCGCACGGAGTCTCCCCGCTGAGATATTTCAAGCCAATAGCAATTCCGCAAAGGGCGTAGAATAGCTATCTGGAACCTGTGCAGCAATGCCGCATTCCTAGTAAAAAGCTGGTCAGTCCCCCCCTGCTCTGTTGCCAACCAAATCCAGCGCGATAGGATGGTTGCAATGCCCGGGGTTTGCCATCTCTTCACAAATTACATCGAAGGTTTTTCCATGCCAGCCCAGTTTGACCGTTTCGGCATCTCTTTCGCCTTTCCTGATAACTGGAGCCTTGACGATTCGGAAGACGATCTCCCCTTCCCTTCCGTGACCGTCTCCAGCCCAGAGACAGCATTCTGGTCGGTTAGCCTCCATTCAAGAGATACCAATGTGCAGGAACTGATCGAAACAACTATTCAGGCAATTCGGGGGGAATATGGCAACCTAGATGTCCAGGAAATCTGCGATGATTTTGAAGGCCAGTCCATCCATGGGTGTGAGCTGAATTTCTGTTATCTGGATCTGTTTAGTACAGCGCAAATTCGAGTCTTTCGAAGGAATCATCACGTGTGCCTATTGATCTGCCAAGCGGAAGATCATGAATTCGAAACGATGCGTTTGGTATTCGACGCTATCACCACGAGCTTGCTTCGGGGCTAACGGCAGCCAATTCGGCTCCTAATCCACTTGTCCCCAGAGCATTTTTTACAAACGGATGTACGATTCGGCCATGATCCCAGTCAACCGGTTGAGAATCGATCTGAGTCTAAGATGGGCTCCATTTGCCGTAGTTTGGGTGCTGGATACCATTTTCGATCCAAGACGGAAGAAAACATTTGGACTACATGATGTTTGGCACACCGTGTGCACCGGATATTCATCGCAGTTGGGCAAACGGGTTCCCTGCCATTGATGCAGGAGCCGATCGTGCAACTCCTTGCATTCGCACACCAAGGCGTCCGCATTTTGCCGCCGAAGTATGGTGGCCATCGCTCCACAACGGAGATGCGGTTTCAACGCCGTCTGTCGCGGTCCATCACACCCAGGGAGTTGCCGACATGCGGGTTTCGGCGTTGTGGGACATCCACTTCAGTCTCCACCGCCGGCCACGAAAGGGTCCGGTTGGCACCCCTCGCAGGGCCAACTGGGCCCTTTTCTGTTGATACTGCCAGCACGGCCCAATCTACCGATGGATTGATTTTTGCAGCAACCAGTCGCCAAACCGCGGCGCGATAGCGGAAAGGGCGAACAGGAGTCGTGCCCGGCGTGGGATGACGAGTTCCGGTCTCCGCTTGACGCATGCGGTGAGGATCCGGGCGGCCAGCCGGTTTGGGTCGATGGCTCGAAGCTTGGCGCCACCGCCGGGTCGAAGTGCCTCCTCCGGGATATTCCCGATTTTCTCAACAATGTGCTGGTCCCCCTCGAATGGGGCAATCGGTCCTGGGCAGACGAGCATCACATGAATCCCTTTCGGCCGCAGAAACAAGCGAAGTTGCTGAGCATAGGCAGCCAACGCGAATTTACTCGCAGGATACCCGCCATGATAGGGTAAGGCGGCCTTACTTGCCAAAGAACCGACCAGAACCAGGTGCCCACCTGTTGGCATCAGGTGCGGCACAGCCACCGGAATGCAGCGAACAGCCGCCAGGAAGTTCACCTGCATCGATTCCATGAAATCTTCTGACGATGTTTCAAGAACCGGTGCCCGGGCCGATCGGCCGGCACATTGGAAGAATGCATCGAGCCTCTCGTACCGGTCATGGACCCGCGCGAACAGTTGGTCCACATCCTTCTGCTGGGTCAGATCGGTGGAAATGCCAGCGACATCGCCCCCAAGGGCTTGGAGCGAATCAACAACGCGGCTGAGGCGTTCTTGGTTCCTCGCTGCGATCACCACCCGTGCGCCATGTCCGGAAAGCATTCCCGCGACCGCGCGGCCCAATCCCGAGGATCCACCGGTAATCAGGACGATTTTCTTTTGCCAGTAAGGCATGGCTTAATCAACGATCATTTTGGAAGATGTTGTAGGAAATATTGATTGTTTCCGAGAACCAGCGTATTCGTCAATTGGATGGAAGGAGTGTTTCAATATGATTTCGCCACAGAGCTTCCGGAACCGGTCGCGGACCAAAATCGTCGCCACCATTGGGCCAGCTTGCGATGGTGATGCGCGTCTCAGAGAACTCGTCCTATCTGGTGTCGATGTCTTCCGGCTCAATATGGCTCATGCCGGAACAGTAGAACAACAGCGACATGTGGATACGATTCGGCGGATCAGTGAGGCCCTGGATTATCCGATCGCCATTTTGGTCGACCTGGCTGGTCCCAAGATACGTCTCGGGGAGATTGCGGGAGGGGTCATCACGTGCCAGCGCGACGAAGAATTCTTTTTGGTCGATGACGAACCAGCCGGACCGAACGAGTTAACGTCCACCTACACACCACTCACAAAAGAGCTAAGCGCCGGGAACCTGGTCATGCTCGCGGATGGCACGGTCAGCATGGTGGTCGAAGAACGTTCCCCCGGCCGTGTCCGGATGCGTGTTATCCAGCCGGGAACCATCCGCAGCCGGCAAGGAATCAATCTGCCGGGTGTCCCGCTGAGTGTCCCATCGATCAGCCAAAAGGACCGGACCGATGCCCTATGGGCAGCCAAGGCCGGTATCGACTTCCTCGGGCTCAGCTTCGTCCGGTCCGCGGAGGATGTGCGAATCCTGAAGGAGATCATTCAATCGGCCGATTGTGAAACACAGGTTATTGCAAAAATCGAAAAACGAGAAGCCCTCGATGCATTGGATTCAATCGTTCAGGCTGCGGATGTCGTCATGGTGGCCCGGGGTGACCTTGGTGTTGAAATCGATGTTGCCCGCATTGCAATAGAGCAGAAGAGAATCATCCAAGTCTGCCAGCGACACTGCAAGCCTGTCATCATTGCAACGCAGATGCTTGATAGCATGCAGCATTCCAAACGGCCAACACGCGCCGAAGCGACCGACGTCGCGAATGCGATTCTCGACGGAGCCGATGCCTGCATGCTCTCTGGTGAAACGGCCATTGGCCGTTATCCCATCGAGGCAGTTTCCATGATGAACCGGATTGCCTTGGCAACGGAAGAGAGTTTGCGAGACCAGCCGCTGCGGTTGCCATCGGGATCTTCGTCATCCCTATTGCACGAAGTGACCCGGGCGGTCGTTCATGGCGCAAGCGACATGGCGTACGATCTGAAAGCAGAACTCGTTATCGTGGCAAGCCATTCCGGCCGGACGGCCCTGGTCCTATCGCAACATCGCAGTACCGTGCCGACCGTTGGGGTCAGTTCGAGCGAAGCGACACTTCGAAGAATGTGTCTTTATTGGGGGGTGACGCCACTCCGCGGGGCACCTGCACGGGACATTGAATCGCTGATCCAGCACACAGATGCCTGGGGCTGCCAGATGGATTACCTCAAACCGGGGAACCGTGTTGTCATTGTCGGTGGCTCGCACCTAACCGCCGGCCCGGATCACGAAGAGATGACCTCCGGCGTCCATGATGTGGTCGTCGTGCATGAAGTGGAGGAACGCTAACCGGTCACCCTTGTCCTTACCCACATTTTGTCATGTTGTTCGTCATGGAACATCAGGGCCGTTTACGGCCCTTCTCCGCCGCAGGCGGTATTCGACCCGCCGT
>JAFGFZ010000486.1 GCA_016930815.1 Pirellulales bacterium | reverse complement strand
GGGCTAGCGAAGTTTATCTCTCGATTCCGTATTGTTCCAACTTGCGATAGAGGGTTGCCCGGCCGATCCCGAGGAGTTTCGCGGCGTGGGGCACGTTGTCGCGGGTTCGTAGCAGGGCTTCGCGGATGAGTTTCTTTTCCCAATCTTCAAGCCGCAGAGTTTCGAATGGATCCAATCCATCATGGAGTGCCAGATCGAGTGGTTCAATGGTTTCGTTCGCGGCCAGCACAACCGCACTATCCATCACATTCCGTAGTTGTCGAACGTTCCCCGGCCAGGAGTAGGTAAGTAACTTATCCCGAGCTTTTTTGGATAAACGCAGTCCCGGCCGCCCGTGCAGAACGCGGAAAAAATCGAAGAACAGATCGACCAACCGGCCAATATCCTGGTCCCGTTCGCGCAGTGGCGGGACGGATAGTTCAAAAACACTGAGGCGATAGTACAGATCTTCCCGGAATCGTTTCTCGCGGACGAACTTGAGGAGGTCTTGGTTGGTAGCCGCGAGGAGGCGGACATCCACATGAACTTCCTCGCTGGCACCTACCGGGAGAAACGGGTGCCCTTCCAAGACGCGAAGGAGCTTCGCCTGGCCGGAAAGAGTCAATTCACCGATTTCATCCAGGAAAAGGGTACCCATGTCCGCTTGTTGAAAAAAACCAATATGGTCGCGGTCGGCGCCCGTGAAGGCCCCTTTTTTATGCCCAAATAGTTGGCTCTCCATCAGTTCAGCAGGAATCGCCGCACAGTTCACCGAAATGAGAGGCCGGTCGGCACGCGGGCTGGCGCGATGGATGGCCCTGGCGACCAATTCCTTGCCGACACCACTCTCGCCATGGATCAAGACCGCGCCACCGGCCTTTGCCACACGCGCACATTTCGCCTTCAACTCGACGATTGCCTGACATTCACCAACAATTTCGTAACAACATGGCTGATCGGCAACCAATCGGTCGTAATCCCTTTGCAGGGTGATGATCGAACGAGTCCGAGCAAAAGCAACCGCCACAATGTTTGCGACGGACATCGTGAAATCAAAATCGGATTGGCGGAACTGGCCGTCTTTCAGGTAGACGTGGATCGCACCCATGCTGTGCGGTGCCCCTTGTCCACTACGGTGAACAAGAGGCACGCAAACCGCATCGGCATAATGCTCCATACCGTCGGTCCCTGCCCCATCATTCTGGCTTGCTACCCAGATGGCACGGCTTTGCTGGAGAACCAGTTCCGTGAGTGATTGGCTGAGTTTGACCTGATCCGAGGCATCGGGCGGGATGACCAGTTTGGGGACGAGTTCCCCGTGGTCGTTGATCCAGAGAAATCCAACCACGGCCGCACCCGTTCGATCACGCAATAAATCCAACGCAATCCGGATAACCTCATCCGGTTGATCGCAGCCCAACAGACGAATGCTCATCTGATATAGGAGTATCAATTCTTGTACTTGATCGGCATTGGGAATTGCAGCAAGGACTTCGTCCCGCGGTGCGCCAACCGGAGCATCCTGGACGATCGTCTGAGTCCAACCAATGGCATCCACGCAAGTCATCGGCTGTGTGGATGTCCGAAATGCCAGTTCGGTCGCGCCGACACGGAGGATCATTCCTTCTTCGAGCACCCTGCTCTCGACACGTTCCCCGTTCACAAGCATCCCGTTGCGACTATGGGCATCCCGGGCAATCCACTGACCAGCCTCATAGGAGAGGATGGCATGAACGCGCGAGCAGAGCAGATCTGGTAGCGAGATGGCGCAATCGGCACCCCGTCCGATACTGATCGGAGTCGAAGGATCCAGGAGGAAGGACTTTCCGGCCTGATTGCCCGATACGAGGGTCAAGTACGCATAGTCCGTAGTACTCATCCTCGCCAGTATAGCAGGGTAGAGGATCCCGGGCAGTGGGCGGACTGGGATGACGCCGCCCCCTTCAATACCTTACCGAAGAGGCCGGTTGCTGGACGACGCGGGTAACGGGCTCGGTGCCATTCGAGGAGAGGGCAGCCGGCTGTCCCAATGCCGCTTGGAGCGCAGCGACCCGGTTCTGGAGATCGGGCTGATGCCGGTTAACAGCCAACGACCGCTGATAATTTTCCAACGCCTGCCGATAATCGCCCTCGCTATCTCGAATGCGGCCGAGGGCCGCCAGCGCTCGTCCATTGTGAGGTTCGATGGCCAGGGCCTCCACGAGCTGGCCTTTCGCGGCATCGGTACTGCCAGTCTCCTGGTGCAGCCGGGCAAGTTCGATCCTGGGATTGGCTAGATTCGGCTGACTCGCCTTCCAACCTTGTAATAACCGGAATGCTGCATCCGTCCTGCCCGTTTCCGTCAATAAAACGGCCAAGCCGCGGTAACACTCAACATGATTTGGATCATACTCCAGACACTGATTATAGAGGTCCTCGGCCTGGCGATAGTCTGATTCGCGCTGATTGAGACGGCCGGACTGATGGAGGACTGCCGCCAAATTGTAATAGCCGTCGGGTGATGTTGGATCGTTGGCAATCGCTTCCTGGAACCGATAGGCAGCCTGCTGGTAATTGCCCTGCTGGTACATCCGCACACCATCCACATTGATGCCTTGGGAAGCCAGATTACTGCAGCCCAGCGGTATCGTACAAACAATCCCTAGGCTACAAACGAGACTCAAGCGAACGTTGGTCTTCATCGCGGCATGCCTGAAAACAGGGGTGAGTGGACACTATTAAGACGCAGAGCAAGCCCGGCAAGACTGCATCCCATTTGGACCAGGGCCCAAGACCATAGCAGTCACGCTGCTTGAATGCAAGGCGAATGAGCTCAAACAACGCCAGCTCGAAGACCTCTTTCAAACAACGCGCCTTACCCATCGGCGATCCTTCCGTTGGCATCCCTTGGATCTGGGACTTGCAATGAGCCACATGCTTTTCATGGGCTCACTTGAATGGACCAATCCAATTATCTGGTGAAATCGGGCCGATGATCTTCGCCCGAAGCCCGAATAATTTGCTGAATCCATCTATTCGAACATGAACAAACGTCAGGTACCCTGTTCCCCGAAAATCCGATCAGTCCATTAAAATTGCGCAGGTTCTCCATTTTTTGCAGACGGTGAATTTTACCATATGGGGTCACCGATCTTGGTATCGCTGGACCCTATTCTTGCCTGAGCCCACTGTAGCCGTCGGAGAGCCCCAAACGTGACCAAGACAAAATCAGCCGTCTCGAACCAATCCAAGTCATCCAGTCGAGTCCGACCAGCCAACAGACCGCCGAAACTGGCGAAGAAGTCGCCGACCTCGACCAGCCCGCGGAGTGGTAAGTCGGCAATTGGCGATCAAGAGGTAACCATAGACCGCCGCGCTGGCGGAGGACGCCGGCAACAAGATAGTCCATCGGTTTTAACGTCGGCCAAAAAAAGTCGGAAAAACCGATCATCCAAGAAAGAGCGGTCGGAGGCCAATGCATCCACCGCGAACCGTCCCGTCCTCGAACGCCGCGAGAAAGTCAGCCGGCGCCGACAAATCGATCCCACGACCTGTGAGCGCGATTACACGGGAGCGGAAATTGAATTCATGAACGCACTGGATGATTATAAGCGGAAGAGTGGACGGATGTTTCCGACATGCAGCGAGGTCCTCGAAGTCATTCGAATGCTCGGTTACGTCCAACTTACCCCCGCGGAACTGATTGCTCGAAATACTCCCGAGACAGATTCCGAATCGGACAATCCAACGAATTCGCCCATTCAAGCAGATCTGGGGTACGAAACAGAAGATTCGGACGCATTGGCCACGGCAATTCTGCCAGGGGAGTGAATCCAGCCCGTATCGTGATTCGAGTCGGGTGTTTTTTCGGTATTGGCAGGCAGGGCCCGTTTGAGAACCGCCCAAGCGACACCCATGGGCCGCGTCACCGGGCGAATCCGACCGGCAATACTGGTATCATCCGGAGACATGGCAACGCGGCGAAATTTTCCGGGGAGTGTCACGACGTTGCGACCGGTGGTCCAACAGACCTCGTGGATCCGCTCCGACGGGACGCGGCCAGGAATGGTCCAGACAAAGGCCGCCAGATCGGCGGACTGCTTGCTGGGATTTGCCAACTGGCTGCCGCCATCCTGTTGAGGTCGCTGGGCATGCCACCAGACAAGGCCGGCAACGAGTAAGGATGCCGCGACCGCGAACGAGGCGGCCACGGAATACCAAGAATAGGTTCGCCGCCGCGGGACAGCCGTTGGATTGGCCAGCCGGCGCAAGACCGCCCTGTCAAACTGCGGGCTCAATTCCGGGACGGAAAGGGCCTGGACGCCATCGAGCATCGCTTGGAAGGAGGCTACCCGTTTATCGCACTCGGCGCAGACCGCCGCATGGGCGACTACCTCTGGATCATCGCGGATCGATTTGCGCTGATCGAGTAATTCATGGATTCGGACTTCAAGTTCTTCGCACCGCATCTCGTTGCTCGTGGACAACACCCCGTGAATGAAGTTGGGAAACGATCTCCTTCCTTGCCCGGTGAACCCATGTCTTGACGGTCCCTAATGGGCAATCCAAAACCTGACCAATCTGTTCGTAACTGAGATGTCGTTCATGAAATAGCAGAAATGCTCGCCGGTATTCCTCTCGGACTTTCGAGAGCGCTAATTCAATCTCTTCGGCCAAAAACTTCGCGGCGTTCACGTCGGGGCGCGGATCGGCCAATTCGGAAACATCGCTCTGCATCTTGGGTCGATGATATCGCCTGGCCAGGAGTGTACGGCATCGGTTGCCGGCAATCGCCAACAGCCACGGCTCGAACGGCCGGTCACGATCCCAACGATCCAGGCTTCGTAACGCCCTCACCAAGGTCTCCTGGGCCATGTCCTCGGCATCTTCCCGGTGGCCAAGTATCCGGTAACAGAGCCCGAAAACCGGCCCGCGGAATCGTGCGACGAATGCGGCGGTGGCGGTCGAATCGCCAACAAGGCACGCATCAACAAGACTTTGGAGCGTGCTAGGCAAGGTGACTTCTCCGCCCAAACCAATTGGGCTCTGTGAGTACTACCCCGCGGCCGGGCCCGCGGTTTCACGGGAATGACATGCGAATCTTCAATTCGCCTGACATCTATTCGCCGCGGACAGCCGGTTCTTGGCCGTCATGGATGATGGATCTTTTCGCAAATTTCTCGAAGCTCGTCGACGGAAGTATCCTGTAATCGCTTGCCCCTTCGATCAAGATGTTCGTTGATCTTGGTGGCCGTTTCCTGCATCATTCCATGCGTTTCCTCACTCCCCCCAGCCAGGATAAAGTTTCTCCCGCGTGTCAGCCGTTTGTGACCGTCCTTGGCATCAAATGCAAGGCCTAACAGGAGCGAGATCTGCTTCTTCCCGGTTGATTTTGGATCGTTTGCGCGCATGATACACCCATCTTGGGATCTTTTCATGGAAGGATAAAAGCAGAAGACAGTCCAGCGAATCGGTCAACTACCGCCGCCGTGCCAACGCTCGAAGCACTTCGGCTGCCGCTTCGCAACTGTCCTTCGCTTTCGATTTGGGGACTGGCGGGAGCTTGCCTGGCTTGTTCTTTCTACGATTCTTCGTCTCTTCGGGTTTGGCCTCAACCTCAGCAGGCTTTTCTTCGTCCTCCATTTCATCCACGAAAGGTGATATCGTGGCGGCGTTGGTTTGGTCAAGTTGCATCGTGGTTGTTTCATGCATTGCCAGAGAATCAGATGCCGGATCGGTTAACCATCGCGAGATGCTTGCTTCATGGTCCTCGCGCTCATCCCGGCCCTTTTCAGCCGCCCGCACGGCCGCATCGGCAACGTCCTTAACTTCTGGCCGCTTTTGAGTATCCAATCCGTGACATAATAGGACCTGAAATCTCAACGGGCCCACGGCGACTTCATCACCCGATTTCAGGTCCGTTTCAGCTTCGATGAGCTGCCCATTCACAAAGGTCCCATTGCGGCTACCCAGGTCGACAATCGATATTTTGGAGCGTGTGAGACGGATCTCACAATGGTGACGACTGATCGCATCACTGCCAGCCCGCAAAGTACAATCGCCAGATCGCCCAATGACGAACTTGGACTTCTTCAGCGGGATCTCCAGGCCTGCCCGACTGCCACCCAATACTATCAATCTTGCATCCATACCAATCCTGACTTACGGAGGAAACCGATACTACTGGCAAGAAAAAAACCAATGCGGTATTCTTTCAGGTTGATATCCTATTGTAAATCGATCGATGCCAACAAACCAGCGTTAATACCATTATACTCCGAAGGTGGGCATCCCCGAAGGTTGGCATCCCGATCCATTCGAGGGCTGTCAATCCGAGATCGCTCCGTCTGGGATTTGTGTAGCATCCACCCAGGGCTCATCTTGCTACGCCGACGGATCGTCAACAGGCGTACTAGCCTATCGTTTAGCTTCGGCCGATAGGATGGATCCACTTAACGGCGAGCTGTCCATTTGGTAGACGCGTATAGGTCCAGATGCCCATTTAGGCTCGCCCCATTCCACTCCTCACCCAGACACTCGTGACGTAACATCCATCCATGTAAGATTTTAAGCTGCCTCTGCCAGGCTTCAGCCAATTGGCCAGGGGCGATAGCTTGGCCGGTAAGTTCTTGGATCCCTGGAAGTTCGGGTGCTGCCGCTGAGCATGCCAGGAGGATACTTCCATGCTGCAACACGGCCCCATGGCGGCGGCGTTGCGCACTCCCACAAATCTTTGCCGTTTGACGGGAAGTTGAAATCTGCGCATTCGATAGAAGGACGTCTCCCACGGCCCGGCGAAGAAAGCAGAGAAAAGGCCTGTTCTCCCGCTCGACACACAAATATGCCCCGACTCCGAAATCAGCCAGGGCCGCGATGAGTGTTGTATGCAGCAGGTCGTACAGATGTTGGGTGTTACACGCCAGGGGATGAACGGCCGGGACAACGAGGCTGTACGTCAATTCCCGATCATGGACGATTGCTCCGCCACCGCTTGGACGCCGAACAACTGGACATCCGCTACTGGAAGCATTTTCAGTACGGTCAGCGAGTCGCTGGAAGTACCCTAACGAGAGTGTCGGCTCTTCCCACTCATAGAACCGCAGCCAGACTGCCGATTCTGGATCGCTGGCCACCATCGCGAGCCGGGTATCGTCGACCGCCATATTCCAAATCCCGCCCGCGGGAGGATCATAGGTAACTTTGCAGAGTGTCGGATGCATCGATTCAGAGCGAAAATGCCAGCCGATTGTTCGAGTCGTCGCTGACTTCGCAGCCCAACTCCACTTTCCCGCCTCCGGCTGATTCCGTGATTTGGACCTGGTAAAAACCGGTCGCAACGCCGGGTGTCACCGATTTTTCCCCGACGACGGAGGCCATTCCGCCTTCATCCGTGGTTCCCGAGAATGCCTGATATCCCTCGCCCATGAACGGCTCAGGACGCAGCATCACCGTGGCGCCAGAAACCGGCCGCCCCCCCTTCGTGACCGAGATGGTCACCGCCACAAACGTAGATTGGCCTGCCAAGGCCTCGAAACGCCGCGCGATCTCATCCGCTGTGATCGCTCGATCCCGATTGGCATCGATGCGAGACAGGACGCTTTTCAGAGACAAGCATCGATCCAGCTCGGTCTCGCTGAGTTTCCCATCCTTGTTTGTGTCATAGGTCTCAATCGCCACTTCAGCCGCTTTTTGAGGTTCATAACGGGTTGGAACCGATGGACCCGATAGAGAGCAGCCTGCCAACGGCAAGGTAAAAAACACGGCAATAAGGTGCCGTGCGATTGTCGTCCTGGATAGGATTGGTCCTGGCATCGTTCCCTCGCTCGAATCGGGCCTACTCTCGGTTCCACGAAATTCAATTTGTCGCCTGACCGTCGTTTCGCACGCCGAGATACTCCCAGACAATCGGATCAATTTCATATTCAATCGCATGCACGGATCCGTCGCAATAGACACCATGGACCACCCCCGAGTGGGCGCTACCGAATCGGACCTGGCACGCATTGACTAGACTATGATTGATGTAGTCCGTGTCGCGCAGTGGCAAGTAGTCGGTATCCCGATGCGTCCAGCGAATGACATCCCAATCGTAGCCCTGGTAGACCGAATTATTGTCGGAGCAACTATTCGCGGTAAATTCACCGCCAGAATCCCCGTAGAACATCGGGGGCAGGAACTTTTCGGCCACCATCAACGTTTTGCTCGTGCCATCGGTAATCTGTCGGAGTTCGACCGGGAAACGGGGGAGCACCACGCCATTAAAATAGGTGTCAATATTCGATTGCGAATAGGATCCCCAATCGCAGTTAGGATAATCGTTCAGACAGTTCAACGATGGGGGCCCGGTACTCCAGCCAACTGGGGAACCTCTGGCCGGTGAATAGCTCCCGCCACACGCCGCGTAATCGGTTTTGGCAACCAGATTCCCGGCAGGTTGATCGGCGTTGTACGATGTTTCAGGGCCGTAGGAAAGCTCGGCTGGCCGCCGGCTGGGACAATGGTACACCGTGACCGGATGGGTCTTCTGCCGTGTCAGCTCGACTCGCTTCTGAGCCTGCGGTAAACCTTGCCCAACAACGTAGGTGCTGACGTCTTCCAAGTACGGCAGAATATTGAAACCCCAACCGCCAGGCTGTTTCTCGTCGTTGCCCATATCTGGATCCCCAGTCCAGAGATACCCCCATCCACTGGGCGGTAAATGACCGTGGGTATTCTCATGATTCAAGAAGGCAAGGCCAATTTGCTTCAAATGGTTCCGGCACTGGCTCCGCCGGGCCGCCTCTCGGGCCGCCTGTACGGCAGGCAATAAGAGAGCGACCAGAATACCAATAATCGCGATCACAACAAGCAGTTCCACAAGGGTAAAGCCTCGTGCCTGTCGAGAATGAGTCATTTCTCTGCTCTTGTACTTGTACTGAACGGATGATTATTCGGCCACCTGGCCATCATGGCGAACCCCGAGGCACTCCCAGACAAGCGGATCGATGCTGTATTCAATCGCATGCACGGACCCGTCGCAATAGACAGCGTGCAATGAACCCGCATGCGGGCTGCCGAAGCGGACCGTACAGGCCTCCGTCGAAGCCGTGTCGGGTAGCGGCAGATAGGCTGACTTCCGGTTCGTCCAGCGGACCACATCCCAATCGTAGCCCTGGTAGACCGAATCGTTATCGGAACAACTGTTCGAGGTATATTCGCCACCAGAATCCCCATAGTACATGGGCGCCAGAAACTTTTCGCCCACCAATAATGTTTTTGACGTGCCATCGGTGATTTGGCGGACTGCCACTGGGAACCGGGGCAGAATCACTCCATCGTAGTAATTACTGATATTACTCTCCGTGTACCCGCCCCAGTCGCAATTCGGATACGTTGAGAGGCAGCTTTCAGGTGGGCCGGCAAACCAGCCCACCGGAGATCCCTCGGCGCTCGAATAGCTGCCGCCGTTGGTCGCATAATCGGATTTCGCGACCATGCCGCCGGGTACCGTTCCCGAGTTGTAGGATTGGGTGGGTCCATACGAAAGTTCCGGTGGGCGGCGGCTGGGGCAATGGAAGACGACGACTGGGTGCATCTTCTGTTTGACCAGTTCCGCCCGTTTCTGCGACTGCGGCAGGCCCGAACCGACAACGTATGCGGAACCATCCTCCAAATAGGGGAGGATACTGAATGCCCAGCCGCCCGGTTGTTTCTCGTCATGGCCCATGTCCGGATCGCCCGTCCACAACCAGCCCCAACCGCCCGGCGCAAAGTGGCCATGGGCGTTCTCGTGGTTCAGAAACGCGAGCCCAATCTGTTTGAGATGGTTGCGACACTGGGACCGGCGCGCCGATTCCCGGGCAGCCTGCACCGCAGGTAACAGAAGAGCGACCAGGATCCCAATGATCGCAATGACAACAAGCAATTCGACCAGAGTGAATCCTCGACACGATCGGCGATCCGTCATAATGGCCCTCTTTTGATTGAATTGAGCCGCCCCTTAGCGGCGCCGGACGATCCACGCGGCACCCAATCCAAGGAACAGCAAGACAACACTCGACGGCTCCGGTACGCCGGCGCCCGCAAGGAGTGCACCAAGGTTCAACGCGGATCCGCTGGGATGGTTCGCACGCAAAATGTACCAATCGGCATAGTTCACGACCCCATCGTAATTGAAGTCGCCCATGCCGCGGCTGGCCAGGTCTCCAACCGGGATGTTGTTCACCAGGTTCTCAGCCCTCCAATGAAGGACAAATGCGGCGACATCGTCTGTCTCTGGGCTGCCCATGCCGTCCCCAGACACATTCCCATCACCCGTGATATCGCCATCCGGGATTCCAGCCATCGCCGCGGCAATGTAGTCGTTATCCTCCCCTGGATTGAATGTTCCATAATCATAACCGGTTCCGTTAACACCCATGACGAACATATCCAATTCATCCAGAACACCCGTGAAGAAATTCGACTGACCCGGTACCGGAGTACCATCCACGGTCCCCGTACTCGCGCCGAGAACGAGAGCCATGTCTGATGAGGCATAGGATCCCGTGGCCGCCCAGATGGCAATCCCATTGACATACATGAAGGCATCGTCGTCCGCGCCCGGTGAATTCGCATCGACCACCAGAACGTGGGACCACTGGTTCGCCACCACGGGTGTTTCGCTTTCATAGGCGGACCCGTAGACCATGACCCAATCCCCCGAAGCACTAATCCGCAAGCCATGCTGGTTGGTGTCCATCACAACATCCTGGATACTCCCCGATGCGACTTCCGGATAGACCCAGACTTGAAAGCCACGCGACCAGATATTGGTGTAGTCCAACGGGCCGGGCCCTCCCAAACCGGTATAGCCGGTGGATGCGGCGGACGTTGACGGCAGGCCAAGTCGAAGGCCCTGGAGAAAGTCATCCACACCATCAAATCGTACGCCCAATTCGCCGGCACCGACACCACTCCGCGCATATTGGCCTGAACTTACATTGACATATTTGGGTTCCGTGAAAAATGGATCATCCAAATCTTGCTGGTCTTTCCCGTAGAGCGTGTCCGTGACATAACTATCGACGGTTAGCCAGACTACATTACCAGCCACGCCACCGGAACCATAGTTGTCACCGGCATCGTCACCGAGCCGATACAGCCGATCGGTTTCGCTATCGGCCCTTGCAGTTGGAGCCAAATCAATGGCCACTACTGCCACCAGAATTAATAAGCTGATTTTGTAGAGACTCATCTTCTTCACTCCACGTTTGCGTTGGAATAAACCAACGGCGATTCCAAAAAGCAATAGGCCCAGAAGACCCATCGTGCCCGGTTCAGGTACCGCGGCACCAGCAAGAACGCCAGCCGCTCCACCCGTCCCGAACTGGCTTTTCCAAACTGCCAGATCAGCGCCATTGACGTTCGCATCACCGTTCGCATCGCCATCCGCAAGAGTCGCGGTTCCGGTGATGCCGAAGCCTCGCTGCCATGCCAGAAAGTCCGCTCCGTCCACATCCCCGTCGCCATTGAAATCGGCGTTCTCACCGCCAGTCACGTATTCAATGAGACCATCAATGAACACGCCTTCGGGTGTACGAACCGTGAAGGTCAGGTCGCCATCATTACCAAGTCCAAATACGGACGGATTGAACGCATTCCCAAGGCTCAACGTATTGCCGATGGAGAAGATCGAGCTATTCAGGAGGTAGATTTCAGCCAGAACCGTATTGCCGCTACCGCCCGATTCCTCCCAGCCATTGCCGCTGCCAGGGGCACCGTTGCCCTCGAAGTCCTGATCCTGGAGGCTATTCCATCCAATGGCATTCAACGCGCCGCCGGGGCTTTCAATCGAGTAGGCATCGATATCAAAATCCGAAATGCTATTGTTCTTGAGAGTAATACCCCCGGTCTGCGTGTTCACTTGAAGCGTCATCGCCGCCCGTTCACCAAAGACCTGAACCTCGGCAAGGGATAATACACCCTCCGCACTGGGTGGCTCGGTCCGCGTGACGCGAACATAACGCCCTTGGATATTCTGGCCCAATAGGTTCTCCGAGATCACATATGGACCCAGGGGGGGTGGATTCCCTGGATTAAGTAATGCGGATGTATAGACGGGTGTGACTCCATCGGCGGCAAAGACCTGGATCGTAATGTCCTCCAATCGTTCACTGCAACAATCGGTTCGATTCCAGAGCGAGATGCCGTCGATTTCGCTAAGAATTCCCAGATCGACCTGCCACCATGGATTGTTGTCCGTTGGATCCGTGTGGGTCACGGAGTTATAGCCCCAATTCCCATTCGTGATGCCATCCACGGCGCGTTCTGGAACCCCGCCGTATGCCGTGGTCGACTGAATCGCCGGATAACCGACCGCGATGTTGGGCCGTACAAGGACACCATCGGTTCCCAGGGCAAAGACCTCGGCAAGAGACAGGGTATTCGCAACATCTCCTGTTTGATTGGGATCCGAGGTCCGGTTGATTCGAACAATCCCGCCATTGGCGGCCAGACCGCCGTTGGCCGACATCACATCCCACTCAATAATCGTCGGAGAATTGAGGCTATTACCCGGATTCAGCAGCGGAGAAACCAGCACATCCTTGGTGTCGGCGGCATCCCGAATCGTGATCGTGATATCCCGCAAACGGTCCCCGCAACAGTCCAGACGATTGAAAAGGATAATCTGTTCAATATCCTGATCGCCGGCTAGAAAGGCGCCCCGCCACCAGGGATCGGTCTGTGTTCCATCCGTATGGGTTACCGAGGCTCCACCCCAAGCGCCATTGATATTTCCATCCACAGCCCGCTCTGGAACACCTCCATAGGATTCCGAGGACTGGGTTGCCGTACTGCTCAAGGCATGGTTCGTTGCCGTGCCGGGCAGGATGACAGTCTGGGCCTGACACGTAGTTGCTACAAGAAATCCAACAAGGGCGATCATGGCGAAGGCTTTTCCAACCAGGTGTCGCCATGTGATCAGCAGAAAACCTCCGAAGGCCAATAACAGCCATGTTGCCGGTTCCGGCACGCCGGCGATCATGGCCGCGAAGGAGCCAGGACCGTTCTCGGCCTCGTAGGCCGTCTTGAAAAGACCAAAATCGACGAGGTTATTCATTCCGTCCCCATCGAGGTCGCCCGCCCGATAGGCTTGGGCAATAGTCAAGAAAGAAAGATCCGTAAAGTTGCTATCCCGGAAGATCTGCCAATCGCTGATATTGATATTCCCGTCGAAGTTGAGATCACCGAGATCAAACGGATTCCCATCATTACCAACAAATGTGGGCGCAAGGCTGATGACCTCGCCCGCATTCGCGTCCAGGTATTCGAGTGATAGATCGGACATCTCTTGATAGTAGCCACCCCAGGCGGCACCGAAATGGACCGTCTGCCCAACGGCGATGGTGCCACTGCCGAGCGTCGCTTCTCCAAGCTCCTCCCCCGTATTGGCTAAGATGATCCATTCGTCACTCGAGACGGAACTATTTCCGTCCGGAGGCGTCGCATCATAGTGGCCGGTGATCGAGGTCCAACCGGAAGGATCCAGCGCCCCGGCATCGGAAAGGAAGCTCAGACCGGCCATGACGATCGGCCCAGTCGTGTTGTTCGTCATCGTGATTTCACGTGTGTCACGATCAATGATGAATTTGAGACTCTTGACTTCACCGTCGACGGTTGCCGCCCGCGTTTCCATGAGTGTGAAGTAGTTCGCGCCGGACGGATTGGAATCATGTGCGACGATGCGGAAGCTGTCGATAACCACGGTTCCAGTACCAATATAACTGGCTCGGTAATGCTGAGGCACCGGATTTGGGATCGCCATACCAATTAATGAATCAATGAATGTTCCAAGAACCCCTCCATTATAAAACTCGATATCGAAGTTGTCGTCTCGGTCCCAACAGCAATCGGAACGCCCCCAGACATCAATGAACAACTCCTCTCCGGTGTCAAGCTCGACTGGATAAATCATGTTATAACTTAGGTAGACATCTTCTCCTTCGCCTCCATTCCCGTGAAAACCATTCGGGTGAGTCTGGGCAGGAAGAGGCGATGTGGGACTCAGTGGATCATAAAGAAATGGATCGTTTAACGTCACCGCCAAGGTAGTGCTCCATCCAGGGGTGGAAGAATTCGCAACATCCCCATTGAGCGGAATCACTTCGACAGCAAAAGCCACCCTGGGGGAAAAAGCCAATGCGGCGATCCAAAATGAGAGCAAAATCCAGTTCTTTCCCGCGGTCACAGCCTGGATCATCTGCAGCATCAGTCGTGTCATCAGTTCTCCCTCCCACGTGATTGAGATGCACTTTGGCATCTGTGAAAAAACTCGGAATGCAAGTATTTCAAACAACAGAATTCACCTTCGGAACGACTTTCCTAATCGTCTTCCTCCCTCATTATCGATTGCGGTCGTAAAGACAAGACACCCAACCACCTAGACGAGCGTTCATCCGATGGTGGCAAGGCCGAACAGGGCACCCTGTATCCGGTACGATCCCATTTCGACAAGTCGTTGAAAACTCAGTCTATCTTTTATCTCGGACGATGTCCACGAATTACCAACCACCCGCAGAAT
>JAFGFZ010000485.1 GCA_016930815.1 Pirellulales bacterium | reverse complement strand
GATCCAGATCCCGGAATCCACGCCGCGGCTGGTTGGGTACTTCAACGATGTCCGAAGGGGAACTTGAATGATTCCATGGCCCGCCACCGCCGGGAACTTCAATCGTCCGGCCTTCACGGTGATCGCCAGTGGTACATTAATGGCCAGGATCACACGATGATCATCGTTCCTGGACCGACGCAATTCCTGATGGGTGCGGCCGATGGCGCGGCATCGGATCTCGCCGGCCAGAAACCGCACAACCAGCGGATTCGACGCAGCTTCAGCATTGCCAGCATGGAAACAACCGTTGAACAATTTCAAAAATTCCTGGCCGATCACCCTTCAATGAATCACGATCCAGGCCTCCGAACCGATGGGAAAACAAACGGTCCTCAGACTTCGGTCACATGGTACGAGGCGGCCGCCTATTGTAACTGGCTCAGCGAATCCGAGGGCCTTCCACCAGAAGAACGATGCTATCTACCCAATGACCAGGGATCCTATGCAGCCGGCATGCAATTGGCGCCCGACTACCTGGAACGGCGCGGCTATCGGCTTCCGACCGAAGCCGAATGGGAATATGCCTGCCGCGCCGGTGCAACAACCGCCTACGCATTCGGTACCGATGTTTCTTATCTGGAATATTACGGAATTTCTCAATCGATCTCCGATGGCTTTCCTCGATCCTGTGGCACGAAAAAACCAAACGACCTTGGACTCTTTGATATGCATGGCAACGTCTCCGAATGGTGCCAAGAACGCGATACCCCCTCTTCAAGAGACCGGAATGGTTCCTCGGCCAATTCCAACGATTTCGAACGATCCGTTCAGGATTCCGACAGCCGCATCGTACGAGGCGGCTCGTTTCTCGACCAGCCAGCGGCATTGGTTTCCATGGCCAGGAACAAAGAAAATTCGGGCAAGCGGAAGCGTCAGATCGGTTTCCGCGTCGCACGGAGCTACCCCTAGTATCATCGCACGCGAATTCACCCGAATGAGGGCATGATACAGGCCGCCTGCTTCATCTGCTCGTGGTGGTCCTGGTATCCTACCCGCTTGCCACATCCTGCAACGAAATCAAAGAGTCCTGACAGTTTTTCATGATCTCTGGAACAAAGTCGGCATCAGGAGCGTCTCACCGATAATGGCAACCGCTTCCCAAGGCGAAAATAATTGAAAGGAAGGAACATGAATCGAACACGCGTGAGTTTGTCGGCCGTCTTACTTCTGGCCATACTTACTATACCCCGGATGTCGACGGCCGCACGCCAGACGAGGTCCGCGTCTGTGAATCCCCTTGTGTCGGGAAACAATGCCTTTGCCGTCAAGCTCTATCGCGAGCTTGGCGTGGCGGAAGGCAATCTTTTCTTCTCGCCGTACAGTATTTCAACAGCGCTGGGTATGGCCTATGCCGGCGCCCGAGAGAACACGGCAGTAGAAATGGAACGTGCCCTGTGTTTCGCGCTGGATCAATCACAACTGCATTCGGCATTCAAGGTACTGAGTCAAGAACTGATGAATACGGCACGCAAAACAGACCAAACGCTGAACATTGCCAACGGATTGTCTCTTACCGGGGGAGATGTAGCCAAAGAGTTCAAAACTCTGTTGAAGGAGAATTACGACGCTGAACTATTCTCTGGTGGATTGGACCAGATTAACGGGTGGGTAAAGAAGAAGACGGAAGACAAAATCGAAAAGATTCTTGAGCAGCTTGACCCCAACTCTGTCTGCGTGCTCTTGAATGCCATTTACTTCAAGGGTGTCTGGGAAAGTCAGTTTAAGAAAACCGGGACGCATGACGCCCCCTTCCGAGTGTCATCGAGTGAACAGGTGACGACCAGCCTCATGTACCAGAAAAGCAAGTACAAGCTCCTTGAGAACGAGGATTTTCAGGCGATTGCGTTGCCCTACAAGGGCGAGGCGATGTCCATGGTGGTTCTACTTCCGCGGGACGTGGATGGCCTGCCGCGATTGGAAAAGTATTTGACGGCGGAGATGCTGAGCCAATGGCTAACCGAGTTGAACAAGGAGTCCGAACTAGATGTCGAGCTGTTCCTCCCGAAATTCAAGCTTGAAACGGGATATGACCTCGTGCCGCCATTTAAAGCGCTGGGCATGAAGGATGCATTTGATACTGGAGGAAAGGCTGACTTCCGTGGCATGGGGTGGCCGAAAGGAGATCTGTGGATATCACAGATCAAGCACAAAGCCTTTGTCGATGTTAACGAGGAGGGAACAGAAGCAGCTGCCGCCACAGCCGTTGAGATGGCAACAAGGTCTGCCCCCCGCTACCCGATATTTCGTGCGGATCATCCCTTCCTATTCTTGATTCGGGACAACCAAAGCAATAGCATCCTGTTCATGGGAAGGATGGTTGATCCCAGCAGCATATAAGGTGCAGAATCGCACAGCAATCGAATCGAACACGACTTTGGATTAGCCGCGGTATCGCCAGGCTATCGGGAGCAATCTCGTGCGTCAGATTGACCGGAGGAGGATGATGGCATCCAAAATTCCTAGTGCCTAGTCCCTAATCAAGCGAAGGCCAACTGCATTTTCGGCGTGGAATCTCTGTCGATGGATGGGCGCAATGGGATCGGGTGGCTCG
>JAFGFZ010000484.1 GCA_016930815.1 Pirellulales bacterium | reverse complement strand
TTCACCCGTGCTCAAGCACGGGCCTAGTACCGCCTGCGGCGGTGAAGGCCGATGAATCGGCCTGAAGGAACTTCAGGCGATTGTTTGGAGGCAATCCCTCTCCCCGCAAGCAGTGCGAGGGATTTGCTTAAAGAATAGGCTCTTAGTAATCAAATCTTTTCGCGTGTTTCGCGTATTTCGTAGTTTCAATGAAATAATATTGTGAGCTGGCAATCTATGGAACTCATTAAATCTGACGATCGTGAAAATCCCATCTGTCCTCACTGCGAAAAAGAGTTGCACCAGATTGTTGCCAAGCAGTTTGACAAGGGCTGGTTCAAGGTAACGGAGAAATATGTTTATTATTGCCCGTATTGCAAGAAGATCCTTGGGATCGGGCAATCGGCATGGGCATGACTGGGAAATCGCTGATTCAATCGCTGGATGAAATCGCCGGTCGATACGGTCATTCCTCGAGCAATCCCACGCCGAGGGTTTCCAGGGCGTAGCCTCGGCCCAGGTGGCTGAGGTCGCGCCATTGGAGCAGTTTTGGCGTTGTGGCGGTGGCATCGAGGAGCACTTCCGCGCGGGCGGAGGCCCCTTCTTGATCGAAATACCCCACGGACTGGAAGCGATAGACGTCCCCACCGGCGTTGATGAAAGGGATGAGCGATTTCATTTCTTCGAGTGTCACGATATCTTCGATCAGAAGCCAGGTTTCATGGCGCCGGCTGGGCCGTTCGGGGATCACTTCAAGATCGCGGGTACCGAGAATCTCCTCAAGCGCCGAGTCACTCAGGCCGGGGATCCCGGAGAGGATCGTTCGCGAAGCCTGGTTGATATTGATCCGGCCGGGAATCGTCGGATCGGGATTGACCGACAGGTGATCCATCATTTCCGGCAGGTAAATGGCCATGGCAACCGGGCCGTCCGGGAAGGCGGATTCAATGATCGTGGCCTGTGCTTCACCAGGCAGGACAACACGGGTGCGTGTTCCGATCAGGTCCAGAATGGTCGTGAGAGGAACGCGGGCCGGTTGTCGCAGGTCGATGGTGACCGAGCTGGCCGGTTTCCCCTCGCCGGCCCCATCGAACGGGCCACCCTGCCGGTAGGCAACAATATAATTGGCCGCGTCCGGGCCGAGCACTTCACTGATCTGGGAATGAAGTTCTTCCAGGTCTTCCATATTGACATCGATCTTCGGCGTGCCATCCGGGCGGAGGTTCCGTTCCGCGCTATGGATTGTCAAGTACGCGCTCCAACCGCGGTTCATTGCTCCGTCCGAATTGTCCACGCTAACCAGTTGGACACGTCCTTCCTCGTTCGGATCGATCATCCCGTTGTGGTTCACGTCCGCGCCGAACAGCAATTCGGGTGTCACATCGCGAACCAGCAGGAGTTCCTCAACCGTTGTCAACGGGCCATTTGTAGGGGCATAGCCGGGCGAAAGAGCCGAATAGTGTTCCCGCTCCGCGCCAAATTCGCGCGGTGTGTCGTCCTCGTCGAGCCAATCGAGAATTGCATCGGCGATGGATTCCGTCATGCCGGGCAGAGTCATCAATAGTTCCCGCCCTGACCCCGGCAACTGCGCCTCGGCAATGAGCAGCGTATTCAAATTCAGGCGTGTCGATTCGTCTTCCAAGCCGAATCGAACTCCATCCAGATAGCCATCCGGCGTGATATTTGGCGCGACGATCGCAAACCGCCCGCGGGCCCGCGCGTCGGGATTGTCCATGACCAAAACACCCTGAAAACAGCCTGGATTATCAAAGAGGCCACCCGCATCCTCGATCTCTTCCTCCGTCCGGCCAAGCAGATTCAGCAAATATTCGACACCCGATTCTGCGAGGAGTGTCGCTTGCACCTGCTGGCCATGCGTTTCCGAGCTTCGGCGATGATTGAACATCAAATCGAAGAATGTAAAACTCGCCAACGTGATGACCGCAACCACGATGAGCACGAGCAGCAAAACGCTGCCACGGCGATCGGCGTTGGTTGGGTGAAAAGGCATGGCTCGATTGATCAAGTTACGGCATGACGACACCGATGGTGAGGAGCAGATTGGCAAAAATGCGCTGTTCGCCAGTCGCGATTGAGAGCGCGACATCAGGGGTTCCGGCCACGGCATAGAACTGGTGACGTTCAATACGATCCAGTTCCATGGTGTAGCCGGCGTTCTTAAGGATCGCTCGAAAATCGTCCCAGATCTCGGGATCGCGGTTCAGGGCATACGGGCCTTCGGTCGAATATTGCATGACGGCCGCCGCTTCGATCGGAACCGCTGTAAGCAGCGATTCGAGGACTTGCGTGCAATTCACGAGGCCCGGTGATACGTTCAGATTCACCAGTCTCGCTTTCGGGCCAAGCTTGGTCAGGAAGGGGTAGTTTCCATCCGCGATCAAAATTTGGGATCCATGCCCTGCCCTACCAAGTACTTCCAGGATCTCCGGATGAATCAGCTTGCCCTTGAGCATGTCGTCATCTCCTTGTTCGATGGTGTCAATGATTTTGTTCCGGTTCACTCGATTCCGGAGCTGGTACTATCATCGGTTATCGGCTCAGCATTGGGAAGGTGCACAATGAGTTCATACATGGAGTCGTTCTCGTTCGGCTGCTGACTCAATCGAAGGATTCCCGTTTCCGGCGATTCCTCTTCCCGCATTTTTCTCATCCAAATACGTACATGGATGGCGCAGGGCAGCCCGCCTTCTTCATCGGAATTCCATTCGGTGAGCCATTCGGTGCCGTTGAAATATTGGAATTCGAGCCGCACGACTTCCGGCGCGAAGAGTTCACCTCGTTCGTCGAGTAGCGAGGCGTCACCGGTATCGATGGCATATTGCGTGGTGGCGCGATCGAGCTGGCGGCGAATCAGGCCGGCAACGGTCTGGCGGTCTTCTCGCAACCGGGTTGCCGCGAGCGAGCTGGCCGTGATGGACCGGCCCTCGCGCAAATAGTAGGCAACCGTTTTGATATCGCTTGGACGATCTAGAAGGCGTTTTTCCGAGTCGAACATGACTTCGTACTCATCAATGCGCGGGACTCGGCTGATGTCGACTTGAAGTTCGTAGGCATTGCCAAAGACGCCCGGGACGGGAGGTAATTCGGTCGAGTTCGCGATATCCTCGTTGGCGGAACTGGCCGATTCGGTTTCCGTCGGAGTATCGAGCGATTCCACATCGAATGCCGCGGTCTCCTTGGCCAAGGACATGGCCGTGGATGTATCCTGGGGCTGATATCGGATCGCGGCACGAAGATCGGTTGCGATGCGTTGCAGAATGGCCCGCGCGAGCTGGGATTCTTCCACTTCAGAGCGGCTTGTATCGGTTGTGTAGAGATAGATATGAATGGCTGCTCCAATCAAGGCAAGTAAGGTCGCCGACAGGGCGATTGCCAGGATGACTTCAAAGAGAGTGAAGGCCTCCCGAAACCGCACCGGATCGGGACAACGCCTGAATTCCTTGGCAGACCGGTGATGATCAAAACGAGAGATCACCCAATCACCTCCCCCCCGTTCCACTTGAGGAACCTGACGAACCTGACGAACCTGACGAACTCGATGTGCTGGATGTGCTCGACGCACTAGTCCCGCTCTGGTCTTCCATTGACACGGTGCCCGGATCTGGCATCCAGCGGACCAGCGAGAACCTCACCGGACGCAGGTCTTCCGGCAGATCCTGTTCCACGGTCACTTGAACCAGGATCAGGTCCTCCAGATCGGTCGGATTCCATTGAACCGAATAGAGCCATGGCGGGTCGGCATTTTCGATTTCCAGCGAGGCACGTTCCACGGTCGACAGTTCCTCGGAGCCCGATGTGATGGCGGCCAACTTGGATGCGGCCAATAGCTGGGCTGAAGAAAGATCGCGCGCCATATTCGCATTTTCACCCGAAAGCCGTACGACTTCGCCCAGCGATGCCAACGCGCCCGCCAGAATCGCCAGGGCCAGAATGACCTCCAGGAGTGTGAATCCGGCTTGCGACGCCGGGTGGGAGGTGCCTCTTGGAACAATCAGGAGCCTGCGTGTTGGACTGTCGGGGTGTCCAGCTGCGACGCGACCATGGCGATTCGGATGCCACGCGGAGCATGGAATGCCATTGTTCCATGACTCGCGTGGAGTGACCCGTTTGGTCGGGCGGAAGTGCATCATCGGTGCTTTCATGGCAAATCCTCCTCATCCGCCATTTCTTGGGGTGTCATCACCCGGCTAATCCGTGTCACACCGGTGAGACCCCGGACGGTAACACGGATCAGCAGGCCACGTTTGTTTTTCAAGAGCACGGCCGCGTCCGATGTTGTTCCATCCGGGAAAAAGACAATCGGTGCTGCAGCGATCGCATCAACGAATCCTTGTTCAGCCGCACTTGTGAGAACAAGAGCGGTCCGTTGATCACTGGCCACCTCTCCAGACGAGAAGACAATATCGGCGGGCAAGGAATCATTCTTGGCCGAACCACTATCTTCGGCCGAAAATCCCTGTTCGGCTGCCGGATCATCGGCTGTCAGGTTCCAATCCCATCGGGCGACGGAGTATTCCTGGCTATCCGATTGGTAACGGAACAGATGCGGCATCCCCGATTGCATGGCATTCAGCCGCGCTTCGCTCCATGCCGCTTGGACCTGGTCGGCGGCCGACCGGAGCCGCGTGCTTTCAAAGGATCCTTCGATGGCCGGCCATGCGATGGCAAACACGACACACAACAGCACGAGGACCAGAAGAAGCTCAAACAGCGTGATTGCCGGACGAAGTGGTTGCATGCTAATCCCAGTTCCCGACATCATCTTCCGTCCCATCCACGCCATCCGGGCCCATGGACCAGACGTCGAATCCATCTGGATTATGGGAACCCGGCTGGGCATAGCGGTATTCGTTTTCCCACGGATCGAGCGGCAAATTATTCTCGTCGAGTAATTTAACCCATTTTTCGGGATTCCTCAGATCGGACGGCTGGCGGATGAGATCCTCGAGACTCGATGGGTAACGATTGAGCATCTGCTGATACAAACGGATCTGACGTTTGAAGATACCAACCTGCCCGATTGCGCTATCCACTCTTGCTTTCTCTCCAACACCCGTGAACAATCCCGCGGCCATCGAGCCGAGGATGACGAGAATAATCAGAACAAGCAAAACCTCCATTAGGGTAAATGCACCACGATGATTCATCCGCTGATGGGATCGGCGGCGTCGTTGATTTTCCATTGCATCATTCTCCGTTCATATTGTTTCAGTAAGTGACAGATTTTATATTGCCATGCTCATCTTGAGTACCGGTAACAGCAGCGCGATGACGACGATAAGCACAACTCCGGCCAGGATGAGCAGCATGAGTGGTTCAAGCAACCGGACAAACAGATCGAGGCGCCGCCAAGTCTCGCGTTCCAATGAATCGGCAATATGTTTCAAGACCGTATCGAGTGTATTCGATTCCTCGGCGACGGCGATCATTTCGGTGACGTTTTTCGGGAAATGCCCGTTTGCCGCGAGGGGAGCGGCGAGCGACTCACCGGCTGAAATATTTTCGGCCGCATCGCGGACGGCGCCGGCAAGTATCCGGTTCCCCGTCGCGTCGGCGCTGATTTCGAGCGACCGGACAATCGGAACTCCCCCGGAAAGGAGCGTTCCAAGGACCCGGCAGAACCGGGCAACGGCCAGATTAAGATAGATCGTGCTCGCCTGGGGAACCATAAGACGCCAGCGATCGAGGAGCATTCGGCCTTCATCGGTCGCTAGCCGCGATCGGAGAAAAAAACCAAGAAGAATGATCCCGGCTACAATAATCAGCCCATAGGTTTGCATCATGTGACTGAGGCCGATCAGCCACTTGGTAATCCAGTGCAATTCGCCCCTTTCTTCGAGCCGGCTGAAAAGAGTTTCGAACTTGGGTACGAAGAAGATCACCAGAACATTCACGATGACCGTACCCACCACGGCGAGGAACATCGGATAGGCCAATGCCCCGATAACGCGGCTTCGAAGCTCATCCTGCTGTTCTGTATAGATGGCGATGCGATCGAGGGCTTCTTCGAGAAATCCGCCCTCGCCACCCGCTCGGACCACGCTAACCGCCAGCTCATTGAAGGCTTTGGGGTGCCGGGCCATGGCATCGGCAAGGGTGGCTCCATCCTCCACGCGGTCATGAACATCATTCAGCAACGCGACGACGACCGCATTCGATGATTGCTCGCGGAGGACATCGAGGGACCGCAAGAGCGGCACACCGCTCCGCAACAGGGCGGCCAGTTGGCCATAAATGGCCGCCATGACTTTCGGCCGTACCCGATAGGCCCTCCCCTCCGCCGAAGCCCGACCCGCCTTCACCTGGACCGGGAATAGATCCTGGGACGATAAGAGCGCAGTTGCCTCCCGCTCGGTCGATGCCGAAATAGTACCGGTGACCTGCTGGCCATCCATATTACGCGCTGTATAGGCAAAATCAGGCATGGCGGGAATTGGGGTCTCGGATAGCAAAGTGCGGATGGAAGTTTGGTGATCGTGCGGGATCGAGGCCTTCTATTCCACGATCGGGTATCCACCGCATGCATCATCCGCCTCCCATCATCAAATCCGGTCTCCCTTGGTTACCCGAAGGACTTCATCGACGGTCGTGACTCCGTCCAGGACCTTCTTCCAGGCATCCTTACGTAAGGTGAGCATTCCGTTGGCGATAGCCGCCTTGCGAATCTCCCAGCTGGAGGCATTATCATGGGCAAGCTGGCGGACAGCATCCGTTGTCACGGCAAGTTCAAAAATTCCCTTCCGGCCCTGGAAACCAACATTACGGCATTCGCGGCAGCCAGCTGCTCGATACAAAGGCTTTCCCGATTCGATGTATGCATCCCATGGAAAATCTTCCGGCAATTCACTGCGATCCGGCGTAAAGGGGCGACGGCATGCCGGGCAGAGGACCCGCACGAGTCGTTGGGCCATGACCGCCTCGATTGTACTTGCCACAAGGAAAGGCTCGACACCCATGTCGACGAGCCGCGTGTACGCACTCGGCGCATCGTTCGTGTGCAATGTGCTGAAGACCAGGTGGCCCGTCAGGGATGCATGAATCGCATTTTCGGCCGTTTCAAGGTCTCGGATCTCGCCCACCAGGACCACATCCGGATCGTGACGCAGGATCGACCGCAGCGACGTGGCAAACGACAGGCCGATTTTTGGATGGACTTGGATCTGGTTGATTCCTTCCAATTGATACTCAACCGGATCTTCCGTTGTGATAATTTTCGTCGCTTCGCTTTTGATTTCCAGCAGGGCACTGTAGAGAGTTGTCGTCTTTCCCGAACCAGTCGGGCCGGTCACCAGAATAATCCCATGTGGCCTGCGGATCAGATCGCAAAATACCTCATAGAGTTCCGGTTCCATCCCCAGTTTCGGCAACGAAAATTCCATGCGGCCCTTGTCCAACAGCCGGAGGACAATCCCTTCCCCGTGAATCATTGGAATGACTGAGACACGGACATCCACCTCGCGCCCGGAAACGCGGAGTTTGATTCGCCCGTCCTGCGGGAGCCGTTTCTCGGCGATGTTCAGCCGTGCCATGATCTTCAGGCGGCTGATAATCGCCGCGCGGAACCGGTTGATCTCCGGCGGGACCGGTTGGGGTAGAAGGACCCCATCGATCCGATAACGTATTTTTAGTCCCGATGCCTGCGACTCAATGTGCACATCGCTCGCCCACGATTCGATCGCTTCGAGAAGAATCTCATTGACGAGCCGGACAACCGAGGCCTCCTGAGCCTGTTCGGCCAACTCGGAATCTTCCATGTCGAGGCCGTCGAGGAGTTGGATCGTTTCGTCCTCGTCCTGCTGCGCAATCATTCCCTCAATGGTTTCGCTTCCAACGCCGAGATGGGCTTTGATGCGTTTGGCAATATCCAGTCGCCCCGCCAGTACCGGGTGCACGGAAAGCCCGGTTGCCGCGCCAATGGCATCCAGCGGATAAAGATTAAATGGATCACTGGTGGCGACGATAATGGATCCATTGGCACGGCGGACTGGAAACACACCATGGCGATGGATCAATTTCTGAGGGAATTCGGCCAACAGAGATAGATCGATGTTGGCTTGCTCCAGATCAAGAAACTCAATGCCAACTTCTTCACCGATCGCCCGCAGTGCAGCCTCTTCCGTGACAAATCCAAGTTGAACCGCAACTTGATCGATTCGGTCACCATTGGTGCACGCTAAGCGCGATTGCTCAACCTGTTCAGTAGTGAGCAATCCCTGACGAACCAAGATACTACTGGCTTCCATGATATGGGTACTTAGTCGTTGGGCAGTAGCTAGGACCGCGAGAAGTGGGAAACCCCCGCATTACTTGCAAAGTCCTGCCGCCAGGACGGTATCGCAGTCCTTGCCCCCGCTGCTTCTCTATTCTTATATTCTAATCTAAACAATCTACCCACCTGGGGTCTATAAAGTTTTGTAAATCCTTACCTGATCGTGAGTTCCTTAATCCGCCCAAGGGCTGAAATTCCCTCCAGAACGGAAAACGCCGGCGCAGAAATCCCTACGCCGGCGTTGCACGATGGATGTTGACTTGATTTCCTCGATCTACCACACGACTGTTTGGTAAGTCCTTCTGAGTTGAGGATTTAGCTTTCTACGAAAGATCATTCAAAAGGTCTTACCTTTCGCGAGAAGCACGCCGGTCGCTACGTTGGCCACGATCACCGCGTGGGGTTTGTCCCCGGTCGCCACGTTGGCCCCGATCCATACCACGCCCAAACGGACCGCCGCCAAAGCCCTCGGAAAACTCGAACTTCTTGCCTGTGAGTTCCTTGAGTTTGGCCTGTTGTTCAGGTGTCAGAGATCCGATCAAATCCTCGCGGGCCTGCTCGCGAAGCTGATCGATCTTCTGCTGAAGCTCTTGGGAGATTTCTTGGGCCTTGGCTTGAAGTTTTTCTTTCTCATCATCGGAAAGGCCAAGTGCGTCACCAATCGCGTTCGCCTCGCCGCCACCCGCTCTCTGCATCTGGACCTGCAAGGAAATCTGTTGGAGCCGCTGCCACTGGTTCGGGATCAGGATTTCCTTGACGCGTTCCTGAGTTTTGGTTTGCCATTCCTTCATGCGTGCATTTCGCTCATCTTCGTTGAGATCCTGAAACCCGGAAAACGCCTCCCGGGCTTCGTCCCGGAGCCCCTCTTGCATTTCGCGAAGTTTTTCGACTTGGTCATCCAGGAGTCCAATTTCCTTGCGGACTTCCTCATTCATGAGCAGCATCATTTCGCCACCCCCCATGCCGCCTCCCATGCCGACGCGACCCATCATACCCGGCCCACGTTGCCCCGGCCGGCCCGCCGGTTGTGCAAACGCGACCGAGCTGACAGCAATAGCCAAAACAACCGATAAGACTCCAATCACAGAACAACGTTTCATTTTTTACTCTCCCAAGTAGGCTAAACTGAGGTGCCGAGGCAATTTGGGGTAACTGCTGTCAGCCCCGAGCACGTTGGACAGAACATTTCTGTCGCTTACGTAAGATTCAACCCCAGGGCTTGGCGAAAGTTCCTTTCGGACAAGAAACCGATTTCTGCACCGGAGGCCGCACACCCACACGCACGGAATCGAATCCACTGGAACGCCAGAAATGACTGGATTTTCTACATAAGCTAAGAAATGACAATGGCTTACGCTGATAATTCGGCCGTGAAATGAGCACCCAGATGTGCCGGTGGCACGCGATATTGCGTTCGAAAGTGCTATGCTTACATCGAATCGGAGTTCTGGATTAATTCCATGCGGAGCCGTATGGCCACCACTGTGGATGGTTCTATGCCATCGAAATAGACCATGGAGTACCCTTTGTGTTCGATCCATACGATTTGATGCATCTGGCAATCGAGCGATGTCGAGAAGGCATTGCCGCCAATCAGAGCCCGTTTGGTTGCGCGATCGCGATTGGTGACCGGTTGGTGGCCTGCGAGCATAATCTGGTGCTAGCATCGACCGATATCACGGCCCATGCGGAAATCCAGGCAATTCGGTCGGCATGTCATGCCGTCGGTGGGATTTTCCTGGATGGAGCCGTGGTGGCATCGACTACCGAGCCATGCCCCATGTGCACCGCCGCCCTCCATTGGGCCCGCGTCAAAACCGTCTATTACGGCGCGTCGATCGCAGACGCCGCCAAAGCCGGCTTTAATGAACTCCATGTCCCGGCAGCCGACCTGCTCCGGCTTGGGCAAAGCACGATCCAACTGGTTCCGGACATCCTCGCCGACGAATGCCGCCAACTCTTCGCCGAATGGCAGGCCAATTCCCAAATGAGAGTTTATTGAGGGCTTTGCCACCGATTCCATCGATCCGATTGCATCCTGGCCCAGTCCCGATAGAATCGGGGCATGAATCCATCCATCGTATCGTTCCTGGACCATTCCGTTCTGAAGCCGACACAGACCGCGGACGCCGTCCGTGCTGGCTGCGAGCTCTGCCGGCGAATCGTGACGGCTAGTATCTGTGTCAAGCCGACGCATGTCCGGCTGGCTCGGGAGCTCTTGGCCGGCTCGCCGGTCGCCGTCAGCACCGTGATTGGATTCCCACATGGTGGATCGACGTCGGCAGCCAAGGTTGCCGAATCGCACGCCGCCTGCAGTGACGGGGCAACGGAACTCGATATGGTTGTCAATATCACGCGGGTTCTTGAAGGCGCCTGGCAAGACGTCGAGG
Source organism: Pirellulales bacterium (assembly GCA_016930815.1). Taxonomy (GTDB): domain Bacteria; phylum Planctomycetota; class Planctomycetia; order Pirellulales; family Lacipirellulaceae; genus JAFGFZ01. The sequence continues at coordinate 2,184 of JAFGFZ010000484.1, read as the reverse complement.
CCGATATCCGGGCTGTTGTCAACGCGGCCACGGAACATGGTGCCCTTGTCAAGGTGATCTTTGAAACCGGTCTGCTACCGAACGATGCCACGAAGATCCGGCTGTGCCAAATCAGCGAAAATGCCGGTGCGGCATTCGTGAAGACATCGACCGGTTTCGGATATGTTACCAATGAACAAGGACATCTTGTGCCCACCGGCGCGACCGAACATGACGTCCGGCTCATGCGAGCCAACTGCACTAGCGCGGTGGGCGTCAAGGCGTCCGGCGGGATCCGGTCCTATCAGGACGCGAAACGATTCGTTGATTTGGGAGCGACGCGGCTCGGTACGAGTTCCACCGAAGCCATCGCCATGGAGGCCGGGAAAAACATGACCGTTTGACCCGCCGCTTCCCGCCCCGCCATCCATGTTTCACAGTGATGCCCGTTGACCATGCTCGATTTGTACAACCAAATCCAAGAAGCGGTTGCCGCGATTCGCGGCCGGTTCCATCAAAGGCCGCATGCCGGACTGATTCTAGGCACGGGCCTGGGGAGTCTTGCACAACAGATCCAGATCGAAACAACCATCGATTACGAAGATATTCCACATTTTCTCAATTCCACCACCACCAGCCATCGAGGGCGACTCGTATGCGGTCAACTGGAAGGACTCCCTGTCGTCGCCATGGAAGGGCGTTTTCACCAATATGAAGGCTATCCGCTGAAAAAAATCACACTGCCTGTCCGTGTGATGAAGGCTCTTGGAGCCGAACTGTTTCTTGTCAGCCAGGCCGCGGGTGGCATGAATCCTCATTACCGGGCCGGGGATGTGATGATTATCGAGGATCATATCAATCTGATGGGCGATAACCCACTCGTCGGTATCAATGATGACCGCCTCGGCCCCCGATTCCCCGATATGTCGCAACCCTATGATCGGAAGTTGATCGATATTGGTCTGGCGGTCGCCCGGCGTGAAGATTTTGTTGCCCATCGCGGGATCATGGTCGCGGTCACCGGCCCAAATCTTGAAACACGGGCCGAATATCGCTTCCTGCGTCAGATCGGTGCGGATGTTGTCGGCATGTCGACCGTTCCGGAGGTCATTGTCGCCGTCCATTCCGGAATGCGGTCGTTCGGAGTTTCAGTCGTCACCGATATGTGCCTCCCCGATGCCCTCGAAGTGGCCGATGTCGATAAAATCATCACCGTCGCGAACGAAGCCGAACCCAAACTCCGAGCACTCATCCGTGGCGTCCTTGCTCACGAAGCAAAGATGAAGAACTGACGCATGCTCCATTTAGCGAAACAGATTGAAGAGACGGCCAATGCAATCTGCCGTCGACGGGAATGCCGGCCGCGCGTGGGGATTATCTTGGGATCGGGGCTGGGAAAATTAGCGAATCGGATCGAGAATCCAACAGGGATTCCCTACAACGATTTGCCGCATTTCCCATCTTCCACGGCGATCGGCCACGAAGGGCGACTCGTCCTAGGCATGCTGGCCGGCATGCCTGTAACCGTTCTGCAGGGCCGCTTCCATTTGTATGAGGGTTACTCAGCCGCACGTGTCACATTCCCGGTTCGTGTTTTCCGGGCACTTGGCGTGGAATGGCTCATTGTTACCAATGCGGCCGGTGGTTTGAATCCACACTACGCCCGAAGTGAAATCGTGGTTCTGGACGACCATATCAATCGGATGGCCGATAATCCACTCATCGGGATTAACGACAACCGCCTCGGCCCCCGGTTTCCCGACATGAGCAAACCCTACGATCCCCTGCTTGTCGATCAAGCTCTCGCGATCGCACGTCGGAACGATTTCGTAGCCCATCGCGGGATTTATGTGGGGATGACTGGCCCGACCTATGAGACGCGGGCAGAATACCGATTCCTTCGCCAAATCGGTGGTGATGTCGTGGGGATGTCAACCGTCCCGGAAGTGATCGTCGCCGCCCATATTGGAATGCGGGTGCTCGGGCTATCGTCGGTCACGAATGTTTGCCAGCCCGAATCGTTAGGTGCGACAACCGCGGATGAAGTGATTCAAGCCGCCGCGGCTTCGGAAGAACGGATCGCATGCATCGTGCTAGGCATTTTGGAATGGCTTGCTGAACAAGAGGATCCTGTGCAAGGCGATGGATCTTTTGAACCTACTTGACGGATCTAGGCACTCCGAACAGCCTGCGAGCTCTCTTGTT
>JAFGFZ010000483.1 GCA_016930815.1 Pirellulales bacterium | reverse complement strand
ACTCGACCGCCGGCAGAGGTGGCGGGATCTACAACTCCGGTACGCTAACGGTTACGAACTCCACGATTTCGAACAACTCAGCCAGCTACAGCGGCGGCGGGATCCAGATGTATGGCCGTGCTTCAGTGTCAACACTGAATAATACAATTGTTGCCGGAAACAGTGCTTCCTCTGGATCGGATATTTACGTCGGCTGGGCTTGGCTTTCGGGTTCCTATAACTTGATTGGTAATGGTTCGGACAAGTCGGAATTGGTCCATGGCGTCGACGGCAACCAGGTGGGGACGTCTTCTTCACCAATTGATCCCCTGTTGAGTGATGCCGGGCGACTCTTGCCCGGCTCACCGGCCATCAACGCCGGAAGCAACGCATTGGCCGTGGATGCTCAGGGAAATCCGTTCATCACGGATCTGGATGAGCAGGCAACGCGAACTGATCTTGAGTATATGTATCATCGAGTACGAGACATCCCCTACATGGACTTGTCAACTTCGCGCGAAGAAATGGGAATGGCATATCGGACCAGCAAGATATCATTACGCGAAATAACCAGTCCATCCAAAAATTTTGAAGATCGAGCGGACTTGGAGACGGCTCTGGAGGAATTGACGATCGAGTCAGTGTTTAAGTCGCGCGGAATTATTCGTGTCTAGTTTCGAACAGTCCGGTTGGACCGAAATGATGGACCTCGACATGGATCCCATGATGGACCCGACAGAATTCTTCTTTTGGGATGGCTAATAATGGATAACAACTTGAACGAAAAATCTGATTCTTCTTTGAAAGGAGAGAAGATGCAAGAAAGAACATCCAATAGACAGTTGTTTGGGTTTAGTCTTAAAAATATTTTCCAGATAACAACTTCAGCTGCAATAGGGTGTTTGTTTGGAAAAGGGTTTTATGAATCAGCCTATTGCCAGAGTGCAGATTTCAAAAAAGAATACAATCTTGTTCCCTCTATTATTGTTGGTGCTGTGGCAGGACTCCTAGCAATGTCTTGTTATATGGTGCGGAATTATTTGGCTAATAAGAGGCCGAGAATAATTGGAAGAAGACGTGGTACGAGCCGTTCGACGAGATCGACATAGTTTCACTGGGGCTACGTTTCACGTTGCATCTTCTGGTACACGCCATGATTCCACCCGGCCATTGGGAGTTGTTCAAAATAGCGGTCGAGTTGGCCCTATCTGGGGCATTGACGCTGCTGAACAACAATGAGCAGGATATGGTCCAGGCAATTGCGATGAAAAGCGAGCCAATCTTCGCCAGGCAAGCGTGAGTGGCTCGCTGGAGCGTGATTCTACCCTATTTCGACCCCGATGCTGAAGGACCGATTAATGTGTATGCTTGGGCAGACTCGATGATGGATCGGTGATCCAGGGCATCCAGTTGGTCTATTTTAAACAAAATCGGATCAAGCTGCGCGTCAAGAACACTGGTTCAATGGTTCCTTCCTCTAGAGCCGTCTCCAAGGATGCTCGATCCTCAACTTTCGGGGATGGGCTGGTTATCTCAAGGAATGACGTCTTGCCGGCACGATATGTCATCCCCATCTCGTCACGTGAAGTTGTTAAGGTTAAGTTTGTGACAGTGATATCTCGTACTCGATGATGCATATACTCAAGATCAGTTCGCGTTGCCTGCTCATCCAATCGTGACATCACGGTATCAATGGCTCGGTCACGCTGGTAAGGTCGAATAGAACTACTAGCCGCCGATCCTGATGCCGTACCGCTGCCGAAATTCAGCTGCCAGACCAAGAAGTCGTTACCGTCCACATCGCCGTCTCCATCGGCATCGCCATGATCCAAATTCGCGCCATGCGTCATTCCAAAGCCGTTTTCCCAGATGTCAAGATCTTCGCTATCGACATTACCATCGGTGTTGAAGTCGCCCTGAGTTACCAGGTCGAACGCGACACTTCCGGGGCTTGGAGTCGCGGCCGTCCAACTGGTTACCCAGGGAGCGAAAGCGTTTGTCGCGACGCGTTCCAGAGCCATGCCGCTGCCATTGGCCGATGTCGGCCAGGGCGCGAGGTTATCGTAACGGACCGCGTCGACGAGCAGATTGCCAGTCAAGAGTGTCAGCGGATCTTCGAACCGCAACAGCTTGACGGTTTCGCCTGCATTGTTGAGCTGCCCGGAGGCCATGCCAAACAATCGTTTACTGGAAGCCACTGAAAATACATTACGGAACGCATCCGCTTTGGCTGGTTCAATAACCGGATCGAAGGTAATCACCACGATCGCCTCGCCGGCGGCGATCGTTGTCCCGGCGGGGAATGTGTAGCCGATCCCTTCGAGACTCCAGTGACTGATGTCGAGTGGATTGTTCATGCAATTGTATAGTTCGATGAACTCCAGCTCGCTCTGCGCGATGTTGTCTTGTTCCGCGGGCGGCACTTCGGCCGGATTGTAATGGACCTCGGTAATAAGCAGATTGCCAAAGATCGGACCGCTGTTGGCACTGCCAAGTGTCTGAGCCGTCATCGGGAAGAGCATTCCCGACGGATCACCGTTCGACCAGTGTCCAAGCGAGACATTGGAAACGGTGGCATCGAAGTCGTGATGATCGGCAAATCGGAGCGGCTTGCCAGTCGTCGTGTCGGCGGCCACGAGCCAGACGTCGTCGCCAAACTGCCCGTCCCAGCCGAAGCCAAGTTCCGTTTCGTTGAGTACCAGATAATGGCCCGCGCCGATCGTCGTGCCGGCGGTTATCTGGAACTGGAACAGGTTGTCGCTGGTATCGCTGAGGTACCAGCGACCTACGTCGATCACATCGGCACTGGTATTATAGAGCTCAATCCAATCGAGACTGGCTCCATCGCTGTGGCTGAGGATCTCATTAACGATCACATCGTAGTGTGGTCCGGTACCGGCGGTGCCTGGCGAGCCGCCAAATTCATGGCTGCTTTGCCAATTGCTGCCGCTGTCGTAATCGCTTGCTGGATCGATTACTTCGAGCGTGGCCCCTTTCCCATCGGGCCGGCCCGGCCAGTCGCCATTGTCCTCATAAGTGAAGTCGAGGATAACACCTCCGTTCGCATCCTGGAGTCGGATTCTCTCACCGCTGTTCGAGAGCGAACCGGCTTCGAACTCGCCAGTGATATCCAAATCCGTGCCATAACGTGATTCGAACGCGGCTCGATCATGGACAACCAGGGTTCTCGCGCCGGATTCGAGCGTCTGATCGCCAAAAGTGAACGTGATACCGTTCGTGAATTGGACGTTCAACAATGAGATCGGCACGTCGCCCATGTTCATCAATTCGACGAATTCAAATAAGTTATTGTCGACTTCCAGGTCTCCAAATTGCGGCAGCGCGTTATAAGGATTGTAATTGATCTCCGTGATACGCAAGTGTTCTACAACACTGCCGGCCGGTTGTGCGGCCACGAATTGCACAGGGCTCGACCAATGGCTCCAGCGGCCGTTGGTGTCTTTCATTCGCGCCCGAACCCGGTATGTCTCACCAACTATCAGATCATCACCCGGGACCAGGATCATATTATCGAATGTCGATAGCTCACCGCTTTCCCAAATGGAATTGATTTCATACGCCCGCGGTTTGCTTGGATCAAAAATGGGCTCGGCCGGGTCTGTGACGCGGCCGATCCGCCATTCGATGGCCGTAAAGGGCGAGGCGATACTGCTATGATAATCGCTGGTTTGAAACGCCAGTCCATTGGTCGGATAACCGTCAGCGCCGGCATAGGTGATCGTTGGTTGACTCGGAATGAGCGCTTCGTCATCAAGAATCTGCGAATCGATCCAGGCACCGCGCGAAACGACATAGTCCTTCATCAACTGGATCATCCCCGCGAAGTTGTCGGTGGCTGAACTCTCGTAAAACCGGCCATGCCCGGCTTTCGAAGGATTCACATATCCGGATATCATGATCGGATTGTAATCCCACATGGCCCGATCAGCGTCGACCAGGGACGGCTCACCCGCCATGTAGATGAACGAAGCCATCTCATCGATGAGCATCCCCGTCTGATTGGGATTATAGAGCAGATCGCGAATCTCGCGCATCCGGTTGCGATACTCCACACGGAACTCAGCCCGGTCGGCTACGAGCGATTTGAATGCGTGGTTGCCGCTGCCAAACATGTTGTTTGCCCACGTCAGATCGATGTCCCATGCATGAATCGACCACAGGTCCGTTTCCGGGTTATGGTAGTAGAAGTAGTTCTTGCCGTAAGCAATGTCGTAGTGGTGGACTGCTTCGACGATCGAGCGGTAGCTATAGTACCGGTCCAGATCGAAATTTTCGCGCCACCATTGTTCGGTTGGCGAACTGTTGAACCCGGCTTTAAATGCGGCTAGATCCGAGCCGTCGCTCGGCTGGGTTGGACCCTGGTTGTTCAGCTCGCCATTGTAGTTTTCAATCTTGTAAAAATTGCCGTCGGGCAGCCCATGTTCATCGAGCATCCGTCCATCGGGCTGTTCAATGGCCAGATACAAACCCTGGAAATCGGTACCGTATTGGCGTGTTTCAGGCGCCGTATCATTACCATTCTCGTCGGAGTTCTCGACGATGCGGAAATGGACGTACTGCGTATTCGGGGCCTCGGAACCGGCCAAGTTGAACAATTTAAAGGCAACCGATTCGAACAGGCCCTGTTCGCCGCGGTGCAGGTAATCGCCTTGTTGAATGATTGCCGAAAAATTGAGTTTATCCCATTTCGTTTGGTATTCGTTGCCGTAGTTGTCCCGAGCCTGGAATGCGTGACCGCGATTGAAGTCGAACTTCCACATATTCTTGCCCATCGCATAACGCCAGGTACCGCCACGGGCCCGGTAGCGAATGTGATCGTAGACATGGCCGTCGTAGACAAGTGTTCCGTTCCATAAATAGTCACTGCCCATATAGCCACTACCGCTTGCCGAATCGGGCAGGAACTGCGAATCGACGTGATCTGTGCGAGTAGTGATCAGGTGGTAAACGGGAATCGATTCCAGCAGATCGTGATCGTAGGTCGCTTCAGTCGTGATGCCGGGCCGTGTGGCACCGGTCCATGCCGGCACGCCATCGTAGACGAAATAGGCGAAATTAGGTTGCGGATCGTCGGCGTATGGGGCCGTGATCGATTCGCCCAAAGTGTCTTCCGCGGTAATCCGGTATCGGACCAGTCGGCGATGCGTTTGGATGGCGGCGGGTAGGACGGCGGTGAAGATGCTGTCTCCCGCGACGCGATCGCCATCGGTGCCGTCATCGTTCATGACAAGCGCTGTCCACTCCACTTCGTATCGGGGATCGTCGATAGCGATGTAGTCGCCCGGTTCGACAACTTGATAGGCTAGCATCACTAGCGCAACTCCGTCTGGATCGGTTGCCTTGACTGTAATCGTCACCTCCTGACCAGAGCCGGGCAGGTTTGGGCCGTGCTCGACCTGACGTAATTGTGGGGCCGCATGATTGGCCAAGACACTGTTTGCCGCTCCAGGTGTGGGCGTTGCCGAGCGCCAGCTCCCTCCCAGCTCGTTGTCGAGATCCGGGTGAACGAGCTGGATCGAATGGCCCGGTGCATCCCCGACGGTCGGCCAGGGGAAGCCGAGTCGATAGTCGACCAGGTCTCGGAGGACACCGGCCGCATCACGTAATTCGAGGTCCTCCCCATCGTTATCCAAGCGGCCTGAAAAGGGACCGAGCGTCGCGATGCCAAATTTCGATTGCATGGCGGCCGGATCTTGCGAGATGACCAGATACTCGCCGGGGGCTAACATCGTGCCAACAGGTATCGTGTAGGAGACGGCACCGGTTAATGCCCAATCAGATAGATCGACGGATACATCGGCGGCGTTGTAGAGCTCGACGAATTCGACCAACTCGGTCTTGATGTCCGGATCGTAGTGGACTTCATTGATCGTCGCCGATAGGTTGCTTTCAGCTGCCGTCGTGAAAGATAAGGACGGGGTTGCCCAGACGGCTCCCGCACTGTTTTCAGCTCGTACACGGAAGAAGTAAGTCGTCTCTGGAACAAGCCCGGTGACCAGATACGAGAAGGATCCAGCTTGCGGGCCGACGACCTCCATGTGATCCCATGGCAGCGGCGTGCCGGTCCCAGCGTCTTCGTCGCCATAATAAAGCGTCACGATCGGTGTCGCGCCACCTGTCGCAGTGACTTCGCCCCCCAAGCGGGCGGAGACTGCCCCGATATGCGTCGCAGGGAGGTTCCCCACGACCGGTAGCGTGATGCTAGGAGTAGTGAACATGGCCGTCGCCGGCGCCCAGCTTGTGCCAGCCACGTTCGTGGCTTGGGCACGGAAGTAGTAGGGTGTCTGTTCACTCAAACCGTTGATCGCATGCAAGTAGACACCGGCACCGACGCTGCCAACATCGATCGCATGATCCCAGTGACTCGGATCGACATCACCATCCTCGTCGCCCCAGTAGATAACTACGAGGGTAACATCGCCCCCCGCATCCAGGAGATGCGCGCCGAGGATTGCCGAGTCGGCTTCCACGCCTTGGGCCGTGACATTATCGACCGTTGCCGGCGCGACGATGGTAAATGTGGCCGAGAACTCGATCAGCGGCTGCGCCTCCATTCCACCCACCACGGAACCAGCCGCCATCGCCAACGTCTGATCACCGGCCGCTAAATCGGGCGGTAATTGGAACTGGACCGTGTCACTGTCGACGAGTGTGAAGCCAACCGCCGCCGTCCCGCTGACCGTCAAGTCACTCGCTTCAAGTGATGCCAGGTTCACCGGCAAATTGAAGTGGATCGTTGCCGTCGCCGGTGCCATGCCAAGACGAGCTCCATCGGCTGGATCGGAAGCCACAACGCGCATGGACGTGTCATTCTCGATCAGCCGAATTCCATGGAGTGCATATCCCTTCGACCCACTCGACGAATTGCCTGAGCCGACTCCTGGAGTCGGGCCGCGATACTGTTGCGAGATGACTTGGAACTGGCCGTCCGCGCCCGGGTCAATATCCAGCCATTGAGCCACAAAACCTTGATTGGCCAAATGGTTCTCACCAGTCCATATGGCCACCTGATTCGCGCCAAGACCAGCCGTGACCACCCCGGCCCCTTCACTATGGCTTGGCGTGAAAGCATCCATGCCAACCAGGGTAATCAATGTCCACCGGTCGGTGTAACCCGTGTTGCCACGAACCGCCGTGCCGGCGAAATCATACGTGGCCGCCGAATTCAAGCCAGAGAAAACGTGGGTATAGGTATCGGTACCACTAATGGCCAGACTAGCCCCGGTCCCAGTACGGAAATCGACATAGCCGTCGAATATCTGGGCGGCATCCGTTCCTGGCGCCGGGGCCCCCGCCACATTCTCGTAACTGACGCCGATCCCTGAAACCGAAAGCGTGATCGCCGTGTCCGTGCCAGTTTCGATCTCTTTCAATAATCCGGATGCAATCCCGTTGCTGGCGAACGTCGTTGCGTTGACGTGCGTTCCCGAGCCCGCGACATGGTCGTTGAACATGAACAGGTCCCCGGCTAGTAATTCCCGCGGTTCCAACTGTTCTATCCCGCGCGCAGGATGCCTTCGATACAGCGCGGAAGCTAGGCTCTTTGTGCGATAATACCCAATCCGACGTTTCACTTGCCTTATCCGTTCCTACTTGAAGAATAGAATTTACAATCGGGGTCGAACTTTCATTATACACTGGTGCGTGGCAGTCGTTAAACTTCTGGCAGACCATGGCCACCCCGTCTTGATTTTCCGGATGCTGTTATCATATCAAATCGTGAGTATCCTGGGCAGCCGTCCTCGGTATGCCCAAATCCGCACATGTAGATATGGCCATCTTGCAAGATGGTGTTGCCGAGGATGGCGGTTTTTTAAGTGCCGATCTGGGTATAGCGTACCCAGATTCAGCGGGGCCCAAGGGTGCATGTCAGGGATTGTAGTCTAAGCCGCCTGTTCGAGGTGGGAATTTCGGCGAACGGTGGAATGGCCCGGGCGTTTGATTAGT
>JAFGFZ010000078.1 GCA_016930815.1 Pirellulales bacterium | reverse complement strand
CGAAGTGGCGAGGGGGAGTACCAAATCAACCACCAGCCCTGTCGATTGCGTGATATTCGGGAACTTTTCGCCGGTACGGGGATCGCCACCGAAGCATACAGCGTCATCGAACAGGGCAAGGTCGATGTGATGCTTCAGGCCTCGCCTCGGGACCGCCGAATTCTCTTCGAGGAGGCCGCGGGAATCAGCCGATTCAAAATCAAAAAAGTTGAGGCTGCGCGGCGGCTCGAACGTGTTGACCAAAACCTGCTCCGGCTTTCCGACATTGTGGAAGAGGTAGACAACCGGCTCCGCACCATTCGATCCCAGGCATCGAAGGCCCGCCGCTACCGGGAACACACGGAACGTCTCCAAGCCCTGCGGACGCAGGTCGCAGTCACGGACTGGCGCCAATTCACTCAGGAACTTGAGGAACTGCAACAAAAAATCAGGTCTCTGACTGATCGACGCGATCGGCTTGCGTCTCAGATCGAATTGGACGAAGTCGAACTCCAGCGATTGGAAGGCGAGGTCGCGGATGCGGAGGAGCGGATTCATGCGGCTGAGGCGGACCGCGCCGAAGTGCATCGCCGGATCGCCGAACTGGAGTTGACGGTTGCCCACCAGCAGATCCTCAGTGATGATCTTGCCGCCGAAATCTCCCGGCAGCGCCACAAGATCGCCGCGATGAGTGTTCGTGTGGGGGCGGACCAGCAGCGGATTCATGAGGATCAAGAAACGCTCATGAAGGCTGAAGAAGAGGAACAATTTGCGGCCGTTGCATTGGAAGCAGAAGAAGATGCTTTCCGGCAAGTCGCGGCGCGGCTGAACGAAACTCAGAAGTCCTCCGAATCAAAACGCGCAGCGCACATGGACGCAATGCGGACCGCGGCTTCGCTAGGCAGCCAGATCAGCGTTCTACGATCCCAACTCACTTCGGCCAAAGCCGCGGAAAGGCGATGCGAGGAACAGTTCACATTAGTACAGCAGGATGCGCAGAAGCTTGCAGATTCTCTTTTGGAAAATGAAGCACTGGAAAGTGATTTAGCTACCAAGGCGGACGAATGTGGTAGACAATTCCGAGCCATTCGGCAGGAACTTGCCGAACGGAGGCAATGTTTGGGGACAGCTCAGAAACAGGTGGCCGAACTGATCGGACGCCGCACTGGAGCCGAACAGCGGGCTGATGTACTGGAGGAACTTGAAAGCCGGCTCGAAGGCGTCGGATCGGGCGTTCGAGACGTCCTTCGCCTGGCGCGCCGGGAACCGGACGGACCGTTCCGTGAAGTCCGCGGACTGGTGGCCGACCTGCTGCAAGTCAGTGTGGATATTGCACCCGTTGTCGAATTGGCCCTTGGTGAAAAAGCACATCTGGTCGTCCTCGTTACCTCCAAGACACTACTGGACGCCCTGATGTCGGCCCCGGCCTTGTTGCCGGGGCGGGTGGGTTTCCTGCGACTCGATGTCCCGCCGCCCACGTTGGCCATCGATCGAATTGATTTGATGGGTGAACCGGGTGTGATTGATCGGCTGGATCGGTTGGTGGACGCGGAACCGGCATTTCTCCCACTCGTCCGGCGGTTACTGGGCCGGACGTGGCTGGTCGAGGATATGCCAACAGCGATTCGGCTCGCCGAGGGGATCGGCCGGGGCCTTGACTTTGTCACTCGAGATCGGCAGCGACTCAGTAGCGATGGGACCCTGATCATGGGGCCGCGGCAGGCAACAACGGGGCTCATTTCCCGCCGCAGCGAACTCCGTTCGCTGCGCCCGGAAATCGAGCGGCTCACCGAACAACTCGCTCGCCACGAAGCGGATGTCGCCAAACTGGAAAACGATATCGGAGTGTTGGACCGCCGCCAGGAATCGATTGCTCCAAAACATACCGAATTGACGGGCATGCTGAGCGAGCAACGACTGAAAACAGTATCCATGCGCGATCGCGCCGAACAGCTAAAACGGCAAGCCAAGGCGCTCGAAATCGAATGGCGCGCGGCGCAAGATCAAGGCGAATCGGCGGCATCCGATCTCGAATTGTCTGAGCGGGATCGAAGTCAAGTCCAGTCGCAAATCGCTCATCTTGAAGCACAGCTCGAGGAAGATACCATCATCCTGCATGAACTCCGAGAGGCGCACACAAAACATCAGCACCAGGCGACTGAACGCCGCGTTGCGGCGGCAACCAGCCGGCAGCGTCGCGAAGCACTCGCGGTCCAACTAAATCAACTTGTTCGTGATCAAGAAGAACGAACCACGGCCTTGGTGGATGCGAACCGCCGACTTGAAGAACGCAAGAAACAACTTCAATCGAGCCAGGCCACTCTCCTCGACTGCACATCCCGGATTGCCGGACTCTTCCTGGAATCAGAAGAAAAAATTCGGGAAATCGCGGAACGGATCCAGCAACGAGATCTTATCCGAGACCACCGTAGCCAGAAAATGTCCATCCTGCAAACGCAACGGCGGGAACTTCGCCAATGTGAACAGCAGCGCCAAGAGGTACTTTTGGCGGCAGCTCATATCGACCAGCAGCGCGAAGGGCTTGTCGAACGTCTGCGCGAGGATTACGGAATCGAGCTATCCGACGCTGGCAGCGACGAACATGTTTTCCAAATCGAGACCTGCGTGGAGATCGAACAGGAAATCCAGGACTTGCGGCGCAAGATTGCTAATATCGGTGCCGTCAACCTTCAGGCGCTGGAAGAGTTGGACGAACTTGAAATCCGAGCCCAAACACTTTCCAATCAATATCAGGATCTCGCTTTAGCCAAGGCCTCCCTTGAACAGATCATCGATCGAATCAATACGGATAGCCGCCGTATGTTCGCGGCGACACTCGACACGGTCCGCAAGCATTTTCAAGAGTTGTTCCGTAAACTTTTCGGTGGAGGACAAGCTGATATTGTCCTCGATAGCGGTGAAGACATCGATGTGCTCGAAAGCGGTATTGAAATTGTTGCCCGGCCACCTGGCAAGGATCCGAGATCCATTTCGCTGTTATCTGGTGGTGAAAAAACTTTAACATGCGTCGCGCTATTACTCGCGATCTTCAAGAGTCATCCTAGTCCGTTCTGCGTGTTAGATGAAGTCGATGCCGCACTCGATGAAGCCAATATCGAGCGGTTCGCCAGCGTTCTTGGTGAATTCCTATCCACCACGCAATTCATCGTGATTACTCATAGCAAGAAAACAATGAGCCATGCCAACACACTCTATGGTGTCACGATGCAAGAATCTGGAATTTCAAAACAAGTATCCGTCCGGTTCGAAGATGTCAGCGACGACGGGACCATCCTTCAAGTCGCATCGGATGACACCCAGGCAGCGTGAGGATACCGTCAGCCCGTGATGCATTCTGCCAAACAACCAGGCGATCCATCCAGCGCGTCCATCATTCGACTCGAACCTATCCCAACGCCTCCGATCAATATCGGACCCGTTCGAGTCGACCCGCCGGTCCTTGCCGCGCCGATGGCCGGTTTTACCAATCATGCATTTCGGCAAATGATTCGAAAGTTCGGTGGTGCGGGGCTCCTGGTCACCGAAATGGTCCATGCACGCAGCTTTGTCTGGAGAGAGGGCGAGAAGGCGGAATACGCCGATCGGCTCTGGGGAATTCTCGATGAGCCGCGGCCCCTGGCGGTCCAGATCTGGGATAACGATCCTGAAATGCTTGCCCGTGTTGGTGGACGGCTTGCTCACGAATACTCTGTGAGCGTTGTCGATATCAACTTTGGCTGCCCAGTCCGCAACGTGACCAGAAAAGCGCGGAGTGGTTCCTATCTTCTTCAAAAGCCAGATCGTATAGGCCAGATAGTCGAGCGGGTTGTCGTGGCCTGCCGACCGACACCAGTCACCGCCAAAATTCGCCTCGGTTACACCCGGGACACAATCAATGCCATTGATGTGGCCCAAGCTGTTGAAAATGCCGGCGCGGCGGCACTCACCGTTCATGGCCGAACGGCCGAGGATATGTTTCGAGGCACTGCCGATTGGGGCCGGATCGCAGCGATCCGGCCGTACCTGAAAAGAATTCCCTTAATTGGCAATGGAGACCTTGATTCCGTCCAAAGTGTGATCGATGCATTTCAGCATTTCGATGTCAATGGTGTGATGATTGGCCGGGCGTGCCTGGGAAAACCATGGCTCTTTGCTCAAGTGAAGGCGGCCCTCGATGGGGAACCGGTTCCACCGGAACCTTCGCCGAATATCCAGAGAGGGCTTTTACTCCATCATTACGAGCTGGTCTGCCGACGTTTTGGGGATACGAAAGGAACCATTCTGATGCGGAAATATGCCTGTTTCTATGCTCAAGGCCGACCTGGGGCCCGGGCTTTTCGCCGGGAAGTGGCACGGGCCGTTACACCGGAAGCCTTCCTCAGGACCGTGGAGAGGCTCTTTCCCTAAGACCAGATCAGTGGCGGCCCTTTTTCAATCGGCATCCAAGGTGTCCTTGGTGTCGATATCCAAAGGGCCTTTCAGGTGTTCCTGTTCAATCGGTGGTAAGGTGAGGACTCGATAGAGACAGTACGAAATCAGAGCGAGTACAGATCCAACGGATACCAGCATGACAAGCCAGCCGGAGAAATTGAGCGCATGGTGGTTTGCCGGTGCATCGGAGGCGGCAAGGAGCCATCCGGTGGATTGGATCAGGTTCATGACATGGGCTCCTAAATACGAATCACATATCGAGATCATCCAGTCTACCATCGGCAGCCCATCGTTTTCCGGCAATGTGAACGAGGACCAAGAGAAACGCGAGCAGGACCAGAATGAACATGACGGAACTAAAGACGACAACATTCGAGCGGATTCTTTCCAGGTAGCCCGTTTTGTACTGGAATACCTGCAGTTCATCCCCAACTTGACGGATGACAAACTGGATCGCCTTATGCTGATCAAGAAGGTACCAGGCATCGGTTTGGCGTACCTCGATGCCGGTCGGATTGGGCAATTGAATCTTGTGGTCGGAGAACAGGGCACGGACTTCGTCGTGCGCCTCGCGCTCTCCCAAGACCTGGGTGTAGTGCGTATCCGCGGTAAAAGCGGGCTTTTCTTTGCTGAGGACGTTTTCCCAGCAGAAGGCAATGAAGATCACGAGTAAATAGACGGGAACAATGTATTTCAGCATGTATTGGACAAACCTGGGAATCCGAATATGCGCGCCGCGATGCGCTTCCATCTCGCCGCGCTCGATCCCGAAAAACCACCCGTAGAAAATTGCCTGGATGAAGGCGAGGACTAAAATCAGGACGCTCCCAACCCAGAAATCAAAAGTATCAAGGGCGATAGTTCCCCGTGAGAAGTAAAGGACGAATCCGCATCCGATGGCGGAGATCAAACCGAGAAATGTGGCCGATGCATGGCGCTTGAGTCCGAAACCTTCCTCGAGAAACGCGATGACGGGTTGGAGCATCGATAGACTGCTTGTGATCGCCGCGACGAATAGCATGAAGAACCACAGGAAGCCAAAGAATTGACCGGCTGGCATTTTGGCGAAGACGTTGGGTAAAGCTTTGAATCCAAGATCGAACGTGGATTGCCCGCCCGCTGCTATTCCCAGAAAAATGAATGCGGCGGGCAGTGTGATGAGGCCCCCTAAACAGACTTCGAAAAATTCATTCATGCT
>JAFGFZ010000007.1 GCA_016930815.1 Pirellulales bacterium | reverse complement strand
CTCAAGCACGGGCCTAATACCGCCTACGGCGGAAAACGGCCATGAATGGCCGTCCGGAATTTGAGGATGTTCCCGCTGGTTTGGACTATATCGCCTAGAATTGGAATTGCTGGACTTGAGAGTCATGGTTCGCTCCACGTATCAGACGCTTTGATCGCGGAGCGATCAACGACTTTCTTACCTCACGTTCTATCATTTTTCGGTGGAGATTCTACATGATGGCAACACGTCGAATGATGTTTGTTTTGTTCATGGCAGGAATTGTTCTTTCCATTTCAGCTCCGGTATTAGCCCAGGTACGTACCTGGGAAGGGACCATTACGATACCGACCTACGGCTGGGAGGAAGACATCAATCCAAAATTCTGGGCCATGGAAGGGGCGGTCAAGGGATCGACCACGGTCCATGCCTCCATTATCTATCCGTACACGATGCAGGATCATTTATTCCGGACGAAGGCCGACCGGACCTATAAGGCCCTTTTCCTGGAAAATGAATATCTGAAAATCACCTGCCTTCCGGAACTCGGAGGCCGCCTGCATTCTGTCCTGGACAAGACGGAAGGGAAAGAGACATTTCATCTGAATCGAGTCATCAAACCGAGCATGATTGCCATGCGGGGCGCTTTTATCAGCGGTGGAGTTGAATGGAATGCGGGTCCCCAGGTGCATACGGTCACCATTCTCTCCCCAGTCAATGCGCTGATTGGCCACAACGAGGATGGATCGGCCTTTCTGGAAATCAGCAACTTGGAGAAGAGCCTCCGGAACCGATGGACCGTGCGGGTGACACTCCATCCAGGAGTCGCTTCCCTGGACGAACGCATTTGCCTGGTCAATCCGGTCGATGCGATCAATCCTTATTACTTCTGGAACTGCACCGCCTACCCTACAGGGCCAGGAACCCGATTCATTTACCCGATGACTCTCGGCACCGACCACCACGGGATCTCGTTTTTTTCGTGGCCGGTCCATGAAGGGAAGGATCTTTCCTGGTTGAAGAATCACGAAACCTGGTCTTCTATTTTTTCCGTCAACTGCGTGTACGATTTCTTCGGGGCGTACGATGTCGAGGCCGACCGCGGAGTCGTGCAGGTGGCGAACCACCATGAACTGGGCGGTAAAAAGGCCTGGACTTGGGGAACCTGGGACTACGGTCTCGTGAGCCAGCAGAATCTCACGGACGAGGATGGCCCGTATATCGAGGTTCAAAGTGGGCCGCTCCCGACGCAGTCCGACTATGGTTCGCTCGGTCCGCGACAGGCCATCGCTTGGCAGGAATGGTGGTATCCAGTGCACGGGCTAGGCGATGGATTCGAATACGCCACCAAGGATCTGGCCGTTCAGAGGATCGAGAAACAGAACGGCCTGGAACTGCGTTTAATCGCCGTGTCGCATTTCCCTGCGACCGTATGCACGTTATCACAAAATGATAAGACAATTTTCCAGAAACAATGGGATCTCACTCCAAAAGAGGCCCGTGTCATCTCCGTCGCACCGGTGTCCAAAGGACCAATTTCCGTGACGATCGCTAGGCCGGATGGCACTCTGTTGGCCCGCTACACAACTCCTCTACCCATCCGGAAGGAAACACCACCCGATCCGGCATCATGGAAGGAAAAACCCGACGACGAACTGACTGTGGAGGAAACCTATCTGCGCGGCTTGCAATTGGATCGAGCTTTGAACCGGCCGCGTGCACGGCACTATTATGAGATGGCCTTAGCCGCGGATGAACGGCACCACGATGCACTCCTGGCCTTGGCCGTACTTGACATCGAAGCCGCGCGGTACCGCGAGGCGGCTGAGCGAATCGAGAAGGCACTGGCCAGGAAACCGAACGACGATGGGCAGGCCTGGTATTTCCTGGGAATCTGCCACTTCAAGATGGGGGACTATGAATCGGCCCTCCGTTGTGGTTATCAGGCGGCCCGTTGTTTTGGAACAACCAGTCTCGGTGACGACCTGATCGGTCGCGCATCGATGCGTCTTGGAAGAACCAAAGATGCTGTTTCGGCCTTTGCAAGGGCCATGACAGGCCTCCCGCACGATCCGGTCGCCAAAGATCACTACCTGATCGCCCTCTATGCAGCGGGCCGTTACGAGGAGGTCTGGAATCTTGCTCAACAACGTGTCCGAGACAATCCGTCATGGTTTGGTCCGCGGGCCGTTCTTGCGCTTCGTGATCAGTCGTCCATGGACCAATTCGCCACGGACGCCCACGCATTCCTGGGCGAGGTCGAATTTGAAATCATGGAAGTTTGCCTCCGCTTTGCTGAGCTGGGTTTGACCCAGGAGGCCACCAAACTGGCTCGTGCAGTCTGTATCGATCACGTGGAGCCTTCGGCACGCAGCCCCATTCCCTATTACTACGTTGCCTATTTTTCCGCCGTCGGAGGGGACTCGGAATTAGCCCGCCAATATCTCGCAGTTGCCGCCGAAACTTCCCGGGATTTCGTTTTCCCTTCTCGGCCTGAGGCGGTCAACGTCTTCAAGTATGCTCTCCAAACCAATCCGGACGACGCCTATGGACATCTGCATTTGGGGAACCTGTACGGAAACCTGGGGCGATTGGAAGAAGCCGTTTCCCACTGGCAGAGGGCGGTTGAATTGAATCCTCAATTGAGTGTGGCCTACCGGAACCTTGGCCTCTATGCATGGACAAAAGAAGAAGATCTCAAGAAGGCCACCGCATGGTACCAGAAGGCAATTGCCGCCCGGCCCGCGGATCAAACGCTCTATCGAGATCTTGCGGAGATCCTCATCGATTCGGGAAAACGCCCCGAGGCGATCCGGCTACTGGAATCCATGCCGTATGAGAAGATGAAGCGGGCCGACATTATCGTGATGCTGGCCGGAGCCTATTTGGATTCAAAGCGCTATACGGAGGTGTTGGATCTATTGGCATCGACACCGTACTTTGTGAACTGGGAGGGATCGTCGGTCACCCGGGACATCTTCTGCCGCGCTCATATGCAACGCGGCCAAGAGCGGTTGGAACAAAAGGACTACCAAGGCGCGCTGGAAGATTTTGAAGCCGCGGTAACCTACCCGGAAAATTTGGGTGTGGGCCGGACCAACCGGCCGGAAGAGGCCGCGGCTCTTTACTGGAAAGGAATTGCCTTACAGTCCTTGGATCGACCGGAGGAGGCCCGTGCCGCATGGCAAGCCGGCGCGGCCGGCAGCGAGGGGTCCGAGACACAAAACAAGTACCGCGCGCTATGCGCCGAGGCTTTGCGCTAGAGTCTTGGCGTGTAACACGATCACGGTGCGCGCGAGTTCGTACGTCATTTCAATAGTATCTTTGGTCCTTTAGGTTCTTGAGGTCCTTTTTGGTTGCGGTTCTGCCGCGCTAGGTAGGAAAACTAGCAGAGGTTCTCCTTTTATCTTCGAGACCTTGATACGCAACAGAGTATT
Source organism: Pirellulales bacterium (assembly GCA_016930815.1). Lineage (GTDB taxonomy): Bacteria > Planctomycetota > Planctomycetia > Pirellulales > Lacipirellulaceae > JAFGFZ01. Next base: position 12,682 of record JAFGFZ010000007.1, on the reverse strand, counting down.
CCGAGCAGGGCTAGGAGAATCGCAGATGGTTCGGGGATGGCAACTGTGAATCCCTTAATGCAGAAATTCGCCGATCCGGTGACTTCTCGGCCGAGAGCCGAATCATAGAGGTAATGGGTCTGGAGATCGATCCACGTGGTACCATCCAGGTAGAAACTTTCACCAGAATTCGCGTCGGAGGCAACACTCCCGTCCGTGACGGCAGGCGTGTCCAGTAAAACGGGGATCTCGGAAGTTCGATCCATGGCCAGCCCCCCGGAAGAAACCTGCAAATAAATATAAAAGTCGTCGCCCTCTGGGAAAAAGGCGCGTGAATCCAGATCGATGGTATGGTAGCCAGTCACCTCAATCGTGCCCGATTTCGTGGCGAGTTCCCCTGCAAGCTGCCCACCGGAGAACGTATCATAGATTTTCACCGTGTAGTCGACATGGTCTGCCCCCGTATAGAAACTGACTGCTTGGAGAGGATCCTTCCCCTCGGCAACGAATGCATTGAAGGCTTCGCTGTAGGCAGTCAACGTGTCGCGCCAGCCATGGTAGTCATGATAGTATACGTGCGTGTATTCGCTCAGTTCAACGTTCCGGAAAGAGACAGCGCCCATTTCTGGGTGGTGGCCAGCATGTTTGTCATAGTAAGAAATCCAAAAGTGCCCATCACCGTTCCAATCGCTTCCCCAACTGTTTTTGCACAGCCAGCCGCCTCGGCCGGGGGCTCCTGAAAAGTATTTGGTATCGTTCCAGCCAATGATTGCGACCGAATGATTTGGATCTTCCGTCGTGTTTTCGGGTTGGTAGTGATTGGTGCTTCCATAGTCCGAGGCGTTGTAACAAGTCCCAAGAGCTCCGTCGTTCATGATGGCATTCTTAATCGCACTGATATTGCTGATATCGTTGCCATGGGATCCCGCCACATGCCATTCCACGTCGCGGGCGTAGTAGTAATGGTAATCCGGATCGCTTCGATCCGGCGGATTGGAATAGGATTGGCCATCAATATTGCGCACCATGCCATCACCGCGTGACATATAGGCCGTGGCAACCCGGTAGTCGCCACCTTGATGAACCTCCAGGCCGTTCCCCGCCTGCTGGGTAGGTGTTGTATCATCGTTGTTGAATTCGTTGAAACCATTCCACCAATCGAGGTGATACTCGGCCAGATTGGGTTGGCCCGTTTCACCGGCCGCTACCCAATTTCCCGTCGTCAAAAGATTGCTTTCCATGGCAGCCAATGTCCCGTGTGTCCAGCACGTGCCGCCCTTTTGCGATTTCACCGATGTGCTGCGGCCGTAGTCGCGCAAATCATACGATGCGGGTTGCCCCAAAGCAGGTGACACCCCAAGGATGGATACGATCAGCGACACGGCTGGAAGACAGAACAACTTATGCATGGACATCTTGAATTCCTCCAGAAAACCTTGATGAATAATGGCGGCCGGAATTTCAGTACGATACTATCGGTGACCAGTCATGGAGATTATCGAGTGCAACAACAAGATCCAGCGGTTCGGATAATAAAAAACGCCAGCCATCTGTACTGACGTACCGATGCTTGGCGTCTGGATTCCAACACGTTTTTTTCGTGGGACATTAGCTGACTCTCTTCAAGGATCCTCCAGGAAGGCCATGCGTGATCGGGAACCGAACCACGTCGGACCGGTTTAGCTAAAAAACCTGCCCTAAGAATACGCCCTAGGACGGTTGTTTCTGGCCGTCACGAGGTTAAAAATAATTTGTAATCCATGTGCCACGTATAATCAAGTACTTTCTCAAGTATTTATGTATTTATTGTGATTTATGCGATGCGGGGCATTTTTTGGTGTCTGTTGTGTGGTGATCCAATTGATTCAACTGAGTGAATATCTTGGTCTATCGGGCGGCGAGGTCGGCTGCAATTGTTTCCACGGCCAGATCCAGAAGTGAGAAGTTCAGCCGTGCGTGGCCACATTCCAAATGCCATGCATTCCCTGGGGAACGCGATAGGACATGATCCATCGCCTTGCCATGCTGGGAAAGATATTCTCTGGATCGACGGGATGGATTCGCTAGTCTTTGGTCGAATGAAGTTTGCGGGCTTAGGATCAAAAGTTGCCTGGCTCCCGCTGGCCGCCCAGGTTCGTTCGTTACGCAAAGATCAATCGATGAACCCGACGCGCCGCCTGTTGAGGCGGAAGGGCTTTGAAAGTTCTGCTGCCAGATCAAAAAATCCTGCCCGTCCACATCCCCATCCTTGTCCGCATCCCCATCACCGGTGACGGCACCCATCAGGGTTCCGAATCCCGCCTTCCACAGAACAAGATCATCCGAATCGACATTTCCATCCGCATTGAAGTCGCCGGGCATGGGAGCCACGAAGGGAACGGACCCAGGGGACGGGCTACTCGCGATCCAACTCGAAGCGAATGGGGCGAAATCGTATGCTGAAGTTCGAGTGAGCGAGTCGCCCCCGCCATCCGCTTCGGTGGGCCATGGCGCGAGTTCATCGTAGGGGACGGCATCGACAAGCACGCGACCCGTTGTGAACAGGACGGGATCCAAGGGTTTCAGCAGTTGGATGCGTTCCCCGGCATTATTCAACTGGCCGGAGGCCGCCCCAAAGAGCCGACTTCCGGGAGCCATGGAAAAAATATTGCGAAAAGCCGCCTCTTTGGCAGGCTCCAGAATGGGATCAAACGTTACAAGCACAATCGCTTCCTGGGCGGCAATCGCGGTTCCAGATGGAAACTCGAATTGGATTCCCTCGACAACCCAGTTGCCAATATCGAGTTCCGTTGAGCTCCTGTTATAGATCTCAATAAACTCCAATTCCTCCCTTGCGATGTTGGCTTGTTCTTCGGTTGGAACTTCACCCGGATTGTAATGCACTTCCGTGACTTGCAGATTTCCGAAGACGGGACCGCTATTGGCGGTGCCGGGTGTTGGATCGGTCATTGGGAAAAGCATTCCGGAAGGATCGCCATTGAGCCATCGGCCGAGGGAAACATTACTGTCCGTGGCATCGAAGTCAACATGGTCCGCGAAACGCAATGGCTTGCCCGACAAACCATCGGCGTCGATCAGCCAGACATCGTCGCCGAATTCTCCATCCAATGCGAAACCCAGAAATGTTTCGGCCAAAAGCAGGTATTCACCATTAGGAATGATTGCGTTTCCGGGAACCTGGAATTGGAACAGGTTTTCGCTATCATCGCTTAGATACCATTTGCCAATATCAATCGGTGCTCCAGTTAGGTTGTATAATTCGATCCAATCCTCCAAGCTACCGTCACTATGACTCAGCACTTCGTTAACGATCACGTCGTAGACCGGCCCCGTTCCGGCCGTGCCTGGCGAACCACCGTATTCATTGCTGCTTCGCCAATTATCGGCGCTGCTGTAATCGCCTTCAGGATCGATGACTTCAAGAGAGGATCCTTTCCCATCCGCGCGCCCTGGCCAATTGCCGGAATTGTCGTATTCGAAATGTTGGATGACGGATCCACCTGGGGCAAGCAGGGTAATTGAATCGCCTGCGTTATTCAACGCACCCGACCATTGGCCGGCAACATGGACTTCCGTGCCATAGCGCGATATGAAATTTTCCAAGCTCTCAACCACCACCACGAATTGGCCCGGTTCGAGCATCTGGCCGTTTGCGAAAGTGAATTCAATGCCGTCGTTGAGGGAAACGCCGGATAAATCAAGCGTTTCCGATGGGCTCGTATTCTCAAGCTCAATGAATTCAAACTTATCGTTGTCGACATTGTTGTCACCAAATTGAACCAACGCGGCGTAGGGATTGTAGTTGACCTCCGTGATTCGGAGAAAATGGATCAAGGTTTGCGCATGGTCCGATTCCGTGGGAGTGAATTCGAGTGGTTCCGACCAGTGGCTCCAGCGGCCCGTATTATCCTGGAAACGAACTCGCGCCCTGTAAGTCTGGCCTGGCACGACTGCCGACACCGGGGGGGAGATTGTGTTGTTGCAAACGGCCAGCACACCGGAATCCCATGTCGTGATCCATTCTGGTTGAAATGTCTGCGATGGATCCGCGCCGGCGGACGCATCGGTGACTTCAGCGATCCGCCATTGCATCGCGCCGAACGTGGCGGTGCCTTGAGGATCGGAAAAACTCGTGGTTTGGAAGGCCAATCCATTCGCGGCATAGCTGGCCAAACCCACGTAGCTGATGGTCGGCATGACGGGGATGAGTGATTCTTCTCCAGACGCCGCCAGGAGATCATCCAGATAGGCGGCTCGGCCACCGGGTCCAACGCTACCACTCGTGTTCCCACCCGGCCAATTCCCGCCGACAAACGCGAAGTTCAACATATCCTGGACAAGATATGCAATCGAGACGGCACCGGCACCGATCAAGCCGTTGTAATTGCCGGCATCGCTCGGCGAGCCTTCCCAGCGGACCCGGTCGGCTGCCTCCAGTGGGATCATCGCGGATGCGAATTCGTTGATCATCCCTTCCAATTGGTCCGGTTGCCAGACCAGGTCGCGTAATTCGCGGAGGGTATTGTAGTAATCCGGTTTGATCAGGCTGTTCCGATACGATGTACTATTGTTGAAAAATAGGGCGTCGTAGACGACATCTTGGCCATTGTTCCACGTCGGGCCCCATGTGGCGTCCGTGTCCCAGGGGAGTATCCACAATTCACCTAGGAAATCATTTTCCGGCCGGTATTCCGGCGCGAAATAGTAGACCATGTTCTTATTGGCTGTCGGCCAAAAGTCGTAGTTCCGGACCGCCTCGGAAAGCGCGTGAAAAAGATAATATTTTGCAAGATTGACACGTTCCTCGATATCATTGCTGGACCGAGTCAAATAATCTTCGATAAAGTCGTGATCGGAACCGTCGGAAACCGCATTCGGGGCCTGATAACGCTGCTGTTCCAAGGCATCTTGAGTCTGGTTGATTAGTTTGTAGAGATTCCCTTTTTCCAGATCATGGGCTTCGAGAAACCGGATATCGTAGGTTTCCTGGGCGAAATTCAGCCCCCAGAAGTCGCCATGCCAAGGATCGGGAGCTTCGGCGGCGTCGTCAATGACCCGGAATTGGAACCAATGTGTCTCGGATGCCGGCAATCCGATGAGATTGGATAGGTACATCGTAACCGCTTCGTTGAGCCCGTAGGTCAATGTCAGTAGATTGTCAAATCCTTTCCCAGTCGTCAGGGTCCGCCATTCGGTGGGATAGGGATTGCCGTCCTGATCATGGGCCTTAAAATAATTCCCCTTATTAAATCGGAACCGCATACTCCGTTTTCCGGCGAGGTAATAGCGGCCGTTGGCCCCCCGAAGTCGGTAATGGATGTTATCATAAACAACACCGTTATAGACGATTGCGCCGGACCAGTTATATGCGAAGCGAGCCTCCGTCCCCTGTGAGATTTGGTCGGCTGGATCATAGGCCAGGACCTCATCCATGTCCTCGGCGCGGGTGATGAAATGATATGTCGGAACCGACTCGAGCGCATCTGCATCGGCAACGACTTGATTGAATTCATCGCGGTATTCCGGCATTCCGTCGTAGACGAAGTAGGCAAAATTGAGTGACGGATCGTCGGGATAGGGAACTGTCGCGTTGAAGCCAAGCATGTCCGTGATGGCGATGCGATATCGGACGAGCGTGCGATGACCTTGTGCCGGAATCACAGCGCTAAAAATATTGTCACCAGCAACCTCGTCGCCAGCCGTCCCGTCATCCGCCATCATGAGGGTCGTCCAATTCGCGGGATCGAAGTAGGCGGGATTCGGAGTGGGTTCGAGATTCCCGTTGCTGGAAAGTTCATCGAGGGGCACCGGAAGCGTTGCCGGGATATAGTTGCCTGGAAGGACCACTTGATACTCAAGCTGAACCGATTGCACGCCATCAGGATCGGTCACTTTGGCGGTAATGGTCACCGATTCTCCCGATGCCGGCGATTGGGGTCCATGATCCACCTGGCGGATGTTCGGCGCCGCATTCTCCGCATAAACATAGTTGACCAGTCCCGGTGTGGATAATGGAACGCTGACCGTGACGGTGACATGCCGGTTGGTCGTCCCCTCGAGATTCGTGGCGGAGAGCGTGTACGTGGTCGTTTCTTCCGGGAAGAGCGTGATATGGGTCCATTCGGTCACGTCGCCGACACCCTGGTCGATTGTCAATTGATTGAAATCCGATACGTTCCAGGACAGGGTGACACTCTCTCCAAGCCTAATTTCCGGATGATCGGCCACAAACGAATGGATAACCGGCCCTGCCTCAACTGCATCGGGACCGTCTGCAAAACTGAAGGCGATCTCCGTATCACTCAATGCGCGATCATAGACGCGAAATTCGTTATAGATCCCGTCGAACAGCGGATCAGGCCACTGGGATCTCCCCAGCCAATTATTAACATCCTGGATATTGGACAGGCTGATGAGCGTCGGACTCGATCCAATAAAGGTCCCATTGAGATAGAGGCTCTGAGTCCCCTCCTGTCCATCCCAGACCACGGCGATATGTTGCTCGGCATGGACGGCAAGAGCGGTGCTGTCGTCGACGTAATTTTCACTCCCTGTACTTCCGTTGCGATGGGTGATTCGAAGGGTGCCGCTTCCAGATAGGGGAATGAGTGTCAGGTAATTCTGATTGGATCCACTGATGGAAGAGTCCTCGCCGCCATTGCTGGTGCCGAAGGAAAAAATCTCGGCCCACGTCCGATTCTTGGAGACGGTTCCCCACCACTCGAACGTGGCTTCGTTTCCCAACGACGAAATAATGCCGTTTGGTAGATCGACATAGGCACCGGATGTGAATGGAGACTGATCCGAATTCTGCCCGCTGTTCGCGCTCAGGTCGAGTCGATCACTCCTAAAGACCGCGATTCCACCCGGATCGATCAGTATTCCGTCGGCGTTTCCAACCGAGTCGACGAGGTCGCCACTGAAGCTCCAGCGATGAACAAGGTCGTCCAGGGAAGAGGCGCCTCCGGCATCCGGTTCGGACGGAACCATGGGCGGTACGTAGGATGACCGCCACGAAGACCCCAGATTGTTATCGAGGAGGGGATGGATCAATTCCATGGAGCCGCCATCGCCCGAGGCGGCAAGGGGCCATGGAAATCCAACACGATAATCCACTTCGTCAATGATCGTGCCGAACGAATCGCGTAGGACGATATTCTCGCCGTCGTTATTCAAGTTCCCGATCCAAGGGCCGGCCGATCCGACACCGAATTCGGCCAAGATCGTGGCGGGATCCTGGGCGATCACAAGAAATTCGCCGGATGGAATCTCGATGCCTTGAGAAAACACGTAGTCGATACCATCGGTGAATGCCCAGCCCGAAAGGTCGACATCATCGATGCCGGTATTATAGAGTTCGATGTATTCGGAAGGGCTGGTATTATCCGCGGGATTGTAGTGAATTTCATTGATCACCACGGATAACAGCATTCGAGATTCAAGTGGCTCCACGTGGAGCTTTCGCTGCCTGGAAATACGGGGAGAAACTGGATCAGAGAATAGCCGCCTATGGTTGCGATGGAACCGAGGAACGGGCCTGGAGTGTGTTCTATCTAGATTGCTGTATCCGGTGCGGTCCATTCTTTAACATTTCCTGGTTGGATCAATCCCATGACCGTGGCGGATTTTTAGCATTCACGGGGACTGTCCCGATTTTCGCGGCGACCAGGCGCCAACGGCATGAAAGGCTCGATTCGCCGCGAAAATGGGACTGTCCCCTTGGCCGGAAGGGGACAGGTGCATTTTTCGGCCTTCACGCACGAACTGGCGGAAAGTCCAAAATGGGCCGATAATGAGCCGGTCCCCGGCGGCTTGTGAACTCGAGATTTGCATCACATTATACCAGGACAGGTCCGTTGCATGGCAAAAGAAAATGAATGCCAGGCAACTCAATCCCCGCCCTTTCCGGTCACTTTCAGGAAGTGTTCTTCGAGAGAAGTCCCCTCGCGAAACTCGCGGGGGATAAGATCCATATCGAGCAAATCGCGGAGGAACTGGCGGATGATTTGATCCATGGCTTCCGCTTCGTTTTCCCCGGCTTCCAGTGCGGATACGTTGATATGGAATGTGTAGCGCCCCGCACCCGAATCGGTGATATGACGGATCCCTTGGGGTGCCGAAAGCCGTGTGATTTCATGATAAAGCAGCGGGCGCGACAGGCGAACATCGATTTTTCGGCCGGCACGCGTGATCTCCGCCACGGAACCGGCCGCGACCAGCTTTCCCTGGTCCAGGATTGCCACATGGTCGCAGAGTTCCTGGATCTCCGCGAGATTGTGGGAACTAATCAGAATCGTGGCCCGGGATTGCAGTTCCCGGATCAGATCTCGTATCTGGCGGGCATTCGCGGGATCGAGTCCCGATGTCGGTTCGTCCAAGAGGATCACCTCGGGATTCCCCAGAAAGGCCTGGGCCACCCCAAGCCGCTTGATCATCCCATGGGAGAGGCTGTGAACTCGGCGGTTCATAAACTCGCCAAGCCCGACCATTTCAAGCGTTTTCTTGACTTCCCCTACGGCTTCGGAACGTGTCCGGCCATCCAGTAAGCGGAAAAAAACAAGCTGTTCCAGGATCGGGACATTCCGCTGAAAGAGGGCATCTTGTGGCAAGATCGAGAGGCGTCCCTGAAGTTGTGCAATCTGTTGAACGTCCACACCAAGGATCTCGACCTGCCCGGAGTCCGCATGGATAAAATTGGCCGCGATTGAGAAGAGGGTCGTTTTCCCGGCTCCATTCGGACCGAGAAGTCCAAAGATGGATTGCCGCTTCACTGTGAAGGAGACATTGTCGAGTGCTTTGATCTGGCCAAAATTCCGGCAGAGCTTGTGGATTCCCACCGCATGTTCTGTCACATTCCTATCTCCCATACGGATATTGGTTCAATCCTATTTATAGATCGCGCTTTGTGAAATGATGGTGGCCCAGCAGCAGGAAAAGGATTGTATAACCGCCGCAGGCGGCCAGTGATCCAAGGACCCAGGTCCAATCGGGGTGGAGTATGTAATTCTGGATGCCCCAAGGGAGGGCATAGCAGATAGAACTGGCTGGTTTCCATGTCGCACGCCCGAACAGGGCAAAAAGAGGGATGGCACTGATGACAATCGACGAAATGGTCATCGAGCCGAATGGCGAGTCGATCATGCTGGATATCCATCCGCAAAAGGCGATGTAGGGAATACTGACTGCAATCAGGGCCAGAATGCCCCATAGCCCCCAACGCGCCAGGGCGCTCCAAGCGTAGATATCCAGTTTCAAACCCAGGTAGAGAACAATGATGATGATCAGAATCGCATTGACAAAAACAGTATAGAAGACGGCAGCCAGGAAACGGCCGAAGTAAATATTCGTCCGAGACGTGCGCAGTAACTGATAGCGCAATCCCTTGCTTTGGATGTCTCCGGAGTACTGGTTGAAACTACCCAAGGCCACGAGAAACGGAGTGAAATAGAACATGATCAGGATCACCGCGGAGAGAAGGGCGGGCTTTTCGTCGAGGAGATAAGCAGCCCAGCGGATTTCAGGATCCTCTTTCTCATTGCCAGCGGATCTCTCCATCACGGGCCTCTCATTCTTCGTTTTGCCACCGAGCATCCATTGCACGGCCGGGCGAGCGACCTCAACCAGGTGATCCAGCATCTCCTTGTCGGTCAACTCCACCCCGGTCTTTTCCTTTGCCTCCTGCTCAACCGGCAGCAGAATGATATGCGCGGTGATCAAACCGCAGGAGAGGACAAGCATGATATAGACAAGACCGGCCCCTCCCCGGATCACATAACGTGCCCCGTAAAGACTGATCAGGCGCAGATGGCGGAGCTGCAATTCCCTGAAACTCATACAGAACCCCCTGATAAGATACGACTGTACGATTCCTGCCCTTTAATTGATAAAATCCTCTTTGAATGTTGTATTCAGTAGAAGGAGAGTGAGGACCGGATAAACCAATCCGAAGATCGTCCCAACTGTAAATCCACCGCCCTGTGTTTGCGGCCCCCAAATGGCCATCGCCAGACTCGTCCCAATCGCTACAACAGCGTACATATTCCCCAACAAACGACCGAGAAATTTCTTCTGCAATAAGTAGCCAATACCGGATAGGATTTCAAGGAGGGTTGTTAAGACACTGATGGCAAGGAGAAGCACAACGATAGTGACTGTGAGACCCGACTTGGCAAATTCCTCCTTCATTTTCTGCATATCTGGATTACCGCCGTCTTCCATCTGGCTAAAAGCCAGGAACGTGGCCAAGCCGAGGATCCCGAGCAATCCCATTGCCGCGAAGATGAAATTGATCACCGCCAACGCGGTCAATCCGCCGGGGCGTTTGCCTTCGCTCATAGAAAACCTCCTTTTCGAACGGCGTTCATGGTTTATGGGCCTGGGTGCGATCGCGACGGCAATATTTCGACCAGATTTGATTGTCGTAGAGCATCTGCAGGAAAACGCCCCCGACCACCGGGCGGGCCGTGAAACCTCGCCGCCGAGCCGTGGTCGTGAAGTACCAATCGGTCATCGGCACGCGATCGGGCGTGTTGTTCAGAAATGCGACAACTGGATTCACGAGGGCATCAAAATCGCCGCGGTCCTGAGTGAGTGTCGCGGTCCAAAGGATCCAATCGAGCTTGGTATAATCGGCTCGGTTGTCCAGCGGCAGCCCGTAGGGGTTCTGGACTTGCCGATAATAGGCCATCTCCTTCTGCACCACCTCGGGAGGGAACAGATCCAAGCCAAGGATGCGGTCCCAGACCAGATTGTATTTCTGGCTCCAAGTGCCCGGACGGTCAAAAGCGAGGCGGTAATGATCTCCATCATCGGCGGTGTCGATCCACCGCTGGGCAAATTGCTTTGCGATATCCCGATATTCGGCCGCCCGCGCGTGGTCGCCGCGGAGTTCACAGAGTTTACCAAACGCGCCCAGAGCGCAGATGGCCTTGGCGCTCAGATTGACATTGTGCGCAAGATGGCCGGCGAAATCATCCGTGCATAGCTGATGCTCCGGATCGAATCCTTTCGATTGGAGGTATTCGGCCCATTGCTCCAATCGGTTCCAATACAAACCGGCGAATTCGGCATGACCTTCCATCTGGCCAATGGCGGCCATCAAGAGCAACAGGTTGCCACTCTCCTCGACCGGCATCTGGTTTTCCTCGGATTGTTCACCGCCACCATAGCGCTGCCCGTTGGCGTGCGGATAGGTTCCCAGGTCATGCGGTGCGAATGGGAATTTCCAGCGTTCCGAAGCCGCGTAGTTCATGAAGGGCACAAGAAATGATTTGGAAAGAGAGGGCCCAAAGAGCAGGAACTGGGGAGCCATCGGGTAGAAGACATCCGATGTGCCGATGCATCCATTGGAGTGGTTCTCCTTGCAAAACTGCAGGGGTTGCCCATTTTCATCAGCCACCCATTTTCCAGCCGCGAAACATTGGCGGTACGCCAGGGCGGCCAGGGATGCGTAGTTCGAACCCCCTGCCCTCGCCAGGTCGGCCATGAGTTCCTCGTCAAAGGCAATGCACTTTTCTTGCACAAGAGCATAGTCGTCCGCCGCCGCTTTCAATAGGTCCGCCGCCTCCCAGCCGTCCCGCCGCCAATAAGGCCGGAGATTTTTTTTCATGTACTGGATCGAAACCAGATCATCGTAGGCGAGCAGAACCCAACGGGTGACCGGCGCGTATGCAACATGCTCCACATCGAATGCGATTCCGCCGGCAACGGTTTCCGCGCCGGCCGGGAACTCCATCGGCAAGAGACCGGCCGAACCTGATCCGTTGTTGATGAATGCCTGCCGAAGGGAAGCCCGATCCGTGATCGCTCGCGAGGCGATATCCTTTTCAAATGCCGCCATGTAAAAATACCCCCAATCGATACGGATATCATCGCCTTGCTTGGCAAGCACGGCCTGTTCCGTCGAACCAAACTTGATTGCCATCAAAGGACCATGTCTCTCGATCGCACCTTCCACCTGTTGATCTGGGGTGTTCACGGCGATTTCAGCGGAGGCATCCACATGAAGATGGACTTGATGGGTTTTTTGATCGGTAGCCCGGAATGTGTACGTGATGTAGGTTGCGGGACGAGCTAGCCAATCGATATTCTCGGGTAACAGTGGTGTCAGAAAGGTAACCGAGAGGGAGACACCGGCGGATTCGAAAGAATAGACGGTCCTTGTCGGTAGCACAGCCAGTCCCGTTTGTTTCATCGCGGGGATGTCCTCGGGCTGCCCGCCCATGACGCGATACGGATTGCCATCGATCCGTACCAGCGTCGCGAGCCGATGCGGCTTGCCAGTCCAATGGACCGTGTCAGCATCCGTGAGGCGATCCGCTGGCGACCAGATGCTGAAATAGGGATCGCAGGTCACCAGAGGGACCGCCGGCGGCCGGAAATCGGCGGAGAGTGCGAATTCGCCAAAAATGAACGCTGTTAAGAATGTTAATGTAGTCTTCGCAATTTGAAGCTTCATGAGGTAATTCCAGGGATATGCAGGAAGACGAAATATTCCGTTCCAAAAATACTGCCACAAGTTTCGAACCCAGAAGCCCGGATCCAGAAGCCCGGCTTTTTTGAAAAGCCGGGCTTCTTCGGCCGATCTGTGGACCGCCGTTGTGGCTGGTCTCCTGACCGAGCCACGCCGTTGTGGCTGGTCTCCTGACCGAGCCACGCCGTTGTGGCTGGTCTCCTGACCGAGCCACATGAGATCAAAGATCTT